>CAMLSD010000112.1 GCA_946482595.1 uncultured Comamonadaceae bacterium
AAGTTCTCGATGATGACGATGGCCTTGGCGCCGGAGTCCTTGAGCTGGTGCTCCAGTTCGCGCGGCGTGTACAGCGGATTGACGTTGACCACCACCAGCCCGGCACGCAGGATGCCCGCCACCACGACCGGATACTGCGGCACGTTGGGCATCATGATCGCGACCCGATCCCCCTTTTCGAGGCCCTGGGCCTGCAGATAGGCTGCAAAGGCGCGCGACAGATCATCGACCTGACCGAAGGTGACCGTCTTGCCCATGAACTTGTAGGCGGGACGGTCGCGGTACTTCTGGAAGCTTTCCTCGAGCAAGGCGACGAGCGACTGGTACTGGGCCACGTCGATCTCGTGCGGGACTCCCTCGGGGTAGTGCTTCAGCCAAGTCTTTTCCATCTTGTGCTCCGTTAAGAGCCGCGATTCTGACCCAAGGCTGACATGAGACACATCAGGTGTTTCTCTACGGTGAAATGGGGGTTTGCCTCTAGATTGCACCGCGGGCGGGCATGCCTGTCCCGTCCGTGACAATCCGGTGTCGACGTTTCAGACCTTCGCCATGCCCCTGCACATCGTCACCCCCCTGCTCGAATCCCTGTCGTTCGGCGAGCGCTGTGCGCGCTCGGTCTGGCTCAAGATGGACGCCCTGCAGCCCTCGGGCTCGTTCAAGATGCGCGGTGTGGGGCATGCCTGCGAATGGCATGCACGGCACGGCGCGCGCGGCTTCGTGTCGTCTTCAGGCGGCAACGCCGGGCTGGCGGTGGCTTGTGCAGGTCGTGCACTGGGCCTGCCGGTCACGGTGGTGGTGCCCCAGACCACGTCGATGCGTGCGCGTGCGCTGATCGCCCGGCAGGGCGCTGACGTGGTGGTGCATGGCAGCAACTGGAACGAGGCCAACGCCCTGGCGCAGTCCCTGGTGTCGGCGCAGCGGGCTTTTGTGCACCCGTTCGACGATGCCCTCCTGTGGCAGGGGCACGCCAGCCTGATCGACGAGGTGGCCGCTGCCGGCCTGCGGCCTGATGCGGTGGTGCTGTCGGTGGGCGGGGGCGGACTGCTGTGCGGTGTGGTCGAAGGCCTGCAGCGCCAGGGCTGGAGCGACGTGCCGGTGCTGGCCGTCGAGACCGCCGGCGCCGACTCGCTGGCGCAGGCCTGGCAGGCCGGGCGGCCGCTTGCGCTGGAGGCCATCACCAGCATCGCCACGTCGCTGGGCGCGCGTCAGGTGTGTGATGCCGCCTACCACGTGCGCGAACGTCATCCGGTGCGCAGCGTGGTAGTGAGCGACGCGCAGGCGGTCGAGGCCGCGCTGAGCCTGGCCGACGAACACCGCGTGATCGTCGAGCCGGCCTGCGGCGCGGCGCTGGCCGCCCTGGGCACGCCCGCCGGGCACGAGGCGCTGGGCGCCGCCCGGCAGGTGCTGGTTGTCGTGTGCGGCGGGGTGGGCGCCAGCCACGAGCAGCTGCGCCAGTGGCAGACCGCCGGGGCGACGCAGGCCGCGCCGGCCTGAATGCGGGTAAGCCCGGCTCGGCGCCGCCTTGCCCGAGCGATGTGCCGCCTGCGATGATCCGCACAGATGCGCGCCGGATCATGAACATGCCTGCACCTCCCCGGGATCATCGGGCCCGTCTGGAATGGCTGGTGCTCGCGGGGCTGCTCGTGCTGTGCGCCGTGGCCCTGACCGTGCTGGCCGGGCGCAGCCTGCAAGACACCCGCGAGACCGAGGTCGAACGCCTGCGCCTGCAGTCGCATGTGATCGCAGAAAACCTGCTGCGCGAGCTGCAGGCCACCAGCCATGGACTGGCCGTGGTGCGTGACGAACTTTCGCTGGAGGCGATCGGGCGCCTGGGTCCGCTGGCGCAGCAGCGCCTGGTCGTGCTCACCGACCTGCTGGCGGGGGTGCGCACACTGGTGGTGGCCGATGCGCAAGGGGTGGTTCGTGCGTCCAACCGGCCCGAGCTGGTCGGCCGTGACTTCCGGTACCGCGAGGAATTCGTGGCAGCCCTGACGGGCGGCGACCCGCAGCGCCTGTATGTGTCGTCGCCGTTTCGAACCCTCGATGGACGCACGTCGATCACGCTGTCACGTGCCACGCACGATGGCGAGGGGCGTTTTGCCGGTGTGGTGGCGGCCGTGCTCGATCCGACCTACTTCGAGGGGCTGCTGCAGGCCGTGCTGTACGCGCCAGACATGCGCGCCACGCTGATTCACGGCCGCGGCCGCATCGTGCTGCAGGTGCCGCCTGCGCCGCATCTGGCCACCACGGACGTGAGCCAGCCGGGCAGCTTCTTCTCGCGTTTTGTGGCCAGCGGCCGTGACGAGGACGTGCTGACCGGGCGAACGGCCGGCGGCCTGGATCGCCTGTCCATCGGCCGGCGCATCGGCCAGAGTGCGGGCAAGCTGCAGCTCGACAAGCCGCTCGTGCTGTTCGTGGGGCGCGACCCGGGGGCGGTGACGGCGGCATGGCGTGCACGCACCGTGCTGCACACCGGCATGCTGGCCAGCCTGGCGCTCGTGGCCGCCCTGGCCTTGTACGGTGTGCAGTGGCAGCGGCGCACCGCGCAGACGCTGGCCACGCAGCGCGAGGCCCAGGCCCGCGAAGGGGCCGAACGGCTGGCCCTGGCGCTGCACGGGGCTGACCTGGGCCTGTGGGACTGGCGGGCCGACACCGGCACCTGCGTCTACAACCAGCGATGGGCCACGATGCTGGGCGTGGAGCTGGCCGAGGTGCAGTCCGACCCGAACGCCTGGGCGCAGCGTGTCCATCCCGATGACTGGCCGGCCGTGCAGGCACGGCTGCAGGCGCATCTGCAGGGGCATGTCGAGCTGTACGAGTCCGAACACCGGATGCGGCATCGAGACGGCCACTGGGTCTGGATCCTCGACCGCGGCAAGGTGGTGCAGCGCAACGAACACGGCGAGGCGCAACGCATGGTCGGCACCCACCTGGACATCACACCCCGCGTGCAGGCCGAACTGGCCTTGCGTCGTTCGGAGCAGCGCCTGCAGCTGGCCCTGCATGCCGCCAACGATGCGTTGTGGGACTGGGACCTCACGACTGGCGAGATGTACTACTCACCGCGCTGGTGGCAGATGCTGGGCCGCGACGAAGGCAGCCTGCCGGCCTCGCCGGCCGCTTGGCGCAGCCTGGCCAGCCCGCAGGATGCGGCCCGGGTGGATGCCGCCTTCGAAGAGGCGCAGGCCGCCGGGCGCGACACTTACCAGGTCGAGCTCCATCTGCGGCACAGCGACGGTCACGACGTGCCGATCCGCTCGCGGGCCCACATCGTGCGTGATGCATCGGGCCGGGTGGTGCGGGTCTCGGGTGTGAGCACCGACCTGACCGAACAGCGCCGGGCCGAGGCGGCGCGCAGCCTGCTCGAGGCCCAGTTGCGCGAGTCTCAGAAGATGGAGTCGGTGGGCACGCTGGCCGGCGGCATCGCGCACGACTTCAACAACATCCTCGCAGCCATCCTGGGCCATGTGGCCATGGTGCGCCAGGACCTGCCGGCCGATCATGCCGCGCAGGCCGGCCTGGAGCAGGTGCACCGTTCTGCGGTGCGCGCGCGTGGGCTGGTGCAGCAGATCCTGGCCTTCAGCCGGCGCGATGCCCTGGCCCCGGCGCTGCAGCCCCTGCAGCCGCTGGTGGCCGAAACCCTCAGCATGCTGCGCGCCACGCTGCCGGCCACGGTGCGGCTCGATGCTGCGCTGAGCGAGCCGGCCATCGTGGTCCATGTCGATGCCACGCAGATCCAGCAGGTGCTGCTCAACCTGTGCACCAATGCCTGGCATGCCCTGTCCGACGGCAGCGGGGTGATCGAGGTGGGGGTCGACGAGCAGCAGATCGACTACACGCTGGCACGCGAGATCGGTGTGCCCGCCGGAGAACGTCGCGCCCACCTGTGGGTCCGCGACAACGGCATCGGGATGGACGAGGCCACGCGACAGCGCATCTTCGAACCCTTCTTCACCACCAAACCGGTGGGCCGGGGCACGGGCCTGGGGCTGGCCGTGGCCCATGGCATCGTCAAGCGCCACGGCGGCACGATCCAGGTGGTGTCAGCCCCGGGTGAGGGCAGCACCTTCCACCTCTACCTGCCGCTGGCCGATGTGCCGGCGCCGCCGGTCGGGGCGGCGTCCGACACCGGCGCGGCGCCCGGCGAAGCCCAGGCCGGTGCACGCGGGCGGCATGTGCTGTATGTCGACGACGACGAGGTCATCGTGCTGATGGTCGAGAGCCTGCTCAGGCGCGCCGGATTCGAGGTCACCTGCTGCCGGCATGGCCGCGAGGCACTGGAGCGGCTGGCCGATGCCACCAGTCGCCCCGACATCGTGGTCACCGATCATGCGATGCCCGAGTTCTCCGGCCTGGACCTGGCGCGTGCACTGCAGCGACAGTGGCCGCAGTTGCCGGTCATCATCACCTCGGGCTACATCTCCGACGAGCTGGTGAACGCCGCGCACAGCCTGGGCGTACGGCGGCTCATGCACAAGCAGCACACGCATGAAGAACTCGTCGAGCTGATCAACGAGGTGCTGGACGAGACAGTGCCTTCGTCGCCCTGATGCCGCACAGGCAACGGTGCCCGCATTCGCCCTCGGACGTGTCGGGGGCGTGGCCGCAGTGTCTATGATCCTGGCCTGCCTGCGAGATTTCAGATGCGCCTCCTGATCGTTGAAGACGATGCCCAGCTTGGGGATGCCCTGTCCACCGGCCTGCGCCAGCTCGGGCATGCCGTGGACTGGTTTCGCAATGGGGCGCAGGCCGATGCGGCCCTCGACGGCACCCCGTATGACGGGGTCGTGCTCGACCTCGGGCTGCCCGGACAGGACGGCATGCACTGGCTGCGGCGCTGGCGACAGCGTGCGCTGTCGGTGCCGGTGCTGATCCTCACCGCCCGTGACGGGGTCGAGCAGCGCATCGCCGGCCTCGACACGGGCGCCGACGACTACCTCGTCAAGCCCATCACGATCGACGAGCTGGCGGCGCGGCTGCGTGCGCTGGTGCGGCGCAGCCACGGCCGGGCCCAGTCGGTGTGGCGTCACGGGCCGCTGGGCTATGACCCCGCCACCCGGATCGTCACCTGGCAGGGCCGTGCGGTCGAACTCACCGGCCGCGAGATGGCCGTACTCGAAGCGCTGATGGCGCACCCTGGGCGCGTGGTGTCGAAAGCGCTGCTGCAGGAAAAGCTCTACGACTGGAGCGGTGCCGAACCCGAAAGCAACACGCTGGAAGTCCATGTGCACCACCTGCGCCGCAAGATCGACCCGCGCATCGTGCGCACGGTGCGCGGGGTCGGTTATGCCCTGGGGGCGGTGGAAGACGACGCATGACGCTGCAGCGCCGACTGCTGATCTACCTGCTGATCTGCGCGCCGGTGGTGTGGGGCGTGGCGCTGGTGGTGTCGATCGACCGTGCCCGTCATGAGGTCAACGAGCTGTTCGACTCCGAGATGATCCGCCTGGCGCGCCAGGTGCAGGTGACACTGAACCCGTCGGTGGCAGCCGCCGGGGGGGCCACACCGGGTGCGGACGGCGCGAGTGACGGCGACATCGGCGAGGCCGACCTGCACGACCTGGCAATCGCCGTGTGGGACGGCACCGGCCGGCTGCTGCTGGCCGACCGCGAGGGGGTGTCGCTGCCGCGCCGCGCCGAGGCCACCGGTTTTATCGACCTGGCGCTCGATGGCGAGGCCTGGCGGGTGTACTACCTGCAGTCCTTCGATGGCAGCTGGCTGGTGGCGGCAGGCCAGAAGGCCTACGAGCGTGACGAGATCGTCTTCAACCTGACCGCCAGCCAGCTTGCGCCGTGGCTGCTGGTGCTGCCGGTGCTGCTGCTGGCCATGACCTGGGCGGTGCGCCAGGCCCTGGCGCCGGTGCGGCATCTGACCGCCGAACTGGCGGCGCGCGGGCCGTCCGACCTGAAGCCGGTGGCGTCGAACGAGGTACCGGCCGAACTGGCGCCGCTGGTGGGCGCGATGAACGGCCTGTTCCGTCGCATCGACGACACGCTGGCACGCGAGCGTCGCTTCACCGCCGATGCGGCGCACGAGCTGCGCACCCCGCTGGCGGTGCTGCGCGCCCAGTGGGATGTCGTGCGCCGTGCCGCCGAGGGGCCCGAGCGGCGCGAGGCCGAGGCCAAGCTGGGCGCCGGGCTGGACCGCATGGATCGGCTGGTGACGCAGATGCTGGCGCTGTCGCGGCTGGAGGCGGCTGCCACGCTGTCCGGGCACGACGAGATCGACTGGCCGGTGATCGTCGAACAGGTCATGAGCGACTGCCTGGCCCTGGCCGAGCGCCGCCAGATCGAGCTGGCCTGCGAATGGCCCCAGGCGCGTGATGCGCTGGGCCAGCCGGTGCCGCCGTTTGCGCTGCTGGGTGATGCCCACCTGCTGGGCGTGATGCTGCGCAACCTGCTGGACAACGCCGTGCGGTATGCGCCGCGGGGCAGCACGGTGGTCCTGCGTTTTGCGGTCGACGGCCTGCAGGTCGAGAACGACGGCCCGGCACTCAGCGCCGAGCAGCGTGAACGCCTGGGCGAACGGTTCTATCGTCCCGACGGGCAGGATGAAGGCGGGACGGGTCTGGGGGTGTCGATCGCGCAGCGCATTGCCAGCCTGCACGGCCTGACGCTGAGCTACGACACCGGTGCCGACGGCACGGGTGTCGTGGCGCGGCTGGCTTTTGCGGCCTGAAGCGCGCGCCGTCCTGGCCCGCGGTCAGGCCGTGGACGAGGGGCTCCGCCCCCAGGCCAGCCACAGGCCCCACAACAGCCCGGCAGCCAGTAGCCAGGCGAGGCTGGGGGTCCACGAGAGCAGCCAGCGCAGGCCGTCATCCTGCTGCCAGCCGCCGGATGCCGTGCCCAGGCGCAGCAGCGCGGCCAGGGCCAGCACCGACGACAGGGCACCTGCCAGACGCCCTTCATGGCCGGTGTGGCCCAGATCGAGTGCCAGCGAGAACCCGCTCATCAGCACACCCGCCCAGGCCGCACCCACCAGGGCCTGCAGCACCACCAGCGCTTCGAGCTGGGGCGCAAGGGCCAGCAGCACGGTGCCGGCGCCGGCCACCAGCGCCGAGACACCCATCACCCGCAGCGCGCCCAGCTGTCGGGTGGCCAGGCTGGCCGGCCACAGGCCCAGGTTGAAGCCGACCCAGAAGACCGGCAGCAGCCAGGGCAGCTGGTCGGCAGCGGCATGCCGCAGGTACAGCGGGCCGCTGTTGAAAAACACATGCACCTGGAAGGCCAGTGCCACCAGCAAGGCTGCCAGCACGAAGGCGGCGGCCTGCGGCACCGGCGGCAGCGGGGCTTCACGGGCCGGGCTGACCGGGGACGCGCCCGCCGCTGCGGTGCGCAGAGCCCGCTCGGCCGCCACGATGCCCAGCGTGGCCAGGGCCAGTGCGACGCTGGACACCACAAACGGCAGCCGCGGGTCGACACCACGCAGCGCCATGCCGAGGTAGGGGCCGAGCGCGCCGGCCACCCCCAGGCCCAGCATCGACAGCGCCACCAGGCCCGGGCGGGCGGGTTTGCTGGCGTGGCGGCCCACCAGCGTCAGCGGGGGCGCACGCAGTGCCGACGAACTGATCGACCATGCCAGCGTGAGCGCGAGGAACAGCGCCGGCGACCCGGTGCCGGCCGCCAGCGGCAGCAGCAGAAAGGCCAGGCACGACACCACCGTCACGCACAGCACCACCAGTCCCAGGCGGCCGACCACACGCGACATGCGGTCGGACATCACGCCCATCGCATAGTCGC
This sequence comes from uncultured Comamonadaceae bacterium, assembly GCA_946482595.1. Next base: position 7,741 of record CAMLSD010000112.1, read on the forward strand.
TGGCGATGAACACCAGCTGGTCCAGCATCAGGATGTAGATCACCAGCCCGGGCGCGATGCCGACCTGGGCCGCCAGCGCCGGCAGGTAGATCACATAGATCGTCCAGCACAACGCAAACAGGAACTGGACAACCCCGAGGTACAGCCCGACGGGGGCGGAGGGACGGTTCGGCATGGGCGGCAAGGCGGCAGGGCCGCAGGGTCACGGGCCCCGGCAGGATACGGGGCCCGAACCCGGCCGTCCATCACCGCAGTGACCCCCTCACTGCGCCCGGGCGCGCAGCTTGTCCATCAGCGCGCGCACCTCTTCGCGGCGGCCGGTATCGGCCACCTGGCGGCCCGGGCGGGGCGGGGCCTGCAAGGCGCGTTCGAGGTAGGTCAGGGCCTCGGCCGGCTGGTCGGTCTCGGCAAGGTATTCGGCATAGAAGAAGTTCGGGTCGATGCCGCGGGGGTTGATCGACAGGGCCTTGAGCAGCAGCTCCTTCGCGCGCGCCTTGTCGCCGAAGCCCAGTGGCCAGCCCGGCACCTTGTAGTACAGCACGCCCAGGCTGTTGTAGGCCGAGCCGTCGAGCACCGTGCCGTCGATGCGGATCGCTGCCTCGTACAGCGAGCGCGCCTGCTTGACCAGGCCCAGCGCGCCCAGCCCACCCTTCTCGCCGGCCCAGGAACTGACGATGATGCCTTCCCAGACCAGCGGTTCACTGCGCCCGGCAAAAGTCTCGCTCACCTTGTGCGCCTTGGTGGCCAGCGCCTCGAAACGCTTTTCGCGTTCGGCGGCCGGTGTCTGGTAGCGCACGACCTCCCAGTCGTGCTGGAGCTCGGTGATGCTGTCCTCGACGCTGGCGGCGCGGGCGGCGGCGGGCCAGGCGGCAGCGCCCAGCAGTCCGGCGCCGGCCAGGCCGGCGGCTGCGAGTCGAAGCAGGGTGCGACGCGGCAGGCCCGTGTCGGCAGGAGGGAACGAAGGCAGTCTCATGAAGTGCTCCGGGTCGGAAGAGGGGTGGGGACGTCGGCGGCGTCGGGCGTGGCCAGGTGGCGACGATGCGGCTCGAAGACCGCATCCATCCAGGTGGGCGCCAGGCCATTGAGCTTCACGGCGAGCCGCTCCGGGAAGCCGAGGAACCTTTCTGCGCGTTCGCTTTGCAGCAGGTCCAGCACGGCCCGGGCGACCACCTGCGGCGTGTCGACGTGGGTGCGGGTGGCCGCGTGGTAGGCATCTACCCGTTCGTCATTGAAGGCCGTGCGGGTGCTGCGCGGCCCGAGGTACTGCATCACGACACCCGAGCCGCGCAGTTCGCGCCGCAGCGCTTCGGTGAAGCCGCGCAGGCCGAACTTGCTGGCGCAGTAGGCCGCATGGCCGGGCAGGGCGAGCCGACCGAGCACCGAGCCGACCTGGATCACCTGTGCCGCGCCGCGTTGCCGCAACCCGGGCAGCAGGGCCTGCGTGAGCCGCATCGGTGCCAGCAGGTTGGTGTTCAGCACCTCGGCCAGATGGTCAGCCCCCAGCGTGTCGAAGCGGCCGAAACTCGGCACACCCGCGTTGTTGACCAGCACATTGGCCTGCCAGGCGTCCGCTGCCGCACGCACCGCCGCCACACCGGCCTCGGTGCAGACGTCGGCCACCTGCCAGGCCAGGTGATGGCGCCGTTGCGGCTGCGCGTGCAGCAGCTGGCGCTCCAGCGCGGCCAGCCGGGCGGCCGAGCGGCCGACCATCAGCACCGAGGCGCCGGCTTCCAGCAAGGCGGCCGCCGTGGCCTGGCCGATCCCGCCGGTTGCACCCGTCAGCACCACACGTGCGAGTTCGGGCTTCATGCCGCCTCCTGCACCGGCCTGGGCGCGGCTTGCGCGGGCGGTGTCGCCGGCTGCGGCAGCGGCAGCTCGCGGAACACGTCGCCATACAGGCGGTAGAAGGCCCGTGCGGCATGCACGATGTCGGCCTGGTCGCCCGCGTCCTCGATGCGGTCCATCAGCAAGGCGAAATGGGCCGTGTGCTCGCGGTCCAGCGTGCCGTGCGAGCGCAGGTAGCTGAAGGCCGCGTCCGGCAGGGCCAGCCGTTGCTGGATCTGGTCGGCCGCCATCAGCGCCAGCGCCACGCTGGTGCCCTCGAGCACATGCACCATGCCGAAGAACCCCAGCGGGTTGCGCCGCGCGATCTGGTCGTACGCATAGGCCACCATCACCTCGGTGGCGTGGGCGGGCTGACCGTGCCGCACGGCGTCGGCATCGACACCGCAGGCGCGCAGGTCGTCGAGGATCCATTCGTCGTGGCCCTGTTCTTCCTCGACGTATTCGTCCATCGCGTCGTCCAGCCAGGCATGGCGGGCCGGCAGCGCCACCTTGCAGGCCTGCAGCAGCGGCACGGTGTGGCGCACGTGGTGGTAAGCCTGCGTCAGGAAGGCGACATAGCTGGGCAGCGACACCTCGCCGCGCAGGCAGCCCTGGATGATCGGCACCTGGGTCAGGGCCAGGCGGTCGGATTCGGTGTCGCGCAGCAGGCGGGCGTGAAAGCTCATGGGGACATCCTTCGGAGTCAGGGGGTGGGCACCGCGGCCGACGCCAGGGCGTCGCGGTGCAGGGTCTCGATCTGCGGGCGCAGCGGCCGCCCGTTGGGGGTGGCCAGCCCGCTGTCGGCGCTGAAGGGCGCGAGGCCACGCACCCAGTGGTGGATGCGGGCGTAATCGGGCAGGCCGGCGTTGGCGCGGCTCACGGCCTGTGCCAGCTCCGCGTCACTGACCTGCGGGCCGGTCGGCCACAGCACGGCCGACAGCGCCGGCTGGCCGTCGCCCAGCACCACCGCCTGGGCCACGCCCGGCTCGGCCCGCAGGGCCGCCTCGACCCATTCCGGCGACACATTGCGCCCGAAGGCGGTGATCAGCACATGCTTCTTGCGGCCACGCACCTGCACGAACCCATCGGCATCGATCTCGCCCAGGTCGCCGGTGGGCCACCACTCGGCGCGCGCCGAGCGGTCGCCCAGGTAGCCCAGCATCAGGCTGCCGGCCACTTCAAGCTCGCCGTCGGCGGCCACGCGCACGCGGGCATGCGGCAGGGGCCGGCCCACCGAACCCGGGCGGTCGGCGCCGGGCAGGTTCAGGGTCTGGACCGAACCGCCTTCGGACAGGCCATACCCCTCATGTGCCGGGATGCCCACGGCACGTGCCTGTGCGATCGCCGAGGCACCCACACTGGCGCCGCCCACGGCCAGGAAGCGCAGGCTGTCGGGGGCGCGTTGCGCACGCGCCTGCAGCAGCAGCGTCCAGGCGCGCAGCATCTGGGGCAGCAGGATCAGGCTGTGCGGGGCCTGTGCGCGCACCGCGGCATCGAAGCGCACCACGTCGAAGCCGGACGAACCGCTCCAGCCCAGCGAGGCCAGCGGCAGCAGCGTGCAGCGGGCGCCGGCGTGCCGGGCCGCCGCCAGGCCGGCGATGTCTTCGAGCAGCACGGCCAGTGGCAGGGCGCACAGGTGGTGCTCGATCTGCAGCGGCGCCAGGGCCTGGGCGACCGAGGCCGCGACCGTCGCCAGGGTGGTGCTCGACAGGCACACGCCTTTGGGCGTGCCGGTGGTGCCGGAGGTGAAGGTGATGCGGGCCGTGCCGGGCGGCAGCTCGGCGGGGCGCGGCGCCAGACTCAGCATGGCCAGCGTGTCCTTGCCCAGCGTGCAGGGGTGCATCGGCGCCTCAGGCCAGAGCGCCGCATGTGCGGGCGGCACCAGCAAGGTGTCCACGCCGGCGGCCTGCAGCGCATGCGCGATCTGCACCGGCGTGAAGAACAGCGGCAGCGGCACATGCACGACACCGGCACGCTGCGCCGCGCGATCGGCGATCACCCAGGCCACGGTGTTGTCCAGCAGCGTGGCCAGCACGCGGCTGCCGCGGGCGCTCAGGGTCTGCTGCAGCCGTTCGACCTCCCGGTCGAGCTCGGCGGCCCGCCAGGTGTGGTCACCGTCGAACAGCGTGGCGAGGGGCATCGAGGGAGATGTCATCGCGCGTCCCTCAGTGACCGGCCCGGCCCGCGGCGGCCTGGCGCCGCAGCAGGCGGCGCAAGGCCTGTGGCAGGTGTCCGGCCAGCACCATCGGATGGTGGTCGTAGTAGCGGCCCCAGTCGGCCGCATCGGCACCCAGCCGGGCCGGGTCGGCCACGCCCAGCGCCAGCGGGGTCACGCCCATGCGCGAGAACAGGTGGCGCAGCTCCTGCGTCAGCGTGCTCACCACCCATTCCACACCGAGCGATGCCAGGTGCGGGCCCATCTGCACGATGAGCAGGCGGCCCAGCCCGGCGCGTGTGGCCGCCAGGTGGCCCACTTCGGCCAGCGCGTGCCGCGCCACCGGCATGCCCGAGCGCGACAGCAACTGTTCGACCGGGTGGTCGAGGTAACGCTCCAGGAATAGCGGCTCGTCGCCCAGCCGGTAGCCGGCGGCGGCCACGATCCCGCCGGCATCCGACAGGCTCACCAGCCAGGGCATGAACTGGCGCACCTGCGCGCCGTGGCGTTGCGCGTAGACCGTGCGGATGAACTGCTCGACCTGCTCGCGCTGCGGGCTGTCCTGCGCGTGCAGCTGCCAGCCCGTCTGAGACGGGGCAGCCGCGCCGGCAGGAACATCGGCCAGCGGGGGCGACAGGGCCGAACCGTCGGGTTCGGCGAGGGACAGGGCCAGGGACATGCACACTCCAGTGGCGGTGCCTTTCAGCACCATGGAGCGTGATCGTGCGGGCGGGTGATTAACCCCAGCTTAAGTGCCTGGCGTGTCGCCCTGCGAGCACCACACGGCCACCCCGGCCGTGTCGAAGTGCAGGTTCAGGCGCGGCGGCGAGGCCTCGGCGTGCAGTTGCTGCGTGCGCATGCCGAAGCCCTGCGGCCAGGCCGCCCAATGGCCGCGCGGCAGCACGGGGGCGTCGAGCGGCAGCGTCAGCTCGACCTCTCCGCCACGGTTGAGCACCACCACCGTGGCCTGCCCGGCCACCACACGGGCATAGGCCCACCAGTGTTCACCGTGGCCCAGCGGCAGCCAGCCGCCGTGGCGCAGTTCGGTGCGCGACTGGCGCAATGCAGCGCAGGCGCGCTGGTGGGCGAGCAGTGCGGGCTGCCATCGGGCAGGGTCCCAGTCGAAGCAGCGGCGGTTGTCCGGGTCGTTGTGGCCGGGCAGACCGATCTCGTCGCCGTAGTAGAGGCACGGCGTGCCCGGGAAGGTGAACTGCAGGGCCATGGCCAGCTTCTGGGCGTCGACGCGTTCGCCGAGCAGCGTGAACAGGCGCGGTGTGTCATGGCTGTCCAGCGCATTCCATTGCGACAGCGCGATCTCGCCGGGCACCAGCGCAAGGCCCAGCGCCAGCCAGTCCACCAGGGCGGGGGTCGACAGCGGCGCGGCCTCGCCCTTGAGATCGGCCGCGGCCAGCCAGCGCCACAGCGGCAGCGTGAAGCCCCAGTAGTTCATCGAGGCGTCCTCCTGGTCGCCCTGGAGCCAGTCGGTGCCCTCGGCAAAGTGTTCGCCGACCAGGGCCGCGTCGGGCCGCTCGGACTTCACGGCGGCGCGCATCGCCCGCAGGTGGTCGGCATTGCGGCCAGCACCGGCTCCGTCACCCAGCATGTGGACCGCGTCGAGCCGCCAGCCGTCGGCCTGCACCGGCGGGCGCAGCCAGTGGCGCAGCACGCTGTCGGGCCCGTCGATCATCGTGTGCCGGGTGGCCGGATGGGCATGGTCGAGCTTGGGCAGGGTGTCATGCCCTTTCCAGTACACCGGCCGGCCGTCGTTGTCGCGGGCGTAGCGCACCGGGGCGGCGGGCGAGGCTTGCGCATCGGCGCTGACCCAGGGATGCGAGGCGCCGGTGTGGTTGAGCACCGCGTCCAGCACCAGCTTCATGCCGCGTGCTCTCAGCGCCTGCGCCAGGCGCACCAGCGCTGCGTTGCCGCCCAGCAGCGGGTCGACGCGGAAGTAGTCCGAGGTGTCGTAGCGGTGATTGCTGGGCGAGCAGAACACCGGGTTCAGGTAGAGCGTGGTGGCCCCCAGCGATTCGATGTGATCGAGCCGTTCGCGCACTCCGTCGAGGTTGCCGCCGTGGAAGACCTGGTGTGCGCTGCCGTCCTGGGGCAGCGGCTCGGCCCAGCCAAGCAGGCGGCGCGGGTCGTCCCGCGCCGGGCCGTCGGGCGCCGCGCGGTGGAAGCGGTCCGGGAACACCTGGTAGATCACCTGCTCGCGCAGCCAGGCTGGCACGACCCCGGGCGGCAGCAGCCTGAAGTGCGCATGCTGGGCCGGCACGGCCTCGTGCAGCCCGGTGGCGGCAAGCCACAGGGTGCAGCCGGGTGCACGCACCCGGAAGCAGTAGCGTGTGGCCGGGCCGGTGCGGCAGGCCGGTACCCGGGCGGTCCATGCGGTGGTCTGCGGGTGGGTGCACTGCGTGGGCAGGCAGGCGGCCGGCTGCAGATCGAACAGGTACTCCTCGTTGTCGAGCAGCACTCGCACGGCCACCTGCGGTGGCTCGGCCGCGCCTCGGCGGTCGCGCAGGGCCAGTTGCAAGGTCAGGGTCCGGCCGTCGTGCACGGCCCAGGGCGCCACACTCAGGTGGACGGC
>CAMLSD010000113.1 GCA_946482595.1 uncultured Comamonadaceae bacterium
ACGATGGCCCGGCTCAAGAACGCAGGCGTCGGCTTGTCGATCGACGACTTCGGCACCGGCTTTTCGTCCTTGTCGTACCTGGACCGCCTGCCGGTGGATCGTCTGAAGATCGACCGGTCCTTCGTGGCTGCCCACAGTCGCTCGGCTGACGCCGGGCGCATCGCGCCGATGGTGGTCGGCCTGGGGCATGCCCTGGGCCTGAAAGTTGTCGCCGAAGGTGTCGAGACGCGTGAGCAGGCGCAATGGCTCACCCGGCTGGGCTGCGACGAGGCCCAGGGCTTCCTGTTCGCCCGCCCGATGCCGCTGGCCGATGTCGAGCGCTGGTTGCTGCAGCCGCAACCGGACACGCCACCCTCGGGCTGACCCGGGTTCAAACACCGTAAAGACTTCGTTAAGCTTGCGGCATGCGACTCCTGCTTGCCGAAGACGACGCGATCCTGTCCGATGCGCTGGTGGCCAACCTGCAGCATGCCGGCTTCGAGGTCGAGACCGCCGACAACGGCGCCGTGGCCGAATACCTGCTCACCCGCCAGCAGTTCGATGCCGCGATCCTCGACATCGGCCTGCCGATGGTGGACGGCCTGACCGTGCTGAAGCGGGTGCGCACGGCCAAGCCGGGCCAGCCCATCCTCGTGCTCACGGCCTTGTGCGACCTCGAGCACCGGGTCGAAGGCCTGAACGCCGGCGCCGACGATTACCTGACCAAACCCTTCGAGTTTCCTGAACTCGAAGCGCGCGTGCGTGCCCTGTTGCGCCGGGCGCAGCCTGCCCCGGCCTCGGCTGCGCAGCAGGTCGGTGGCCTGCAGTTCGATCGCGACACCCGCCGCGCGACGATCGGCCAGGACGTGGTCGACTTCTCGCCGCGGGAATGGAGCCTGCTCGATCTGCTGCTCAACCAGCGCGACAAGGTGGTCACCAAGGACCAGATCGCCCAGGTCTGGGGTGCCGACCGCGGCGGCGAACGTGCCGAGGCCGGCAAAGCCGACTCGGCCCCCGGGTCGATCGAGGTCTACATCCATCGCCTGCGACGCAAGCTCGAGCCGTCGGGCATCTCGATCCGCACGGTGCGCGGCCTGGGTTACCTGCTGGAAACGGAAGCCGGCCCGTGACCTTCCCCGTGCGGGCCACGCTGCAGGCCAGGCTCGGCCTGGCACCGGGCCAGCGTTCGCTGCGCCGCCACCTGATGCTGTGGCTGCTGATTCCCCAACTGGTGCTGTGGCTGGCGGCTGCCTTCGTCACCTATCACGTTGCTGCGCGCTATGCCAACCTGGCGATCGACCGCAGCCTGTACCAGTCGTCGCGCGCGCTTGCGCAACAGGTCAAGCCGATCGGCAATGGCCTGTTCATCGACTTCCCCAAGGCGGCGCAGGCCATCCTCGAGACCGATCCCGATGACCGCGTCTACTACATGGTCAGCACCCCGCCGGGCGAGTTCATCCTGGGCAACAACCGCCTGCCGCCACCGCCGCCGATCCCCGGACTGAAGCTCGACCAGCCCTACTTCTACGACGGTACCGTCAACGACGTTCAGGTGCGTGTGGCCGCGCTCTACCTGGCCTACGGCGACGAAGACGAGCCGCGCCAGATGCTCGTGCAGCTGGCCAAGAGCCGTGCCAGCCGCGAGGAACTGGCCCGCCAGATCCTGATCGACACGGCGCTTCCGCTGTCGGCCCTGGTGGTGCTGATGTCTCTGATCGTCTGGGGCGGCATCCGCACCGGTCTGGCGCCGCTGCTGCGGCTGCGCGCCCTGGTCGAAGACCGCGCCCCCAATCACCTGGCCCCGATCCAGCTGGAGTCGGCGCCAACCGAAGTGCGCGCGCTGGCCAAGGCGCTGAACACGCTGCTGGCCGAGGTCCAGGAAAGCGTGACGGTACAGAAGCGCTTCATCAGCAATGCGGCGCACCAGTTGCGCACCCCGCTGGCCGGGCTGAAGTCCCAGGCGGAGCTGGCACTGGCCGAGGCGAGCGACCCCGCGCTCAAGGCCCGCCTGCAGCGCGTGCAGGAAAGCGCCGCCCGCGCCGCCCACCTGGTGGCCCAGTTGCTGACGCTGGCACGCGCCGAGCCCGAGTCGGCCGCGGTGCAGGCGCGCAGCCGCTTCGATGTGCAAAAGCTCGCTCGCGACGTGACCGCCGAGCTGGTGCCCCGCGCCGTGCGGGGCGGTGTGGACCTGGGCTGCGACGAGGGCCAGGCTCAGCCCATCGAGGTCATGGGCAATGCGTTGCTGATCCGCGAGGCGGTGGTGAACCTGATCGACAACGCCATCCGCTACGCCGGGCAAGGTGCCAGCGTCACGGTGCACACCCGCGTCGAGGACGGCCATGCCGTCATCGAGGTCGAAGACGACGGCCCCGGCCTGCCGCGCGATGATGGCATCCACGAGCGGGTGTTCGAGCGTTTCGTGCGCGCCACCCACGAAGGCAGTGGCTGTGGTCTGGGCCTGGCCATCGTGAAGGAAATCGTCGAGCGACACGACGGTTCGGTCGTGCTGCTGCCGGCAGTGCCGCATGGGCTGCGCGCGCTGGTGCGCCTGCCGTTGGCCATCTGAAGGTGGGTGCCGGCCAGGGTCCCGGCGCCCTGGCCCTAGGGAAAGCCCCATGTTAATACCTCATTGTCGAACCTTTAACGAAGTCTTAACATTGCGGCACTGGTTTGATCGACGTTCGGCCAAACCAGCCCACATCCACATCGAGAACGAGGAGCAAACGAATGACGCAAACGAATCGCACCGTCCGCCGCCTGTCGCGCGCACTGGCCGCCGCCGGCCTGATGGGCGCCGCCCTGGCCCATGCGGGCGAGGTGGAGGTGCTGCACTGGTGGACGTCGGGCGGTGAGGCCAAGGCGGCCACGGCGCTCAAGGGCAAGCTGCTGACGCTGGGCCACACCTGGAAGGACTTCGCCGTGGCCGGGGGTGGCGGTGATTCGGCCATGACGGTGCTCAAGTCGCGTGTGGTGTCGGGCAATGCGCCGGCCGCCGCCCAGATCAAGGGCCCGTCCATCCAGGAATGGGCACGCGAAGGCGTGCTGGCCAACATGGACGACGTGGCCAAGGCCAACAACTGGGACAGCCTGCTGCCCAAGGCCATCGCCGACGGCCTGAAGTACAAGGGCAACTACGTTGCCGCACCGGTCAACGTGCACCGCGTGAACTGGCTGTGGGCCAACCCCGAGGTGTTCAAGAAGGCCAATGCCAAGGTCCCGACCAACTGGGACGAGTTCTTCGAGGCCGCCGAGGCCCTGAAGAAGGCCGGGGTGGTTCCGGTGGCGCATGGCGGCCAGAACTGGCAGGACTTCACCACGTTCGAAGCCGTGGCACTGGGCCTGGGCGGCCCCGACTTCTACAAGAAGGCGCTGGTGCAGCTCGACCAGGGCGCCCTGAAGAGCCCGACGATGGAGAAGGTGCTTGCGACCTTCAAGCGCGTCAAGGACTACACCGACAAGAACGCCCCGGGCCGTGACTGGAACCTGGCCACCGCGATGGTCATCAACGGTCAGGCCGGCATGCAGATCATGGGCGACTGGGCCAAGGGCGAGTTCGTGGCTGCGGGCAAGGTGCCGGGCAAGGACTTCGTCTGCGCTGCATCGCCCGGTTCGAGCAAGGCCTACACCTACAACGTCGACAGCTTTGCGATGTTCAAGATCAAGAACGACGCCAACGTGAAGGCGCAGCGCGATCTGGCTGCCGCCATCATGTCGCCCGAGTTCCAGGAGGTCTTCAACCTGAACAAGGGCTCGATCCCGGTGCGCCTGAACATGGACCTGACCAAGTTCGACGACTGCGCCAAGCAGTCGGCCACGGACTTCGTCGCCAGCTCCAAGGCCGGTTCGCTGGTGCCGTCGATCGCCCACGGCATGGCCGTGCCGTCGGCCGCCGAAGGCGCGATCAAGGACGTCGTGTCCCAGTTCTGGAACACCGACAAGATGACCGCCAAGGAAGCCATGGACCGCATTGCCTCTGCGGCCAAGATGAAGTGATGACCACGCCGGCCGGATTGCCCCGGCCGGCGGGTGCTGCGCCCCGCCAGCGCGGGGCGTGACCCCTGCCCCGCCCCCTGCCGTGCGGGGCTCCTCGACAGGTCTGCCGGACCTGCCGAATTCGATCCCGAAAGTACCGATGCCGTCCCCAGCCCGACCTCACCAGCCCTGGCTGCCCAAGCTGGTCATTGCCCCGTCGTTCATCGTCTCGATGCTGTTCATCTACGGCCTGATCGCCTGGAACGGCTACCTGTCGCTGTCGGCCTCACGCCTGCTGCCCAACTACGAATTCGTCGGCCTGGAGCAGTACCACACCCTGTTCGAGAGCGAACGCTGGTGGGTGGCGCTCACGAACCTGGGCATCTTCGGCACCCTGTTCATCGGCGGCGGCATGGCCCTGGGCCTGCTGATGGCCATCCTGCTCGACCAGAAGATCCGGGCTGAAGGCGCGTTGCGCACGATCTATCTCTACCCGATGGCGCTGAGCTTCATCGTGACCGGCACGGCCTGGAAGTGGATCCTCAATCCGGGCCTCGGGCTGGAGCACCTGGTGCAGCAGTGGGGCTTCGAGAGCTTCACCTTCGACTGGCTGGTCAACCCCGAGCGGGCGATCTACACGGTGGTCATCGCCGGCATCTGGCAGTCCACCGGGTTCGTGATGGCGCTGTTCCTGGCCGGCCTGCGCGGCATCGACGACTCCATCATCAAGGCCGCCCAGGTCGACGGCGCCAGCCTGCCACGCATCTACTGGCGCATCATCATCCCGAGCCTGCGCCCGGTGTTCTTCAGCACGCTGCTGGTGTTGGCGCACATCGCGATCAAGAGCTTCGACCTGGTGATGGCGCTGACCGCCGGCGGCCCCGGCTTTGCCAGCGATGTGCCGGCGACCTTCATGTACACGATGGCGTTCTCACGCGGGCAGATCGGCCTGGGCGCAGCCTCGGCCACGATCATGCTGGCCACGGTGGCGGCGATCGTCGTGCCCTACCTCTATTCCGAACTGCGCACCAAACGCTGACGATCGGCCCTGCCCCTCGAGACTGACATGCATAGACTCCACCGATTCGTGATCTGGTCGCTGCTGCTGCTGTTTGCGGCCTTTTTCCTCGCGCCGCTGTACGTGATGGTCGTGACCTCGCTGAAGGACATGGACCAGATCCGCGCCGGCGGACTGCTGGCACTGCCGGACAACCCCTCGCTCGACTCCTGGGCCAAGGCCTGGTCGAGTGCGTGCACCGGCACCGACTGCGGCGGCCTCAAGCCCTTTTTCTTCAACTCGGTCCTCATGGTCATCCCGGCCGTGCTGATCTCCACGACGCTGGGCGCGATCAACGGCTACGTGCTGAGCAAGTGGCGTTTTCGAGGCAGCGAACTGATGTTCGGCCTGATGCTGTTCGGCGTGTTCATGCCGATGCAGGTCGTGCTGCTGCCGATGTCGCAGGTGCTGGGCTGGCTGGGCATGTCCAGCTCGATCTCCGGCCTGGTGCTGGTGCACGTGGTGGCCGGCCTGGCGTCGACCACCCTCTTCTTCCGCAACTACTACGTGGGCCTGCCCGACGAACTGATCAAGGCCGCGATGCTCGACGGCGCGGGCTTCTGGACGATCTTCCAGCGCATCGTGCTGCCGCTGTCCACCCCGATCCTGGTGGTCACGCTGATCTGGCAGTTCACCAACATCTGGAACGACTTCCTGTATGGCGTGGTGTTTTCCGGCGGCGACTCCAAGCCGGTGACGGTGGGCCTGAACAACCTGGCGAACACGTCGAGCGTGGTCAAGGAATACAACGTGGACATGGCCGCGGCAATGATCGCCGCCCTGCCCACGCTGCTGGTCTACGTGCTGGCAGGCAAATACTTCGTGCGCGGGCTGACGGCCGGCGCGGTCAAGGGTTGAGATCGAGTCGAACTCGGAGCAAGACACATGGGCGCACTTTCCATTCGCCAGGTCCGCAAGGCCTATCAGAACATCGAGATCCTCAAGGGCATCGACATCGAGGTCGAAGCCGGGGAATTCCTGATCCTCGTCGGCCCCTCGGGCTGTGGCAAGTCCACGCTGCTGTCGATGATCGCCGGGCTGGACTTCCCCACCTCGGGCAGCATCCACCTGGGCGAGCGCGACGTCACCTACGCGCTGCCGAAGGACCGCGACATCGCGATGGTCTTCCAGAGCTATGCGCTGTACCCGAACATGAACGTGGCGCAGAACATCAGCTTCGCGCTGGAGATGCGCAAGGTGCCCAAGGCCGAGCGTGAGGCCGCGGTGCAGCGCGTGGCGAAGATGCTGCAGATCGAGCACCTGCTGGACCGCAAGCCGGGCCAGCTCTCGGGCGGCCAGCGCCAGCGGGTGGCCATGGGCCGGGCCCTGGCCCGCGAGCCCAAGCTCTTCCTGTTCGACGAACCGCTGTCCAACCTGGACGCCAAGCTGCGCGTGGAGATGCGCGCCGAGATCAAGCTGCTGCACCAGCGCACCCGCACCACCACCGTCTACGTGACGCACGATCAGGTCGAAGCCATGACCCTGGGCGACCGGATCGCCGTGATGAAGGACGGCCAGGTGCAGCAGTTCGGCACGCCGGACGACATCTACTCGCGCCCCGCCAACCGCTTCGTGGCCGAGTTCATCGGCTCGCCCGCGATGAACATGGTCGAGGCCAGCCGCACCAGCGACCAGGGCGTGGCCGCGCACGGCGTGGCGCTCGACCTCACGCCCACGCAACGCCAGGCGATCGCGGCCAACGCGGCCGGCCCGGTCACCTACGGCCTGCGCCCGGAAGCACTGCAGCTGGCCGATGCCGGCCTGCCGGGCCAGCTCAGCATGATCGAGCCCACCGGCCCCGAGACCTACGCGATGGTGGACACCGCCATCGGCAACCTGGTGGCCCGTATCCCCGGCAAGGTGAACCAGCGCGTGGGCGAGCGGGTGTTCCTGAACTGGTCGGCCGAGGCCGTTCACCTGTTCGACGGACAGACAACGCAGCGCATCGCCTGATACCCTGCGGGTTCGACAGCTCTAACGCGGGTCACGAGCCCGCAGTCACAGCGCCCAATGCAAGTCTTTCCACACTATCGTTCGCCGGCCTTCCTGAAGGAACACATCTACAAGACGATGGCCTTTTACCATCCGCGCTGCATCGACCGGCGCGGCGGGTACGTCCACTTCTTCCGCGACGACGGCACCCCCTACGACACCGAGTACCGTCACCTCGTGAACAGCACGCGGCTGATCTACAACTACTCGATGGCGCACCTGCACTTTCGTGCGCCGACCTTCCTCGACGCCGTGCGGCACGGGCTGGCCTTCCTGAACGAGGCCCACCGCGACCCCCACACCGGCCACTATGCGTGGATGCTGCGCTGCCGGGACGACGAAGGCGGGCACCGGGAGGTCGAGGTGGTCGACAACCGCCAGTTCGCCTACGGCCTGGCCTTCGTGATGCTGGCGCATGCGCACGCCATGAAGGCCGGCATCGCCGAAGCCCGCGAGGGGCTGGAGGACGCCTGGCGGCAACTGGAAAGCCGCTTCTGGGACGCCGAAGCCGGCCTCTATGCTGACGAGGCCTCCACCGACGGCGGGTGGCTGCCGTATCGTGGCCAGAACACCAACATGCACATCTTCGAGGCCCTGCTCGGCGCCTTCGAGGCCACCGGTGACAAGCTCTACCTGGACCGCGCCGAGCACCTGGCCCGGCGCGTGACGCTGGAGCTGGCCGAGGGCACCGGCGACCTCATCTGGGAGCGGTACACCGAGTCCTGGCAGCCCGATCTGGTGGACCGCCGCCACGAGGGTGGCGACATCTTCCACCCCTGGGGCTACAGCTTCGGCCACCAGTCCGAGTGGGCCAAGCTGCTGCTGGTGCTCGACCGCCTGCGCCCCCTGCCCTGGCTGCTGCCCCGCGCCCAGGCGCTGTTCGAGGCCGCGGTGCCCCGCGCCTGGGACGAGGAGCACCGTGGCCTGTACAACCGCATGGCCCCGGACGGCAGCATCTGCGACGACCACAAATGCTTCTGGGTGCAGTCCGAATCGATGGCCGCAGCCGCGCTGCTGGGCCATCGCACCGGCCTGGAGACCTACTGGCGCTGGTACGACCGGCTGTGGTCCTACTGCTGGGACTACCTGCTGGACCATGAACACGGCGCCTGGTACCACACGCTCACCCGCGACAACCAGAAGCTCACCAACGACAAGAGCCAGTCGGGCCAGCTCGACTACCACACCCTGGGCACCTCGTACGAGGTGCTCAAGGTGCTGCCGGGCTGAGCGCGCCGGCCGGAGGCGCGCCGCCTTACTTCCAGGTGTCGTTCACCGTCGCTGACGCGCCCGGTGCCGGTGTGGTGAGCGTGCGGTTGCCCCCACCTTCCCAGACCACGTTGCCCGAGCCGTCCTTCTTGATGTACTTGTACTGGAGCGCCGTGTTCGCCGGCAGCTGCAGCGTGGTGCGCCAGTTGCCCGTCTGCCCAGAGCCTGACACCCACGACAGCGGGGCCGCTGCAGCCGGGCTCCAATTGCCCAGTGCCGCCGTATTGCCCACCACGAAGATGCCCTGCCCCCACACCGTGCTGGCCACCTCGTTGAAGGTGACGCTCGCCTGGGTGACGGTCTGCCCCATGCGCGCACCGGCATGGATGGCCGCCGCGCCGTTGGCCGGTGCGGTCAGCATCACGTAGCCGCCGGCATCCACAGTGACGGTCGTGCCGCTGCACTGGCCATTGCTGAAGTCACCCGAGATCACATCGCAATACTGGCCGGCCGGCAGGCTGGTCTTGAAACTGCGGGTGATCGGGGCACCCTCCTTGTTGATGACCACGAAGCCCTTGTCGCCGCGGCCGAAGGCGATGGCGTTGTTGCCGTTGTCCCACCAGTCGGTCACGCTCCAGTGGGACACCGTCGCGTTGCGGAACGCCACCATGTTGCCGATGGCGCGCCAGCGGTGTTCACACACCCAGCCGCCCACGGTCTGGCTGAAGCAGGCGGGCTGGGTCGTGGCGCCGTCCCAGGGGCCGCGCGTGGCGCCGCCACTGTTGTGCGGCGGCCCGTAGCTGGTGTCGTAGTTCGAGCTGCGATTGAACGCATAGCTCGACATCAGTGCCGGATAGCCGTAGGGCCAGGCCAGCATGAAGACGTTGGCCAGGTCGTAGGTGCTGCCGTAGTGGTAGGTCAGGTAGTTGCCGCCGCCGCCGTGCCCGCGCTGCTTGTCGTGGTTGTCCACGAAAGCCACGGCCTTGCTGCTGCTCATCAGCCCCCAGCTTTCACCGAAGCTGCGCAGGTCGGCCAGCCGGCCACCGGCAAACTTGCCGTGCAGCTGCTTGCCGTAGTTGAACTCGGTGACCGTCACCTGATTGCCTGCCAGGCCGAAATACTGCGACGGCTGCACCGCCTCGCCGGCCGCGCCGATCACCTCGAGGAACCAGAACGGCTTGTTCGCGCCGACACGCGAATTCACGTTGTCGATGATCGCGCCCAGGTCGCCCGGGCTGATGTGCTTGGCCGCGTCGACGCGGAAACCCTTCACCCCCATGCCGGCCAGGCCGACCAGGTAGTCGGCGATCTTGCCGCGCACCTCGCTGCTGCCGGTGTTCAGGTCCTGCAGGCCCGACAGCTCGCAGTTCTGGACATTGTTGGCGTCACCGTAGTTGGTGATGCCGCACACGGGCGAGTGAAAGTCATTCGCGTCGTACAGGCCGGGATAGTTGTGATGGCTCCAGTTGCGCCCGGCACTGGAGGTGCCACCGCTGCCACCGGACATGTGATTGATCACGGCATCCACATAGATGCCCACGCCCACCGCGTTGCAGCGGTTGACCATGTCCTGGAACTCGGCCCGCGTGCCGCTGCGGCTGCGGTCCAGGTTGTAGCTCACCGGCTGGTAGCGCATCCACCATGGGTAGGGGGCGCCGTCGCCGCTGGCCACCCAGTTGTGCTCATTGGGTGGGGACACCTGCACCGCGGCGAAGCCCTTCGGACCAAGGTATGACTCGCACTCGCGGGCCACGTCGGTCCATTTCCATTCGAACAGGTGAACGAAGGCGGTGCGCGCCGGTGCCTGAGCCTGGGCGGCCCCCGCTGCGGCCAGTGCGAGCGCAACTGCGCCCAGATGCTGCCGCCAGCGCAAGGCGGGCAGCCGGGAAGGTTGGTGCATGAATGTCTCCTGGGTTCGCTCGGCATCAGGTCCAAGTGCCTGGCTCGAGTTGGCGTGTAGCTTAATTACACGCCCAACCCAGGAGAACGATCACGACTCAGTGATAACGCTGAATTTGAAGGATTTTTTTGTAAGTGCTACAGGCGACTACAGATCGGAAGGTAATCCAAACCATCGTCGACGCATGTAGTTTCACACCATCGTCAACGATGGCCCAGCACCGGATGCGGTTCGTAGGGCGCCTCCAGGCGCTGAAGATCCTCGGGCGTCAGGCTCAGCTCGACAGCCTTCACCGCCTCGTCGATCTGGTAGGACTTGCTGGCACCGACGATCGGGGCGCTGACCCCCTTGTGCAGCAGCCAGGCATAGGCCAGGGTGGCGTTGCTGACGCCCTTCTCGCGGGCCAGTGCCCCCAGCGTCTCCACCACCTGGAAGTCGCTGTCGCGGTAGTAGTAGCTCTGGGCGATGTCGTCGGTCTGGGCCCGCGAGGTCGCTCCGGCCTGCGCATCGCCGCGCTGGCGGTTGCCGGCCAGAAAACCCCGCGCCAGCGGGCTCCAGGGCATCAGCGCCACGCCCTGGTCGCGGCACAGCGGGATCATCTCGCGCTCTTCTTCCCGGTACGCGAGGTTGTAGTGGTTCTGCATGCTGACGAAACGTGTCCAGCCGCGCTCTCGTGCCACCTGCTGGGCCTTGGCGAACTGCCAGGCCCACATCGAGCTGGCACCGATGTAGCGGACCTTGCCGGCCTTCACCACGTCGTGCAGCGCTTCCATGGTTTCCTCGATCGGCGTGCCGGTGTCGAAGCGGTGGATCTGGTAGAGGTCGATGTAGTCGGTGCCCAGGCGCTGCAGGCTGGCATCGACCGCATGGAAGATGCGCTTGCGGCTGAGCCCTTCCTGGTTGGGCCCAATGGCCGGCTTGCCGCCCAGCGCGGCCCCACCCTTGAAATCAAGCGTGACCGGGAAGTACACCTTGGTGGCGATCACCACCTCCTCGCGCCGGCAGAACTCGCGCACGAACCGCCCGGTGAGCACTTCGCTTTCACCCGCGGAGTACATGTCGGCCGTGTCGAAGAAGTTGATGCCGGCGTCGACTGCCTGGCGCACCAGCGGGCGGCTGGCCGCCTCGTCCAGCACCCAGGGCCGCCACTGCGGCGTCCCGTAGGTCATCATGCCCAGGCAGATGCGTGAAACCTGCAGCCCGGTGGATCCAAAACGGCCGTATTGCATGCGTGCGCTCCTTGTTCAGTGCCCTTCATTCTGGCCGAGCCGGGACGACCCTGGCGCCTCGACGGTGTCGTGCCGCGCGCATTGCCAGGCGGCCAGGGTGGCCAGCGCCGCCATGGCGCTTGCGGCCCAGAAGACGGCCGCGAACCCCAGGGCCTCGCTGAGCGCACCGCCGGCCACGCCGCCAGCGAGGCCGGACAGGCCGTACCCGATCACCGTATACATCGCCTGGCCGCGACCGCGCAGGCGATCCGGGAAGTGACGGTTGATGAAGGCGATGCACACCGTGTGGTGGGCGGCAAAGGTGATCGCATGCACCGCCTGGGCAACCACAAGCACCGCCAGGCTCGCCCCGAACGCTGCCGTGGCCGCGAACCTCAGGCAGGCCAGGCCGCAGGCGACCGCCATCCAGCTCGACAGCTTCCAGCGCGGTAACCAGCGTCCCTGGTCGAGAAACCACACGATCTCGACCAGCACCGACACCGCCCACAGCATCCCGACCACCCGTTTGCTGTAACCGAGTTCGTCGAGATAAAGCGAAAAGAAGGCATACAGCGCCACATGCGCCAGGATCATGAAAAACAGCGAGAGGAAAAACCAGCGCACCGCCGGCTGTGCCATCACCGGCGCCAGCGACGGCGCCACGCTGCCTTCATGCGCGCTTTCACGCGCAGCCGGCAGGCGCCAAGCCGTCACCACCAGGCCCGCGAGCAGCAGCACCGCGCCCCAGGCAAAGCCCTCCAGGCCGCGGGTGTCGAACCAGAAGCCGAACACCACCACCGTGATGATGAAGCCGATCGAGCCCCAGACCCTGATGCGCCCATAGCGCCCGACGTCCAGGGCGCCGCCCCGGCTCACCATCTGCGACATCGCCGCCTCGGCCATCGGCATCATGGCACTCGTGTTGCAGAACATGACGAACAGCACGATGGCCACATAGGCAAAGCCCGGGTCCACCCAGCGTGGTGTGGCCACGAGGCCCCAGGCGCACACGAAAGCCAGGCTGGCGGCTATGCGCATCAGCCAGACACGATGCCCGGTGTGGTCGGACACCCAGCCCCAGCCATACGGCGCCAGCACGCGCGTGAGGCTCTGCACCGAGCTCAGCACACCGATGGCCAGCGTGCCGAAGCCCAGTTCCTTGAGCCACAGCGGCAGGTACGGATTGAAGTAGCCGATGAAGCCGAAGTACAGCGCCGACAGCAAGGCGAAGGCCCACAGCGGCCGCGCCGACGCGGCGGGCGCCGGGGCTTTCATGCGCTCAGGCGCTCGCGCCGTCGTCGGCCCGGCCGGCAATGGCCGGCGTCGTGACGCTGACGTCGCCGCACTGGGCGCGGTGCAGCAGCGCGTGATCCATCAGGACCAGCGCGAGCATTGCCTCGGCGATCGGCGTGGCCCGGATGCCCACGCAGGGGTCGTGACGCCCGAATGTCTCGACGGTGGCAGGCTGGCCATGCAGGTCGATCGACTGCCGCGGGCTGCGGATCGAACTGGTGGGCTTGATCGCGATCGAGGCCGTGATGTCCTGGCCGGTGCTGATGCCGCCCAGCACGCCGCCGGCGTTGTTGCTGCGAAAGCCCGCGGGCGTCAGTTCGTCACCATGCTCGGTGCCCTTCTGGCTGACGCTGGCAAAGCCGGCACCGATCTCGACGCCCTTGACCGCATTGATGCCCATCAAGGCATAGGCGATGTCGGCATCGAGCTTGTCGAACAACGGCTCACCCAGGCCCACCGGCACACCGGTGGCTTCGACCAGGATGCGCGCGCCGACCGAATCACCGGCCTTGCGCAGGGCGTCCATGTAGGCTTCGAGTTCGGCAATCTTGCTGGCATTGGCCGCAAAGAACGGGTTGTTCGGCACATGCTCCCAGGATTCGAACGGAATCGCGATCTCGCCGAGCTGGGTCATGCAGCCGCGAAAGCGTGTGCCGTACTGCTGCGCCAGCCACTTCTTGGCCACCGCACCGGCCCCCACCATCGGCGCAGTCAGCCGGGCCGACGAACGCCCGCCGCCCCGCGGATCGCGGATGCCGTACTTGTGCCAGTAGGTGTAGTCGGCGTGACCGGGCCGGAAGGTCTGCAGGATGTTGCCGTAGTCCTTGCTGCGCTGGTCGGTGTTGCGGATCAGCAGGCAGATCGG
>CAMLSD010000114.1 GCA_946482595.1 uncultured Comamonadaceae bacterium
AGTGCTTCCAGATCAACCCGCTGATCAAGGACTACAACGGCCCGGCCTGCGCCTACGTGACCGGCCCCTTCGGCGGCTACACCTCCAACAGCCGCGGCGAACGCTTCATCGAGTGCGACTACTGGAGCGGCCAGATGATGATGGAGTTCTTCAATGAACTCGAGGGCGGACGCGGCCCGGTCTTCCTCAAGCTCGACCACCTGGCCGAGGAAACCATCAGCGAGATCGAGCACATCCTGCACACCAACGAGCGACCCAGCCGCGGCCGCTTCCACGAAGGCCGGGGCACCGACTACCGGCGCGCGATGGTCGAGATGCACATCTCGGAGATCGGCTTCTGCTCGGGCCACAGCGCCTCGGGCATCTGGACGAACGAACGGGGCGAATGCTCGATCCCGGGCCTGTATGCCGCTGGCGACTGCGCGAGCATCCCGCACAACTACATGCTGGGGGCCTTCGTCTACGGCAAGTTCTGCGGCGAGAACGCGGCCGACTACGTGGCCGGTTGCGAGGCCCCGCGCTTCGACGAGCAGCGTGTGCACCTCGAGCGCGAGCGCGTGTTCGCCCCCTTGAAGCGCAGCGAAGGACTCACCCCCTTCCAGGTCGAATACAAGACCCGCCGCGTGGTCAACGACTACCTGCAGCCGCCCAAGGTGACCCGCAAGATGCAGATCGGCCTGCAGCGCTTCGACGAGATCCGCGAGGACCTGCAGTTCATGTGCGCCAGCGACCCGCACGAGCTGATGCGGGCGATGGAGGTACACACCATCCGCGACTGTGCCGAGCTGGCTGCGCGCGCCTCGCTGTTCCGCACCGAAAGCCGCTGGGGCCTGTACCACCTGTGCGTGGACCACCCCGAGAAGAACGACGCCGAATGGTTCTGCCACACCAACGTGACGGCTGACGAACAGGGTCAGGCGCGTTTTCGCAAGCGGGCCGTCGAGCCCTACGTGGTCGAGCTCAACGAGCAGGAAAAGTCGGCCTACCAGCGCCTGCGCGTGGCCACGCCCGCCGCGGCCTGAACCCCACCTCACGAAGGAGAACCGCATGACCATCGCCCTGACCCGAACCCAGGCCCCCGTTGTGGTCGACGAGGACAAGTGCATCGCCGACAAGGGCTGCACGGTGTGTGTCGACGTCTGCCCGCTCGACGTGCTGGCCATCGACCTGACGCGCAACAAGGCCTTCATGAAGTTCGACGAGTGCTGGTACTGCATGCCCTGCGAGAAGGACTGCCCCACCGGCGCGGTGCACGTCAACATTCCCTACCTCGTGCGCTGAGGAGGCCGCCATGATCCAGGCCCCCCTGTCCCTGCACGAGCGGCTGCACAGCCCCGACCCCGAGGTGCGCCGCATCGCGGTGATCGACCTGCCCTACAACGACGAGGAGGACGACGTCGCCCCGCTGCTGGCCGCCGCCCTGGGCGACGCCCATGCCGCGGTGCGGCTCGAAGCCGCCCGGGCCCTCGAAGGTTATGAGGAGCCCGAGGTACTGGCCGCGCTGGTGCCGCTGCTGCGCGATACCGACGCCGAGGTGCGTGAGGCGGTCGCCCTCACGCTGGGCGAGCTGAAGCTGCCTGCATCGGCCACCGCGCTGCTGCCCTACCTCGACGCACCGGAGCCCGACGTGAAGGCCGCCGCGCTGCGCTCGATCAAGGCGCTGCGGGTGGACGAGGCCTTCGAGCCCGCCCTGGCCGCACTGCACGATGCGGATGCCGGCGTGCGCCGCGAGGCGGTAGGCGTGCTGGGCTATCTGCGGCGCCCCCAGGCCCTGGGTGCACTCACCGAGGTGGCCGCCCACGACCCCGACGCCGAGGTGCGCCGCGTGGCCGTGGGGGTGCTCGGGTATGCCGGCGAATGCACCGACATCAGCGTGCACCCGGCACTCAGCCGTGCCATGGGCGACACCGCCTGGCAGGTGCGCGAGGAAGCGGCCACCACCCTGGGCAAGCTCGGCTCGCCGCTGGGCGTGCCCGACCTGATCGCCGCGATGGACGACGACTACTGGCAGGTGCGCGTGAAGGCCGCCCGCAGCCTGGGCCGGCTGAAGGCACGCGCGGCCGTGCCGGCGCTCGCCGAGGCCCTGACACACCCGATGAGCAACCTGCGCAAGGAAGCCGTGATCGCACTGGGCGAGACCGGCGACACCCGGGCCATCACGCCGCTGGAAAAGGCGCTGGGCGACAGCGACCCCGACGTGCGCAAGCTGGCCAAGCTGGCGCTCACCACCATCCAGATGACCGGCGGCAACGGCAACGCCGCGGGAGGTGCGTCATGACCCACGTCGTCACCGAAGCGTGCATTCGCTGCAAATACACCGACTGCGTGGCGGTCTGCCCGGTGGACTGCTTCCACGAAGGCCCCAACTTCCTGGTCATCGACCCGGCCGCCTGCATCGACTGCGGGGTCTGCATCCCCGAATGCCCGGTGGAGGCCATCGTCGAGGAGCGTGACCTGAAACCCGACCAGGCCGAGTACCTGGGCCTCAATGCCCGCCTCGCCCAGGTGTGGCCCGTCATCAGCCAGTCGCGCGAGCCGCTGGCCGATGCCGATGACTGGGCCGCACGCGACGACAAGCGCGAACTGCTCGACGAGACCGCCTGAACACAAGGCAGTCCGGGAGCCGGCACCCCGCGACAAGGGACGGGCCGGGGAGACAAGACGGAGACGAAACAGGTGACGGGCCGACCTGCGCCAGCGGCCACCCGACGTGGTGGCATCGATCTTGCGCAGCAGTCCGTCGGGACAGACGTGATCAACCAGGAGATGTGAGATGGCCTCGATGATTCCCACGACGTATTCACTGGCCCGCCCCCTGCCGAGCGCGCGCTGGCGCTGGCTCGCCGCGGCCACCCTGGGCCTCTCGCTGGGGCTGGCCGCCACCTCCGCGTCGGCCCAGGCCCGGCAGGTGGTCACGATCGGCATCGGCACGCAGAACACCACCACCAACACGGTCACGGGCGGCATCGTGATCAAGGAGCTGAAGCTGCTGGAGAAGTACCTGCCGCGCACCGGCAAGTACCAGAACATCGAGTGGAAGCTCGACTGGCAGAACTTCACCTCCGGCCCGCCGGTCACCAACGGCATGATGGCCGACAAGCTGCACATCGGCATGATGGGCGACTACCCGCTGCTGGTGAACGGTGCCACCGGCCAGCAGAACAAGGGCAACGAGACCCAGCTCGTCGCGATCATCGCGTACAACGCCTTTGGTGCCGGCAACGGGGTGGTCGTCCACAAGGACAGCCCCTACTACGAGCTGGCCGACCTCAAGGGCAAGCGCGTCTCGGTGCCATTCGGCTCGGCCGCCCACGGCATGATGCTGCAGGCCATGCAGGAACGCGGCTGGAAGGACGACTTCTGGAACCTGGTCAGCCAGACCCCTGAGGTGGGCACGACCAACCTGCAGGAAAAGAAGATCGACGCCCACGGCGACTTCGTCCCCTTTGCCGAACTGCTGCCCTACCGCGGTTTCGCGCGCAAGATCTTCGATGGTGCACAGACCGGCGTCCCGACCTTCCACGGCGTGGTGGCCCGCAAGGACTTCGCCGAGAAGTACCCCGAGGCAGTCGTGGCCTACATCCTGGCCTTGATGGAGGCCAACGACTGGGTGCGCAAGGACCCCAAGCACGCGGCCGCGAAGATCGAGGAGTGGACCAAGATCGAGAAGGAAGTGGCCTACATCTTCCTGGGCCCGGGCGGCATCCACACGCTGGACCCGAGCATCAAGCCGCGCTGGCTGGAGACCATCCAGACCGCCCACGGCGTGCTCAGCAAGCTCGGCCGCGTGAAGGAGTTCGACCTCAAGGCCTGGGTCAACGAGACCTATGTGCGCGCCGCCTTCAAACAGCGCGGTCTCGACTACGACGCGCAGAAGCAGACCCTGTCCAACTACGACATCAGCGGCGAGGACCCGATCTGCAAGACCCGCATCACCCGCCCGAAGGAAGCCGGCGAGATGTGGCTGGCCAATGGCGAGATCGTGCCCGTGAGTTCGCCGGCCTGCCTGCTGGCGGGCATCCGCCAGTACGAGGCGCAGGGCAAGGCGATCGGCGTGGCCTACCTCTACGACAAGGCCCTGGGCATCAAGGTGTTTGCCGACAAGGCCTTCTATGCGGTGGACGCCAGTGACCCGGCGAAGGTGCAGATGGTGCCCTTCCTGCTCAAGGGCGACGCCCAGGCGCATGCCGACAAGGTCAAGGGACGCCTGGCCACCTATGCCGAGGCCCTGGGTCTGGCGACCTCGCGGGTCGCGCTGGCCAACCCCACCAAGTGAGGCCCACCATGCAGCAGACTGCCAAGCTCTACGAGGCCGACTTTGCCGAGCCGGCCGCCCCGCGCGAGGGGGCGCCGCCCCCGCGTGCGGCCGTCGTGGCCACCCTGCCCGTCGCCCAGGCACCCCAGGCCGGTGCCGCCCGGTCGGCCTCGCCACCCGCGACGCCGGGCCGCTTCGGCGTCTGGCTGCAACGCCATGCCGCAGGGTACCTGCTCGGCGCCCTGTCGATCGGCGGTGTGCTGCTGGCCTGGCACCTGGCCACGGCCTGGCGGCTGGACTTCTACATCCGCTTCAACAACATCCCGGCCCCGGCCGAGGTGTTCGACAAGCTGATCGAGGTCAACCAGTCCGACCGCTTCATCACCAACATCGGCATCAGCCTGAGGCGCATCCTGCTGGGGTTCTTTGCCGCGGCGGCGCTGGGCATCGCACTCGGGGTGGCCATCGGGCGCTACCGCTGGGTGAGGCAGCTGTGCTTTCCGGCGCTGGAGGTGTTCCGCCCCATTCCGGCCATCGCCTGGGTGCCGATGTCGATCATGCTGTGGCCCAGCAACGAGGTGAGCATCGTCTTCATCACCTTCCTGGGCGCGTTTTTCCCGATCCTGCTCAACACGGTGCATGGCGTGGAGGCGATCGACCCGGTGCTGTTGCGGGCCGCCCGCTCGCTGGGCGCACGTGAACCGGCGCTGCTGAGCGAGGTGGTGCTGCCTGGCGCGCTGCCGCACATCTTCACCGGCCTGGCGGTGGGCATGGGCGTGGCCTGGGTGTCGCTGATCGCCGCCGAGATGATCTCGGGCCAGTTCGGCATCGGCTACTTCACCTGGGAGGCCTACTCGCTGATCTCCTACGCCGAGATCGCGCTGGGCATGATCACCATCGGCGTGCTGGGCCTGCTGTGCAGCGGTGCGATCCGCCTCACGGCCCGCCTGAGCATGCCCTGGATGGCTCACGGCGCCGCAGGAGGCAAGCGATGAACGCCCCCACTGCACTTCGTGTCGATGCGCTGCCCCCCCAGGCCTCCCCGGCAGATCACACCGAGGCCGCCCGCGGCCATGTCGAGGTCCACGACCTGGGCATACGCTTCAACGCCCAGGGCCAGACGGTCCAGGCGGTCGACGCCGTTTCGCTGCATGTGCAGCCTGGTGAATTCGTGTCGCTGATCGGTCCCTCGGGCTGCGGCAAGTCGACGTTGCTCAACGTCGTGGCCGGCTTCCTGCAGGCCAGCGCCGGCACAGTGACGCTGGACGGTCGGCCCGTCGACGCCCCCGGCCCCGAGCGGGGTGTGGTGTTCCAGCAGTATTCGCTGTTCCCGTGGATGACCGTGCGGCGCAACGTCGAGTTCGGTCTGAAGATGCAGGGCTTGGCTCGCAGCGAGCGCGAGTCGCGTGCACGCACCCTGCTGGGTCTGGCCGGCCTGCTGGCCTTCGAGCACCACTACCCCGATCAGCTCTCAGGCGGCATGAAACAGCGCGTGGGCATCGTGCGTGCGCTGGCCACCGGGCCGCAGGTGCTGCTGATGGACGAACCCTTCGGTGCGCTGGATGCGCAGACGCGGGTGGTGATGCAGGAGATCCTGACCAACATGTGGCAGCGCCTGCGCATCTCGGTGCTGTTCGTCACGCACGACATCGACGAGGCCGTGTTCCTGTCCGACCGCATCTACGTGATGACGGCCCGGCCCGGGCGCATCAAGGCCGAGATCGCGGTGCCGCTGCCACGCCCGCGCCTGCCCGAGATGACGCAGTCGGAAGTGTTCGTCTCGCTCGTGCGGCGCATCAAGGGCCTGATCCGTGAAGAAAGCCTGGCAGCCATGGGCGGTGAACTCAGCGAAGGCGGGCTGGCCGGGTTGAGCACCGAGATCGGACCGGGCGGTATCGCCCAGGTGGTGTGAACCATGGCGACGACCCCCTCCTTCACCGTGCTGCCGAGCGCGGCCCCGGTCCAGGTGGTGCTGCATGCCACCACCGGGGCGCTGGAACTGGCCTTCGATGACGGTCTGCACCGCACTCTGAGCGGCGCCCGGCTGCGTTCAGCCTGCCGATGCGCCGGCTGCGAGCACACCCGCCGCCGCGGCGGCGACCCTGACGTGACCCCGGACGTGCGGCTGTGCGACCTGCACCCGATGGGCGCGTCGGCCGTGCAACTGCGGTTCAGCGACGGCCACGAACGCGGCATCTACCCCTGGGCCTATCTGCACGAGCTGGCTCGCCACGCCCCGGCGGCGCCGGACGTCAACCCCTGACATGCACGAGCAACGACATGAGCAACCTCTTCGAAGCCAGGATCCTCGACGTCCATCACTGGACCGACAGGCTGTTTTCCTTCACGACCACCCGCGATCCGGGATTCCGCTTCCAGAGCGGGCAGTTCACGATGATCGGCCTGATGGTCGACCAGCGTCCGCTGCTGCGGGCCTACAGCATGGTCAGCCCGCACTACGAGGACACGCTGGAGTTCTTCAGCATCAAGGTGCCCGACGGGCCCCTGACCTCGCGCCTGCAGCATGTCCAGCCCGGCGACACCCTGCTGGTGGGCCGCAAGGCCTCGGGCACGCTGCTGCTGCAGAACCTGCAGCCCGGGCGCACGCTGTACCTGCTGTCCACCGGCACCGGCCTCGCCCCCTTCATGAGCGTGATCCGCGACCCCGAGGTCTATGAACGCTTCGAGAAGGTGGTGCTGGTGCACGGCTGCCGCCAGGTGGCCGAACTCGCCTATGCCGACCTGATCCAGCGCGAGCTGCCGCGCAACGAGTGGTTCGGCGAGCAGGTGGCGCGCCAGCTCGTCTACTACCCCACCGTCACGCGCGAGGCCTTCCGCCACCAGGGGCGCATCACCACGCTGCTCGAGACGGGTCGCTTGTGCCATGACATCGGCATGAGCGCGATCGACCGCGAACACGACCGCTTCATGCTGTGCGGCAGCCCCGAGATGCTGCGCGACACCCGCGCCCTGTTCGACAAGCTCGGTTTCACCGAAGGCAGCATGAACCATGCCGGTCACTACGTGATCGAGCGCGCTTTCGTCGACAAGTGAAGGCGGCGCCATGCCCCCGTCGATCCCGGTGCGCGCCCGCCTGGCCCGGCTGCCGGCCAGCACCGCGGGGCAGGCCGTGCCTGGCGTGCTGCTGTGTGTCGTCGTGGCCCTGGCCGCCGGGGCCGTGGCCGGCCTGCACCAGGGTCCGGTGATGCTGTATGCGCTGTTTTTCGGGACGGCCTTTCATCACTACAGCCAGGAGTCGCGCACCGCCCCGGGCATCGACTGGTGCGCGCGCCAGGCACTGCGCCTGGGGATCGGGCTGCTGGGGGCGCGTATCACGGCCGCACATCTGGTCGAGCTGGGCTGGTCCACCGCAGCCTGGGTGATCGCTGCCGTGCTGGCCACGCTGGCCTTTGGCTGGGGCCTGGCGCGGCGCCTGGCCCTGCCCCATCAACTCGGTGTGCTGGCCGGGGGGGCCACGGCCATCTGTGGCGCATCGGCCGCGCTGGCCATTGCCAGCGTGCTGCCGCGCCACCATGAGCTGGAGCGGCACACCGGCGCGGTGGTCGTGCTGGCCACGCTGCTGTCGTCGCTGGCCATGCTGTGCTATCCGCCGATGGCACGTGCGCTGGACCTGCCACCGGCACTGGCCGGCCTCTTTCTCGGCGGCAGCATCCATGACGTGGCGCAGGTGGTGGTGGCAGGCTACGCCATCAGCCCCGCTGCGGGTGACGCGGCCACACTGGTCAAGCTGCTGAGGGTGAGCCTGCTGGCCCTGGTGGTACTCGGGATCGGGCTGGCGGCGCGCAGGCTGGCCGAGCCGGACCCCGGCAGCACCGCCCCGGCGGCCCGCAACCTGCTGCCGGGCTTCCTGTGGTTGTTCATCGCACTGATGACGCTGCACAGTGCCGGCGTGCTGCCGGCAGCCGTGCAGCATGGGCTGTCCGAAGCGTCGCGCATGGCACTCACACTGGGCATCGTGGGGCTGGGCATGCGCACCTCGCTGCGCCACCTGGCCCATATCGGCTGGCGACCGGCCGTGCTGATGCTGGTGACGGCACTGTGGCTGGGCGCATTGATGCTGGGCTGGGCCTGGTGGCAGCATCGGCACCCCGGCCTCTGAGCGGCCACAGGGCTTGCGTCAGCAGGCCTCAAGGGGCCGTGCGCATCGGCTTGCGCGGCGCATGACGCAGGCTGAGCAGCACCGAGGCCAGGATCACCGAGGCCACGACCATCAGCGACCACTGCACCGGCACATGGAACCAGGGCGCCACCAGCATCTTGGTGCCGATGAACACCAGCACGATCGACAAGCCGTACTTGAGCAGATGGAAGCGCTCGGACATGTCGGCCAGCAGGAAGTACAGGGCCCGCAGGCCCATGATCGCGAAGATGTTGGACGTGAAGACGATGAAGGGATCGGTCGTGACCGCAAAGATGGCCGGAATGCTGTCGACTGCAAACACCAGGTCGCTTGCCTCGATCATCACCAGCACCAGGAACATCGGCGTGACCCAGCGCACACCATCGATGCGCACGCTGAAGCGTTCGCCGTGGAAGCCCGGCGTGATGCGCATGTGCCGGCGCAACCAGCCCAGCACAGGGTTGGCCGCGAGGTCAGGCTCGCGATCGGCCATGACGATCATGCGGATGCCGGTCACCACGAGAAACACCCCGAAAACGTGCAGGACCCAGGTGAACTCCTGCACCAGCCACACGCCGGCCAGGATCATCAGCGCACGCATGACGATCGCCCCCAGCACGCCGTAGAGCAGCACGCGGCGCTGCAGTTCGGCCGGCACCGCGAAGTAGTTGAAGATCATCACGAACACGAACATGTTGTCGATCGACAGCGTCTGTTCGATCAGGTAGCCGGTGATGAACTCCAGCGCCTTGCGGTCGGCCAGTTCGCGCCCTGCCGTCCCGTTCAGATGCCACCACACCAGGGCCATGAACAACAGCGCGAGCGACACCCAGGCCACCACCCAGGCCGCAGCCTCCCGTGCGGACACACGGTGCGCCTTGTTGCCCCCCAGCACGAAGAGGTCCAGCGCAATCATCGCCAGCACGAAGGCAATGAAGCCGGCCCACATGGGGCCCGTGGCGAAGGTGTCGATGTTCATGGCGGTGAACATGCGCGCACCGGCGCGCCGGTGCGCGTGATGTCAGCAGGCCGCGCTGCCGACGCTCAGGTGCCTGCGACCCACAGCAGCGTCAGGCCTGCGCCCACCCCGGCCGGCACGCCCAGGCGCTCCAGGGCGCTGGCCGGTGCACCGGCAATCACCTCGACCGGCACGTCGGCGCGTTCGATCAACTGGCTGGTCAGCGAATTCTCGACCGCACGCACCAGGGCGCTCTTGCGAGACGTGGCCATCATGATGCGGTCGCACTTCAGACGGTGCACCGCCTCGATGATGCAGTCGGCCTTGTCGCCGGTCTCGATGTGCAGCGTGTAGGGCACGGCGGCCTCGTCGAGCAGGGCCAGGGCCGGGGCCAGCCCCTCCATCGCATGCTCCTGGTGGAACTCTGCACACGCCTGGCTGCCCACCTTGCTCGAGATATAGGGCGGGAACGGCGTCTGAACGTTCAGCAGGTGGATCTCGACGGAGGGATCGCGCCGGTGTTCGGCCATGGCTTCGCGCAGGGCCAGCAGGGAGTTCTCCGAACCGTCACAGGGCAGCAGCAGTCTGGGCATGGTGATGTCTCCGGTTGAGGTGCGTGCGGGGCAAGACCCCAGGCACCCGACAAGCGAAGACTACAAAGACCCTGTCGCCAAGAACATCAGTTTGTTGTGGGGCGATCCTTCCAGAAAACTTGATAATCGTGGCGCGAGGTGACGTGTCATGAACTACAAGCACCTTCACTACTTCTTGCGGGTGGCCACCCTGGGCGGGGTGACGCGAGCCAGCGAAGAACTGCACCTGTCGCCCCAGGCGATCAGCGGGCAGATCCGGCTGCTCGAAGAATCGCTCGGCCTCACGCTGTTCACCCGCAGCGGGCGCAGCCTGGTGCTCACCGACGCCGGGCGCATGGTGCTGCGGTATGCGCAGGACATGTTCGCCATCGGCAACGAACTCCAGGAGGCCGTGCGCGACTACCCCACACAAGGCCATGCACTGGCGTTCCGAGTCGGTGTGGCCGATGCCGTGCCCAAGTCGATCGCCTCGCGGCTGATCGAGCCGGCCGCGCGGCTGGACGAGCCGGTGCGCATCGTCTGCCGCGAGTGGAAACTCGACATGCTGCTGGGCGAACTGGCGATGCACCGCCTGGACCTGGTCATCTCGGATGCGCCGATTCCGCCTTCGGTGAGCGTACGCGCCTACAACCACAGGCTGGGTGGGTGTGGTGTCAGCTTTTTTGCCGCACCGGCACTCACCCAGACGCTCGGCGAGCACTTCCCCGACTGCCTGGACGGCGCACGCCTGCTGATGCCGGCCGAGGACAGCGCCCTCGGGCAGAACCTGCGGGCCTGGCTGCAGGCGCGTTCGCTGCGCCCCATCATCGTGTGCGAGTGCGATGACAGCGCGCTGGCCAAGGAATTCGGCCGGCTCGGCCTGGGCATCTTCGTGGGCCCGAGCGTGATGGAGCGCGAGATCGAACGCCAGTACGGCGTGGTGCGGCTGGGCAGCGCCGCGGAGATCATGGAGGAGTTCTTCGCGAT
Source organism: uncultured Comamonadaceae bacterium (assembly GCA_946482595.1). The sequence continues at coordinate 10,914 of CAMLSD010000114.1, forward strand.
TTCGGTCGAGAGCCGCATCACCCACCCCTGCGTGACGGCCATCTGCTCGGCCGCACGCCGCGACCTGTTCGCGCCCGCTGCGCGTCGCAAGGGCCGCACCCGCACCGGCCTGACCCGGGTTTGACCCGCAAAGGCACCGCACGCACTGCGAGTACTCGCATGGCGCGCAGCCGGCCGCAGGCGCCCCGATAGCATCGCGCAGCATGGCCGGGGCAGCGTGCGCCGGCGCCAGTTTCTTTTGCAGGACTACTCCATGAATCAGATCGCGCTTGTCACTGGCGCCCGCGGCGGCATCGGACGGGCCCTGGTGTCCCGGCTGCGCAGCCGCGGTGTGCGCGTGGCCGCCGTGGGCCGTGACCCCGCCACCCTGGCCGAGGTGCCCGCCGACGCCCACCTCGCCGTCGACTGCACCACGCCCGAGGGCGCGGCCCAGGCCATGGCGCTGTGCCGTGACACGCTGGGCGCAGCCCCCACGCTGCTGGCCCATGCCGTGGGCAGCACCCTGATCGCGCCGCTGCACCGCACCTCGGCCGATGCCGCGCGCGAGATCCTGCGTGTCAATCTGGAAAGTGCCCTGTGGACCCTGCAGGCCTGGCTGGCTGCGTTGCAGGGCGCTCCGGGCGCCGCGGTCTTCGTGAGTTCGGTCGTGGCCCGCATCGGCGTGGCCAATCACGAGGCGATTGCGGCGGCCAAGGGCGGTGTCGAGGCGCTGGTGCGCAGTGCGGCAGCCACGCATGCAGCCCAGGGGGTGCGCATCAATGCCGTGGCACCCGGCATGACCGATACCCCGATGACTGCCGCGATGCTCAAGCTGCCCGCCATGCGGGATGCGGCGGGTCGGCAGTATCCGCTGGGCGGCATCCAGACCGCCGACGAGGTGGCCGACGTGATGGACTTCCTGCTGGCCCCAGGCGCCGCGCGGTTGACCGGCCAGGTGCTGGCCGTCGATGGCGGCTTCACCACCGTGCGCCCGCTCGTGAAGTAGGCCGGCGGCCATGGCGCAGGCCCTCGTCTGGTTCAAGCGCGACCTGCGTGTGGCCGACCACGCGCCGCTGTCCCAGGCCAGCCTGGCCGATGCGGCGCTGGCCCTGGTGATCATCGAGCCACAGTGGCTTGGCAGCCCCGAATGCCACCCCCGCCACCAGGCCTACCTGCTGCGATGCCTGGATGCGCTGGCCAGGAGCCTCGCCCGACGCGGGCTGCCGCTGGTGGTACGCTGCGGCGACGCCGTCGAGGTGCTGCAGCACCTGCGCGACGAGTTTGCGTTCACGCAGTTGCTCAGCCACGAGGAAACCGGCCCGGGCTGGAGCTACCAGCGCGACCGTGCCGTCTCCGCATGGTGTCGCGCCTCGGGCGTGACATGGACAGAGTGGCCCCAGAACGGTGTCGTGCGCCGACTGCGGGATCGCCACGGCTGGGCCGCGCGCTGGCAGTCGCGCATGGACGCGCCGCTGGTGGCGGCACCGGCTCGCTTCCGTGCGGCACCAGGCTTCCCCCTGGGTGCCCCCCTGCCGCCACCGCAGGCACTGGGGCTGCACGAGACGTGGCCGGGCCTCCCGCCCGCCAGCGAGGACGCGGCCCGGTCGGTGCTGGAAGGCTTCATCGGGGGCCGTGCCACACACTACCGGCAGCACCTGTCGAGTCCGCTCACCGCCGAACTGGGCTGCAGCCGGCTGTCCGAACACCTGGCCTTCGGGACGATCTCGCTGCGCACGGTGCATCAGGCCACCGAACGCGCCATCCGCACCACGTCCGATCGCGAGCTGGCCCATGGCCTGCGAGGTTTTGCCGGCCGGTTGCGCTGGCACTGCCACTTCATCCAGAAGCTCGAAGACGAACCCGACATCGAATGGCGCAACTTCGCTCGTTCGGTCGACGGCCTGCGCCCGGGTGACGGTGTGCACCCTGAAGCACCCGATGCACTGCGTCTGCAGGCCTGGCAGACGGGCCGCACCGGCTACCCGATGGTCGACGCCTGCATGCGCCAGCTCGTCGCCACCGGCTGGCTGAACTTTCGCATGCGCGCCATGCTGGTCAGCTTTGCGGCCTACCACCTCGGCCTGCACTGGCGCGAGCCGGGGTTGTTCCTGGCGCGCCAGTTCCTCGACTTCGAGCCCGGCATCCACTGGAGCCAGATGCAGATGCAGTCCGGCACCACCGGCATCAACACCTTGCGCATCTACTCGCCCACCAAACAGGCCCGCGACCACGATCCCACCGGCAGCTACGTGCGCCGATGGGTGCCCGAGATCGGCACGCCGGACTATCCGCCGCCCATCGTTGACGAACGCAGCGCCGTGGCCGACATCCGTGCCAGGCTGCATGCCCTGCGCCAGAGTGCGGCCGCGCGCGACGAGGCCGGTGCCATCCAGCAAAAGCACGGCTCACGCAAGAGCGGCCTGCCGCCTTCGGGCTCAGGCCGTCGCCGCACACGCAGCGTGCCGCCAGGGCAGGGCCGGCTGTTCTGAGCGAAGCGCGGTGGTCAATGACCCCAACCCCTCTCCCTCTCCCCCGTCCCCGGGGGCGAGGGAGTCATTCACACCCCCTGCA
>CAMLSD010000115.1 GCA_946482595.1 uncultured Comamonadaceae bacterium
TCGTCACGCTGTCGTAGCCGTAGGTCGTGGCGGTGTTCACCGCCTCGCCGCGCACGACCGGCTTGGCACCGTCCGGGTAGTACGGCGCCAGATCCACGCCCTGCCAGCGGCCCGAGAAGTGGAACGGCAGGAACACCGTGTTGCGGTCGACCCGTTCGGTCACCAGCGCCTTGACGCGGATGCGTGCACCGGTGGGGGTGCTGACCCACACCTGTTCTCCGGGGCGGATGCCGCGGTCGTTGGCGGTGGCCGGGTTGATCTCGACGAACATGTCCTGCTGCAGTTCGGCCAGCCAGGGGTTGGAGCGGGTTTCCTCGCCGCCGCCTTCGTACTCCACCAGACGCCCGGAGGTCATCACCAACGGGTACTGCTTGCCGATGTCCTTGTTCTGGTCCTGCAGCGTCTTGTAGAGCGTGGGCAGGCGCCAGAAGGCCATCTTGTCGGCATGGGTCGGGTACTTCTCGACCAGGTCCGGGCGGTTCGAGTAGATCGGCTCGCGGTGCTGCGGAATGGCGTCAGGGAAGTTCCAGACCACCGCACGGGCCTTGGCATTGCCGAACGGGTGGCAGCCGTGATTCTTCATGGCCACGCGGATGATCGCCCCGCTCGGGTCGGTCTTCCAGTTCTTGCCTTCGGCCGCCTTCTGCTCGACTTCGGTCAGCTCGCTCCACCAGCCCAGCTTCTTCAGCAGCACATGGTCGAACTCGGGGTAGCCGGTGGTGATGTCCGCGCCCAGCGAATGCGAGCCATCCTCGGCCAGCAGCGACACCCCGTCGCGCTCGACACCGAAGTTCGCGCGGAAGTTGCCGCCACCATCCATCACATGCTTGGACGGGTCGTACAGGTTGGGCGACCCCGGGTGCTTGAGCTCGGGCGTGCCGTAGCAAGGCCAGGGCAGGCCGAAGTAGTCGCCGTCGAGCTGGTAGCCGGTTTCCTTGTCGACCCCGCCCTTGGCCTTGAGCGTCTTCACATCGAAGACGTGCATGTTGCGCATGTGCGCCTTCAGGCGCTCGGGGCTCTGGCCGGTGTAGCCGATGGTCCACACGCTGCGGTTGATCTCGCGCAGGATGGACTCGGTCTCGGGCTCCATCATGCCGCCCTTGCCCGCCACCATCTTGTAGTTCTTGACCAGCTCCTTGTCGAAACCCAGTTTCTGGGCGAGCTGGTACATGATCATGTGATCGGTGCGCGACTCCCACAGCGGCTCGATCACCTTCTCGCGCCACTGGATCGACCGGTTGGAGGCCGTGCACGACCCCGAGGTCTCGAACTGCGTGGTGGCCGGCAGCAGGTACACCGCGCGATTGGGGTTGAGGTCTTCGGGCTTGCCGGGCATGGCCGCCATCGCGGCGGTGGCCGACGGGAAGGGATCGATCACGACCAGCAGGTCGAGCTTGTCCATCGCCTTTTTCATCTCCAGGCCGCGCGTCTGCGAGTTGGGCGCGTGCCCCCAGAAGAACAGGGCCTTGAGGTTGGAGTCCTGGTCGATCAGCTCGTTCTTCTCGAGCACCCCGTCAACCCAGCGCGACACCGTCATGCCCGACTTGGTCATCATGCCCGGTGCGTACTGCTGCTTGATCCAGTCGAAGTCCACGCCCCACACACTGGCGAAGTGCTTGAAGGAGCCTTCGGCCAGTCCGTAGTAGCCCGGCAGCGAATCAGGGTTGGGGCCGACGTCGGTCGCACCCTGCACGTTGTCGTGGCCGCGGAAGATGTTGGCACCGCCGCCGGACACGCCGATGTTGCCGAGTGCCAGCTGCAGGATGCACGACGCGCGCACCATCGCATTGCCGATCGAGTGCTGCGTCTGGCCCATGCACCACACGATGGTGCTGGGGCGGTTCTCGGCCATCGTGCGGGCCACCTGCAGGACCTCGGCCTCGGGCACCCCGCAGACCTCCTCGACCTTGTCGGGGGTCCACTTGGCCATCACGTCCTCGCGGACCTTCTCCATCCCGAAGACACGGTCGTTGATGTACTTCTTGTCTTCCCAGCCATTCTTGAACACGTGGTACAGCACGCCGAACAGGAACGCGATGTCCGTGCCCGAGCGCAGGCGCACGTACTGGTCGGACTTGGCGGCCGTGCGGGTGAAGCGCGGGTCGACCACGATCATCTTGCAGCCACGCTCCTTCGCGTGGAGCATGTGCAGCATCGACACCGGGTGCGCCTCGGCGGCATTGGAGCCGATGTACAGCGCCGCCTTCGAGTTCTGCATGTCGTTGTAGGAGTTGGTCATCGCACCATACCCCCACGTGTTGGCCACGCCAGCCACGGTGGTGGAGTGGCAGATGCGGGCCTGGTGGTCGCAGTTGTTGCTGCCCCACAGCGACATCCACTTGCGCAGCAGATAGGCCTGCTCGTTGTTGTGCTTGGACGAGCCGACCACGAACAACGAGTCCGGGCCGCTGGACTTGCGCAGCTCGAGCATGCGTGCCGAGATCTCGTCCAGCGCCTGGTCCCACGAGATGCGCTGGTACTTGCCGTTGACCAGCTTCATCGGGTACTTGAGCCGGTACTCGCCGTGACCGTTCTCGCGCACCGCAGCACCCTTGGCGCAGTGCGCGCCCAGGTTGATCGGCGAGTCGAACACCGGCTCCTGGCGCACCCACACGCCGTTCTCGACCACGGCGTCGATCGCACATCCCACCGAGCAGTGGCCACACACCGTGCGCTTGACTTCGACCTTCTTTGCACCGGCCTCACCGGCCTTGGGCGGGTCGGCCGCCTCGGCCTTGCGCACCAGCGTGAGCTGGCTGGCGGCCATGCCGGCCCCCAGACCCAGGCCCGAGCGGCGCAGGAAGGCCCGGCGGTCCATCGTCGGGATGGCACGCGACACGCCGCGTGCAAGGCTGGACACGAGGGCCGAACCGGTGCGACCGGCAACCTGGCCCGTGGGCGTCTTACGAGTGAGCAACATGCTGTCTCCTGGCGACTGCTGGGGACTGCGCCTGCGCGCAGATCGGCTCGGTGCGGGCATCAAGGACGCCCGTGCACGGGGCTCAGACCCGTGCGGTCTGGTAGTAGCGCTGAATGTGTTCGGTCAACTTGTAGCCGTCACGGTCGTCGGGCTGGGGCTTGGGCGCCTCGGCCTGGACCGCCGGTTGCGGCGTGCCCGGAAGCACCGCGGCAACGGCAGCGAGCGCACCCACGGCGCCGGCACCCGCAAACACCTTGCGGCGGGACAACTTGGTCTGGGACTGGGTCATGGCCGTCTCCTGCATGTCCGTGCGCTGCATTGCGCATCGCATGGCACTGGTCAATGCCTATGTTCAATCGGACCTATGTTACCGATCAGTCGTGCGAAGTGTTGGGAGTTTCGACGCAGTCAGTGCAATCCCTAGGGAGAGACGGTGCAACTGCGCGGCGCCCGTCGACATGCAGGCCATTTGTCGTTGCACTGCACAACCGTGATGAGCTGGTGGATGCATTTGTCGTGCCATCCCGTGACACACGTCGACCCCGTGCCCGCCCCCCTGTGGAGCCGTTGCACAACGCACTCGAGCGCCTCGACCACAGCGACAACTTGTCGCGGCAACGTGCGACAGAATGTCGCAAGCGCGTGTCGCAGGCATCGCCGTGCCGCGCTGCAGCCGCGAGGCAACAGCTGTGCGCAGTGCAGCACCGGCTGTGCGATCACTGGACACAAGTCCGAGCGTCGCGCTGCGTTTTTGGATAGCCTTGGGCCCGACCGTGAGCGCCGACACCTCCCCACCGCCGACACCTGCCACCGACCCCCATGCCACCGACCGGCTGGCTGCCGGCTGGCAGGCCAGCACCGTGCTGGTCGTCGATGACGAAGAAGGCATGCGCCATTTCCTGGCGCGCACGCTGGCCGCACGTTGCGGCGAGGTGCGCACGGCGGCCAGCGCCGAAGAGGCCGAGGGCCTGGTGCGCACGCAGCGTTTCGACCTGGTGATCCTCGACATCACGCTGCCGGGCAAGAGTGGCCTGGTGTTCCTGCGCGAACTGCGCGAGCAGGGCCACTCGGGCGAGGTGATCCTGATCACCGCGTTTGCCGACCTCGACACCGCGATCGAGGCGCTGCGCGCCGGTGCGTCGGACTTCATCCTCAAGCCGTTCCGGGTGACGCAATTGCTCAATGCCGTGAAGCACTGCCTGGAGCGCGCGCGACTGGCACGCGAGAACTACGTGTTGCGGCGCACCATCTCCGAACGCACGCCGATGTTCGCCGGGCTGGTCGGCCAGTCTGCGGTGATGCGCGATCTGGCGCATACCCTTCAACGCACCGCCCAGGTGGCCAGCACCGTGCTGCTGTGCGGCGAATCGGGCACCGGCAAGGAACTGGCCGCACAGGCCCTGCATGGCAACAGCCCGCGCGCCAGCGGCCCCTTCGTGCCGCTGAACTGCGCGATGATGTCGCCCGAGTTGATCGAAAGCGAGCTGTTCGGCCATGCCAAGGGTGCCTTCACCGGTGCCAGCAAGAGCCGTGACGGCCTGTTCTACTACGCCCAGGGCGGCACGCTGTTCCTCGACGAGATCGGCGAACTGCCGGCACCGCTGCAGGCCACCTTGCTGCGTGTGCTCGACGACCGCAAGGTCAGGCCGGTGGGCAGCGAGCAGCAGATCCCGGTGGACGTGCGCATCATCGCCGCGACCAACCGCGACCTGGCCGCCGAGGTGGCGGCTGGGCGCTTCCGCAAGGACCTGTACTACCGGCTGCAGGTGGTCGAGATCGTGCTGCCGCCGCTGCGCGACCACAAGGAAGACATCCCCGCGCTGGTGAACCACTTCGTCGAGACGCTGGCGCCGCAACTGGGCGTGCCGCCGATCAGCGTGAGCCCCGAGGAGCTGGGCTACCTGCAGCAATACGACTGGCCCGGCAATGTGCGCGAGCTGCGCAATCTGATCGAGCGTTCTCTGATCCTCGGCTCGCTGAACGTCACCGCCCTGTACCAGGGCTCGCCGGGTGCCGCATCACGCCGGCCCACACCCGGCACGACCGACCTGCAGACGCTGGAGAAGCAGCACATCCTCACCGTGCTCGAGTCCGTCAACGGCGACAAGACGCGGGCAGCGCGACTGCTCGGCATCTCGCGGCGCACGCTCGAGCGCCGCTGCGCGGAATGGTCCATCCAATGACCGCGACGCCATCGGCCTGCACATGACCTGGCGCGGCTTTCTCGGGCTGTCGATCCGCAACAAGCTGCTGCTGATGGTGCTGCTGCCGCTGGCCGTGGTGCTGCCGCTGCTGGGTCTGGCGCTGCTGTGGTGGAGCAACCTGGCCATCGACAGCCTGCTGATCACCAAGGTGCGCAGCGACCTGGCCGTGGCCCACGGCTACTTCGAGCGGGTGCTGGGCGAGGTGGGCACACAGACCGACGCGGCCGCACAGTCGCATGCCCTGCACGAAGCGCTGCGAGCCGGCGACGCCCCGCGCCTGGAAGCCCTGCTGCAGTCCTTCGAGCGCCGCGCCGGGCTGGACTTCCTGCGCTTCGAGGCCACACCGCACGACGCACCGCCTGCGTCCTCGTCGACCACCGCGTTGGCCGGCGTGCAGGTGATGACCCGGGACGACATCACGGCGCTGGCGCCGCAGCTGGCCACGCGCCTGGGCATCACGCTGGTGCCCACGGCCAATGCGGCCCCCACCGAGCGGCACAGCGAAGACCGTGCACTGGTGCTGCTGGCCCAGTCCCCGGTGTTCGACACGGCAGGCCGCCCGCTCGGACGGGTGCAGGGCGGTGTGCTGCTCAACCGCAACCTGGGCTTCATCGACCACATCAACGAGATCGTCTACCCGCAAGGCTCGCTGCCCTTCGGCAGCCAGGGCACGGCCACGCTGTTCCTGGACGATGTGCGCATCACCACCAACGTGCGGCTGTTCGGCAGCGAACGGGCGATCGGCACCCGCGTGTCGCAGACCGTGCGGGACACGGTGCTGGGCCGCGGCCAGACCTGGCTGGACCGCGCCTTTGTGGTGAACGACTGGTACGTCTCGGCCTATGAGGCGCTGACCGACGTGCAGGGGCGGCGCGTGGGCATGCTGTATGTGGGCTACACCGAACGCCCGTTTGCCTGGGTGAAATACGCGGCGCTGGCCGGCATCGGCGTGATCTTCTTTGCGGTGATGCTGGCGGCGGCCTGGGTGTCGCTGCGGCTGGCGCACAGCATCTTCCGTCCGCTGGAGCAGATGGCCCGCACCATGCAGGCGGTGGAATCCGGCGAGCCCCTGGCACGGGTGGGGCCGCTGCCCAACCGCGACGAACTCGGCCAGCTGGCAGGCCACCTGGATCACCTGCTCGACGTCGTCGACGACAAGACCCGTTCGCTGCAGCGCTGGGGCGAAGAGCTCGACCGCAAGGTGGCCGAGCGCACACGCGACCTCGAAGCCAGCAATGCCTCGCTGCAGGTGGCGCAGCAGCAGCTCGTGCGCAGCGAGAAGCTGGCGGCCATCGGCCAGCTCACGGCCAGCATCGCACATGAGGTCAACAACCCGATCGCGGTGATCCAGGGCAATGTCGACCTGCTGCGCGAAGTGCTGGGCGATGCCGCACAGCCGGTGACGGCGGAACTGCGGCTGATCGACGAGCAGGTCGAGCGCATGCGCCTGATCGTCACGCAACTGCTGCAGTTTGCACGGCCCACCGAGTTCGCCGGGTATGTGGAGGCGGTCGATCTCGGGCAGGCGATCGACGCCAGCCTGGTGCTGACCGGCCACCTGCTCACCCGCCAGGGCATCACCGTGTCGGTGACCCATCAGGCCACGCGCACGGCCGGCATCAACCGACAGGAGTTGCAGCAGGTGCTGATCAACCTGATCGTGAATGCCGCGCAGGCCATGCCCGAGGGTGGCACCCTGAGCCTGTCCACACGCGACTGGGACCTGCACGGTGTGGTGGTCGAGGTCGCCGACACCGGCCCGGGCCTGGACGAGGCCCTGCTGTCGCGCCTGTTCCAGCCCTTCGTGACCGGCAAGAAGGACGGCACGGGCCTGGGCCTGTGGATCAGCCGCAGCCTGGTCGAGCGTTACGGTGGTGACCTGCGCGCCGCCAACCGCACGGCGGAAGACGCCCCCCTGTCGCCGGGGGCGGCCCGGCGGGGTGCGGTGTTCACCGTCTGGCTGCACACCGTGCCACCCGGCGCACCGGAGGGGGCTTCCGACGGCCCACCCGCCAGTGCAGCGGGCGAGTCATCGGTCTGAACGGACCAGGCGCCAACGCGCGCTCACTCCATCAGGTCGAAGCCCTGGGTCTCCACCTGGATGAAGGCCGCGGTGAACTCGGCCAGGCTGCGGTACAGCCGGGCCTGCGGATGGGCGGCAAGGGTCTCGCACATGCGCTCCACCCACGACTGGACATGGGCCCGAAAGAACCGCCGCTGCTGCTCCAGGTTGCACACGGCCACGTCGTCACCGGCGATCAGGTAGCGCATCACCTCGAACACGCAGGCCACATGGTCTTCGGTCTCGCCGATCGACTCGGCCCGTGCCAGGCCCAGCGCCGCCAGATCCGCCCGCAACACGGCCAGCGGTTTTTCGTTCAGGAAGCCGGCCAGGTAGTAGGAGCCGAACAGGAAGACCTCGGCCTTGCCCACCCCCTGGAACAGCGCATCGAACTCGCGCGTGGCCTCGGCCACGCTGGTGGCACGCATGGCCGCCACCAGGGGCTGCCAGGTCGCCTCCAGGAAGGCGCCGGCGGCAGGCGCCTCGGTCACGGCCACCTTGAAGCGCCCGAGCAGTTCGTCGTCCGGCGCCGCGTAGTAGAGCCGGGCCAGCAGCCCGTACAGCTCGGCACGGGCCAGTTCCTCGGCATCGTCAGGGGCGGGAAACGCCAGGGGATGCGCGCTCATAGGTCGGTGATCCTGAGTTCATTCGGGTTGGAATGGATGTCGATGACGCGGCAGTCGCCACACATCCTGAGCCGGTCGGCCGCGGCGCCCTGGAAGGCCGCATGCCCGGCCAGCTTGCCGATCATCACCTCGATCGCCTTGAGCGTGCCGAACGGCTTGTTGCAGCGGATGCAGCGATAGGGCTCGACCTCATGCAGCACCCGCGCCTGCTTGCGTGCCCGGCCGGCGTCGGCCAGCCACAGCCGGGGCACCAGCGTGATCGCATCTTCGGGGCAGGTGGTTTCGCACAGGCCGCACTGCACGCAGTTCTTCTCGATGAAGCGCAACTGGGGCCGCTCGGCGTTGTCGGCCAGGGCCGAGGCGGGGCAGGCCCCCACGCAGCTCAGGCACAGGGTGCATTTGTCCGCATCGACCTGCACCGCGCCGAACGGCGCGCCCGCACGCGGCAGGGCGATCTCTTCCGGCGCGGCGGGGGCCTGGGCCAGCAGGTGATCCAGGGCCAGGTCCAGCGTGGCACGCTTGTCGGCCTGGGTCGCAAAGGCCGCGGCCTGGCGCACGGTGGTGGCCGCGGGCGCACGCAGCGCGGCGTCCAGGGCCGGCAGGTCGCGTGCGTCACGTGCGCTCAGCAGGGCCACCGGTGTGCCCGGGTAGCCCATCCCGTTCATGACCGCATTGGCCACGGCCACCTGCGCGGCCAGGGCCTCGCGGTACTCGGGGGCTTCCTCGTCGGTCAGCAGGATCCAGACGTTCGCGGCCCCGTGCGCCAGGGCGGCAAGCCAGAGGTCCAGGCCCACGCTGGCGGTGTGCCACACCGCCATCGGCAGCACACGGGCCGGCACGCCCTGCAGCGCCGCATCCACCCGGGCTGCGCGGCCCAGTTCGTCGATCAGGCGGGTGCCGGCGCCCTCGCTGTGCACCAGCAGCGCCGGGGCGCGTCCGCCGGCCCGGGCATAGGTGGACAACAGGGTGCGGATGCGCCGCCCCTGGTCGACCGTGCCGGGGTAGGCATAGGCCAGCGCGCCGGTCGGGCACACCGTGGAGCAGGCGCCGCAGCCCACGCACAGATGCGGCTCGACCACCACACCACCGGTGGTGGTGGCTTCGGAACGGATCGCCCGCGCCGAACAGACATCCACACAGGCGTTGCAGCCCACCTGCTCGTTGCGGCTGTGCGCGCACAGCTTGGACTTGTACTGGAAGAAGCGCGGCTTCTCGAACTCACCGCAAAGCTCGCCCAGCTCCAGCACGGCCTTCAGCAGCCGGGCCGGGTCGCGTCCGGCATGCACATACCCCTGCGGCGGCTGGTGCATGCCCAGTACCGGCGCATCGCTCAGATCGAGCACCAGGTCGAAGTTGTCCGAGACATCCTGCACGTCACGCTGGAAGTCGATCGCGCCGGCCGCCTCGCACACGCGCACGCATTCGCGGTGCGAGCGGCACGCTGACAGGTCGACCTGGTAGCTGAAGTCGATCGCGCCTTCCGGGCAGGCCTCGATGCAGGCATTGCATCGTGTGCACAGGTCCAGGTCGATCGGGTTGCTGGTGCGCCAGCTCACCTGGAACGCCCCGAGCCAGCCGCTCAGGCCGGTGAGCTGGCCCACATGGATGGCGCGGTTGCGTTGCTGGGGCAACGCCGCCCCAGGCCGGTCGACCAGCAGGCTCACGTCCAGCCGGGCGTCGAGCATGCGGGCCGCGTCCTCGGCGCGGTCGGCCGGCCCGATGACCAGGCAGCGGCCGGCGCTGCGGTAGGTCACGGTGCCCACCGGCTCAGCGTCGGGCAGGCTGGCTGCCGCGATGAGGGCGGCGATCTTCGGTGTGGCTGCCGCGGCATCGCGCGACCAACCCGCCGTCTCGCGGATGTTCACGAAGCGGATCGGCCGCTCGGTCACCGGCGCGGCCCCTTCGGTTTCGTCGTTCAGCTCGAGGAACAGCCGGCTTTCCTGGGTACAGGCGACGAGCAGGTCGTCGCCCTCCTTGGCCGCGCGCTGGAAGGCGCCCGCCTCGCGGCGGCACAGCACGGTGTGGACGGGATGCGGGCCGTCAGTCCCGAGGGCCCGGCCCAGCGCGGCCGGATCCAGCGGCATGGTCCGGTTGCAGTTGCAGATCAGGGTCTTCATCGTGGGTGCCGGCCAGGTCGTTCGCCTGGTCCTGGGCTATGTCGGTGGATTCATGGGATGCTGGCACATCCTGTTCCACGCTGCCATCCGGCCTTGCCCCGGCTGCGGCCTGCGGCCCACGGTCTGTGCGCTGTTCGCCAGCTTCGGCGCCCGGCGCGGCCGTCGTCTCGCTGCGATCCTCATCCTGGAACAGGCCCAGCGCGCGCGACTGCACCATCTGCCGCAAGACCGACATCGGAATCGGGGTGGACTGGGTGTAGTCGTCGATGTAGACGTCCAGCCCGTCCATGCGGTTGAAGTGCGGGTCGGCAAACAGCTTTTTCATCGCAGCCTGCTTGACCTGGTTGTCCACGCCGGGTGCCACGAAGCGGGTGTAGTCGGACTGCGGCGTGAGCCGGGCCACGTCGGACATCGTTGGTGCCGGCTCGGCCGGGCGGTGGGTCGCGCTGTCGGTCGCGTTGCCGGTCGCGCTGTTGGTCGCATTGTCGGCCGCGTTGCCGCGCCCTCCCCGCACTGATTCAGCGGGTGGCGGCTGCGTCAGCGCAGCGCCCGTCACCGCGGTGTGCTGTGCCGGGTCCGGCGGCAGCACCGTGGTCGCATCGCCGCGGGCCGGGTCTGGCGTCGAGGCCGGCACGGCGCCGCCGCGCACCTCGGCCTTGCGCCGCGACCAGCGCGAGAAGAAGTTGTCTTCAGCCATGCTCGCTGCCTCCGCCCCCCGCGCCCTCGCGCCGCCTCGGATCGACAAACGAGGCCGGCCGCTGCCGGCGTTTCGGTTCAGGGCGGTAGTGTTCGGCGGTGTAGGCGGCCAGCCACTCGACCAGCTCGGGCTGCAGCGGCACGTTGTCGACACGCTCCTGCGCATCCAGCCAGCGGCCCGCCTCGTTGTACGACAGGCTGACCGACACCGGGCTGGCCATCGACGGGTCGTTGTCGTCGATGCGCCACATCACGAACCACACCGGCTGGCCCGAGCTGAGGTTCAGGTGATAGCCCTCGCCTTCGTCACGGAACAATGCCAGCTCGAACCCCGGATGAACCCACCGCGCCACCTGGCCGTCGTCGTGCAGCAGGCGCGCGGCCTGGCCGAAGGCCGGCTGGTGCGGCACGACCTCGGCAATGCGAAAGCGCCAGTCTTCCCAGCGGTTGGGGCGGGCCTGGCGCTCCAGCACCACAGCCACATCGATCGCGGGGCGCCGGGTGTCCATGATGCGAGGCGTGTCAGGTGTTCTTCGAGATCGAGATGGTCGGGAACTTCGAGGAGTAGTCCCGTGCCTTCTCGGCCACCTTGACCGCCAGCTTGCGCGCCACGTCCTTGTAGATGCCGGAGATCTCGCCGTCGGGGTCGGTCACCACCGACGGCCGGCCGGAATCGGCGTTCTCGCGGATGCTCAGGTTCAGGGGCAGCGCGCCGAGGTAGTCCACCCCGTATTCGGCGGCCATGCGGCGCCCGCCGTCGGCACCGAAGATGTGCTCGGTGTGGCCGCAGTTGGGGCAGCAGTAGACCGCCATGTTCTCGACGATGCCCAGGATCGGCACCCCGACCTTCTCGAACATCTTCAGGCCCTTGCGGGCGTCGAGCAGGGCGATGTCCTGGGGCGTGGTGACGATCACCGCGCCGGTCAGCGGCACGCGCTGGCTCAGCGTGAGCTGGATGTCGCCCGTGCCCGGGGGCATGTCGACAATGAGGTAGTCGACGTCGCGCCAGTTGGTCTGACGCAGCAGCTGGTCGAGTGCCTGCGTGGCCATCGGGCCGCGCCAGATCATCGGGTTGTCGGGTTCGATCATGAAACCGATCGACATGACCTGCACGCCGTAGTTTTCCATCGGCTCCATGGTCTTGCCGTCGGCGCTTTCGGGCCGGCCCTCGATGCCGAACATCGTGGGCTGGCTGGGGCCGTAGATGTCGGCATCGAGCACGGCCACGCTGGCCCCCTCGGCCGCCAGGGCCAGTGCAAGGTTGGCCGCGGTGGTGCTCTTGCCCACCCCGCCCTTGCCGGACGCCACGGCAATGATGTTCTTCACGTTGGGCAGCAGCTGCACGCCGCGCTGCACCGCATGGGCGATGACCTTGGTCGTGATCTGCACACTGACGTTGTCGACACCCGGCACGGTGCGAGCTGCGGCGATCAGGCTCTTGCGCAAGCCCGCCGCCACGCTGCGGGCCGGATAGCCCAGCTCGACGTCGAAGCTGACGTCACCGCCTTCGATGCGCAGGTTCCTGAGTTGTTTCGTGGAGACGAAGTCCTTGCCGGTATGGGGGTCGAGCACCGTCTTCAGGGCGTCGGTCAGCGCTTGTTCTGTGAGGGCCATGGTGGGGGTTCGATGGGAGCCGCAAGTGCGGCGATGTTGTTCAGCCCAGTCTAGCGCAGGGTGTCATGCCCTTGCCATGCGGCCTAGAATCTGGGTTTTCCCTGACCGGCACCCCCCTGCCGCCCGAGGCCACGATGACCCGCAAACTCTTCGTCACCACCGCGCTGCCCTACGCCAACGGCAATTTCCACATCGGCCACATCATGGAATACATCCAGGCCGACATCTGGGTGCGGTTCCAGCGCATGCAGGGCCATCAGGTGCATTTTGTCGGGGCCGACGATGCGCATGGCGCACCGATCATGATCGCCGCCGAAAAGGCGGGCAAGACGCCGCAGGAGTTCGTCGCCGCGATTGCCGCCGGGCGCCGCCAGTACCTCGACGGCTTTCACATCAGCTTCGACAACTGGCATTCGACCGACAGCCCGGAAAACACCGAGCTGGCCCAGGGCATCTACCTCGCGCTGCGCCGCAACGGCCTGATCTTCACGCGCAACATCGAGCAGTTCTTCGACCCGGTGAAGAACATGTTCCTGCCCGACCGCTACATCAAGGGCGAGTGCCCCAAGTGTTCGGCCAAGGACCAGTACGGCGACTCCTGCGAGGTCTGCGGTGCGGTCTACGCACCCACCGACCTGCGCAACCCCTACTCCACGCTCACCGGCGCCACGCCGGTCATGAAGACCAGCGAACACCACTTCTTCCAGCTGTCGTCGCAACGCTGCATCGACTTCCTGCAGGCCTGGACGCAGGACGGCAAGCTGCAGCCCGAGGTGGCCAACAAGATCAAGGAATGGTTCACGACCGACGAGACCGGCTCGGGCGGCCTGTCCGACTGGGACATCTCGCGCGATGCGCCCTACTTCGGCATCGAGATCCCCGACGCCCCGGGCAAGTACTTCTACGTCTGGCTCGATGCCCCGGTCGGCTACCTGGCGTCGCTGAAGAACTACTTCGACAAGGGGGGCCCGAAAGCCCGCTACGGCGAGGCGCGCAGCTTCGACGAGTTCATGGCCGACCCCGAGGTCGAGCAGTACCACTTCATCGGCAAGGACATCACCTACTTCCACACGCTGTTCTGGCCGGCGATG
>CAMLSD010000116.1 GCA_946482595.1 uncultured Comamonadaceae bacterium
GCGTGCAGGTCGCGGATCAGGAACTGCACGCCGTGGCTGTCGGCAATCATGAGGACACCGCCGGGCAACCGGCGGATGTCCTCTTCGCCTTTGAGCACCAGCTTCGTCGGGCCGCGGTCGGTCTCGACGTCCCAGGTGCTGGGTGTCGCAAAGCTGGACACACCGTTCAGCCGGGCGATCACCGGCATGAAGTCACGGCTGGCCAGCTCCTGGGCGATCAACTCGCGTGGGGCCGGCGCCAGCTCGTCGAGCCGTTCGATCCACACCAGTTCATGGCCGTCCGTGCTGACGAGCGAAATGCCCTCGTCGGGCGCGGCGATCGGAAAGGCCCGCACGGGCACAACTCCCTCGTGTCGCACGCCGTCGGCGTCAGTCAGCACCAGGCGCCCATGGGCGTTGCGCTGCAGGTCCACAGTCATGGCGGTGTCCTTGGGCATCATGCAGCCTTGGCCGGCGCCGAACCCCAGGGTTCGCGGTCGGCCTCTTCGGTGTCGACGTTGCGGGCCTGGGCTTCGTACAGGCGCCAGTAGGCGCCCTGGCGTTCCATCAGTTCGTCGTGCGGGCCGACCTCGACCACCTGGCCGCGATCCATCACGACCAGCCGATCGGCGCGCCGCAGCGTGGACAGGCGGTGGGCGATGGCAATCGTCGTGCGCCCCTGCACCAGGTTGTCCAGCGCCTTCTGGATCTCTTTTTCGGTCTCGGTGTCCACCGAGGACGTGGCCTCGTCGAGGATCAGGATGCGCGGGTCGATCAGCAAGGCGCGTGCGATCGAGATGCGCTGGCGCTCGCCGCCTGACAGCCCCTGGCCGCGTTCGCCAACCAGGGAGTCATAGCCTTGCGGCAGCCGCAGGATGAACTCGTGCGCATGCGCGGCGCGGGCGGCCGCCACGATCTCGGCGCGTGTGGCATCGGGCTTGCCGTAGGCGATGTTCTCGGCGATCGTGCCGAAAAACAGGAAGGGCTCCTGCAGCACCAGGCCGATGTGTCGCCGGTAGTCGGCCACCGGCAGCGAGCGGATGTCCACGCCGTCGACCCGGATCGACCCCTCGCTCAGGTCATAGAAGCGGCAGATCAGGTTCACCAGCGTGCTCTTGCCCGAGCCGCTGTGGCCGACCAGGCCGATCATCTCGCCGGGGTGGATGTCGAGGTCG
Source organism: uncultured Comamonadaceae bacterium (assembly GCA_946482595.1). The sequence goes on from CAMLSD010000116.1 coordinate 1,155, forward strand.
AGGCCGCGGATCACCGCCCGGTTGCCGTAGCGAAAGCCCGCATCGCGGATCTCGATGCGGCCGCTGACCTGCGGCAGCGCCACCGGGTTGGCCGGCTCGGGCACGCTGGAGACATGGTCGAGGATGTCGAAGATGCGTTTGGCGCCGGCGGCCGCCTTCTGGGTCACCGACACGATACGGCTCATCGAGTCGAGCCGGGTGTAGAAGCGCCCGATGTAGGCCAGAAAGGCCGTGAGCACGCCCACCGTGATCTGGCTCTGCGACACCTGCCAGATGCCGAACGCCCAGACCACCAGCAGGCCGATCTCGGTGAGCAGCGACACCGTCGGCGTGAACAGCGACCACACCTTGTTCAACCGGTCATTGACCGCCAGGTTGTGCTGGTTGGCCTGGCGGAAGCGCTGGGCCTCGCGGCGTTCCTGGGCAAAGGCCTTGACCACGCGGATGCCGGGAATGGTGTCGGCCAGCACATTCGTGACCTCCGACCACACCCGGTCGATCTTCTCGAAGCCGGTGCGCAGGCGATCACGCACCACATGGATCATCCAGGCGATGAAGGGCAGCGGGAGCAGGGTGACCAACGCAAGCCACGGGTTGATCGAGAACAGGATGACCGAGGTCATCACGATCATCAGCACGTCGGTCGCAAAATCCAACAGATGTAACGACAGAAAGACACAGATCCGATCAGTTTCGGATCCAATACGCGCCATCAGATCGCCGGTGCGCTTGCCGCCGAAGTATTCGAGCGACAACTTGAGCAGGTGCTCGTAGGTGGTGGTGCGCAGGTCGGCGCCGATGCGCTCGCTGACCAGCGCCAGGATGTAGGTGCGCGCCCAGCCCAGCCCCCAGGCGAGCAAGGCAGCGGCCAGCAGGCCCAGCAGGTACATGCCGACCAGGTTGATGTCGATCGCCTGACCGTTCTGATACGGGATGAGCACGTCGTCCATCAGCGGCATGGTCAGGTAGGGCGGGACGAGCGTGGCGGCGGTGGACGCCAGCGTCAGCAGGAAGCCGGCGAGCAACTGGCCCTGGTAGGGGCGGGCGAAGCGCCAGAGCCGCAGCAGGGTCCAGGTGGACGGCGGCGTGTCGGCTTCGGCGGCGCAGCTCGGGCAGTCGTCCTGGCCGGGTTCGAGGGTGGCCTGGCAGCGCGGGCAGGTGGTGGCGGCGGGTGCCTGCACCGATTGCCCGCTCAGGTGGGCCGCCAGATGGCGCTCGAACTGTTCGCTCAGGCGCAGGGCGGCGGGGTTGGCACCCAGCGTGAAACGCCAGTACGCCAGGCGGCCGGTGTCGTCGATCAGTTCGAGCGTGCCCACGCCGGCATGGTCGTGGTGGCGCATGGCCAGGCCGGGGGCGAAATCCCATGACTTCCATGTGGTTTCTTCCGGCATCCGGGCGGCCAGCCGGCGGTTGGTCAGCACCACCAGGCCGCGGGCGAAGCGAAGTTGAGCGCTCAAGTCAACCTCAAGCCAAGCCAGCGCGTTTTCGCCAGGAACGAGCAATCGATCCAGGTCCGCCCGCCACGTGTCGGGTAACGAATCAGGAGCTGAAACTGAAGCAGTGTGTGAAGTGGTCATCTTGGCGAGCGTTTGGCCGGGGAACCCGGTGCGCCGCCTGGCAGGCGGGCGTCGGGGAAGCCGGCGCAAGGGCCAGCGAGCATATCCCAGCGCGCGAGCCCGACCTGATGGTGACGCATCGCCCCCCTTTCGGGTTGACATGCCGGTCTGCACACCGGTGATCCGATGGTTCAGTCCTCTGCCCAGCGCCCCGTGGCGCCAACCATCCGAAACATGAGCAAAAAAGACATTGAATTCCTGAGGGTCACCTATCTGCGCGGTCCGAACATCTGGACTTACCGCCCGGTGATCGAGGCCTGGATCGACATCGGCGACCTGGAGGACTGCCCCTCCAACACGATCCCCGGGTTCTATGAACGGTTGTCCGGCTGGCTGCCCGGGCTGGTCGAGCACCGCTGCGGTGTCGGCGAGCGCGGCGGCTTCCTGCTGCGGCTGCGCGAGGGCACCTGGCCTGGCCACATCATGGAACATGTGGCCATCGAGTTGCAGAACCTGGCCGGCATGCCGACCGGATTCGGCAAGGCGCGTTCCACCGCCCGTCGCGGTGTGTACAAGGTGGTGATCCGTACCCGCCAGGAAGAAGTCGGCCGGGCCGCCATCGAGGCCGCCCGTGATCTGGTGATGGCCGCGATCGAGGACCGCCCCTACGACGTCCCGGTCACCGTGGCGCGCCTGCGTGAACTCGTCGATGCACGTTGCCTGGGCCCGAGCACCTCCTGCATCGTCGATGCCGCGACCGAACGGCGCATTCCGTCGATCCGGCTGACGAGCGGCAATCTGGTGCAGCTGGGCTATGGCGCGCGGCAGCGCCGGATCTGGACGGCCGAGACCGACCGCACCAGCGCCATCGCCGAAAGCATCTCCAGCGACAAGGACCTGACCAAGCGCCTGCTGACCTCCTGCGGTGTGCCCGTGCCGGAGGGCCGTGTGGTCGACAGCCCGGCCGACGCCTGGGAAGCCGCCCAGGACATCGGTCTGCCGGTCGTCGTGAAACCCTCCGATGCCAACCATGGGCGGGGCGTGTCGATCGAGCTGCGCGAGCGCGCCGACATCGAGGCGGCCTATCAGGTTGCCCTGAACGAGGGCAGCGACGTCATCGTCGAACGTTATGTGAGCGGCTACGAACATCGCCTGCTGGTGGTGGGTGGGCAGGTGGTGGCGGCGTCGCGTGGCGATGCGGCCTGGGTGACCGGCGACGGTCGCGCCAGCGTGGCCGAACTGGTGGCGCTGCAGGTGAACTCCGATCCGCGCCGTGGCGAGGACGAGGCCTTCCCGCTGGACATCGTCCGTATCGCCGACCCGGCCAACCGCCTTGAACTCGAACGCCAGGGCCTGACGGCCGAATCGGTGCCGGCCGACGGGCAGCGCGTGCGCGTGCAGCGCAACGGCAATCTGGCCATCGACGTGACCGACCGGGTGCACCCGGACGTCGCTGAACTGGTGTCGCTGGCCGCCCGTGTGGTGGGCCTGGACATTGCCGGCGTGGACGTGGTGGCCGAGGACATCTCCCAGCCGCTGGATGGGCAACGGGGTGCGGTGGTCGAGGTCAACGCCGGTCCGGGCCTGCTGATGCACCTCAAGCCGGCCGAAGGCCAGCCCCGCCCGGTCGGGCAGGCGATCGTGAACCATCTGTTCCCTGAAAGCGAGTCCGGCCGGATTCCGGTCGTGGGGGTCACCGGCACCCACGGTGTGGCGCTGATCGGGCGCATGGTCGCCTGGCTGCTGCACCTCAGTGGTCACCATGTGGGGCTGGCCTGTTCGGACGGGCTTTACCTTGACCGTCGCCTGGTCGAGCGCGGCCCCCGCGCGACCTGGGCGGCCGGCCAGCGGCTGCTGATGAATCGTGCGGTCGAGGCTGCCGTGATCGAAAACGGCGCCGAGGCCATCCTGAAGGACGGCCTGGCCTACGACCGCTGCCACGTGGGCATCGTGACCGACGTGCGTGGCTCCGAGCAACTGGCCGGCTACCACGTGCATGACGCCGAGCAGCTCTACAACGTGCTGCGCACCCAGGTCGACGTGGTGCTGCCCGACGGCGTGGCGGTGCTCAACGCCGATGACCTGCTGGCCGCGCAGATGGCGTCGCTGTGCGATGGCGACGTGATCTTCTATGGCCATGACCCGCAGCGTGACGTCATCGAAACGCACCTGGCGGCCGGCAAGCGGGCTGTGTTCCTGCGCGGGCAGCGGGTGCTGATGGCCCATGGTGGCAAGGAAACCCTGCTGATCGAAATGCGCTGCCTGCCGCAGGTGGCGGGGTATGCCCCGGACACCGTGCTGCCCGCCGTGATGGCCGCCGCGGCGGCTGCCTGGGCGCTGGGCATGGAGGCCGACCTGATCCGCGCCGGCATCAAGACCTTCGAGAACCAGGCCTCCGTGTCGATGGGCACGACCGCCCGCGCGCCGGCGCTGGTCGCCGCCTGATTCGGGCGACAGTAGAAAGACAAGTCGATGGAAGTTTCCAGAATCCGCGCCCTGCGTGGCCCCAACCTGTGGACGCGCCGCACCGCCGTCGAGGCGATCGTCACCTGCACGCCGGCCGAATGCTCGCTGCGTGACCTGCCGGGTTTCGAGGCCCGGCTGCGTGCGCGCTTTCCCGAGATCGGGGCGCTGCGGCCGACCGGCCAGGACCGTGATGTCTCGATGGCCGACGCGCTGGAGTTCGCCACGCTGGGTCTGCAGGCTCAGGCCGGTTGCCCCGTGACCTTCAGCCGCACGACCGCCACGCTGGACCCGGGGGTGTACCAGGTGGTCGTCGAATACAGCGAAGAGGAAGTCGGGCGGCTTGCCCTGGAGCTGGCGCAGGCGCTGTGCCAGTCGGCACTGGACGACACGCCCTACGACCTGCCCGCCGCACTGGGGCGACTGCGCGAGCTGGACGAGGACGTCCGACTGGGCCCGAGCACCGGCGCCATCGTCCACGCGGCCGTGGCCCGGGGCATTCCGTACCGGCGCCTCACCCAGGGCAGTCTGGTGCAGTTCGGCTGGGGCAGCCGCCAGCGGCGCATCCAGGCGGCCGAGGTCGATGCCACGTCGGCCATTGCCGAGTCGGTCGCCCAGGACAAGGAACTGACCAAGAAGCTGCTGCTGGCTGCAGGCGTGCCGGTGCCGGAGGGGCGCCCCGTGACCAGCTATGAAGACGCCATGGCGGCCGTTCAGGAAATCGGCTGGCCCGTGGTGGTCAAGCCCCAGGACGGCAACCAGGGCAAGGGCGTGACGGTGAACATCGTCAGCAATGAACACCTGAAGATCGCCTATGACGCGGCGGTTGCGATCAGCGACGAGGTGCTGGTCGAGCGCTTCATCCCGGGCTATGACTTCCGGCTGCTGGTCGTGGGCGACCGCCTGGTGGCTGCCGCCCGGCGAGACCCGCCGCATGTGATCGGCGACGGCGTGCACACGGTGCGCGAGCTGGTCGACGAGGTCAACCTCGACCCGCGCCGGGGCGACGGGCATGCCACGTCCCTGACCAAGATGCGCATCGACGACATCGCAGTCGCGCGCCTGGCGCTGCAGGGCTTTGCGCCGGACGACGTGCCGCCCAAGGGCCGCCGTGTGGTGCTGCGCAACAACGCCAACCTCAGCACGGGCGGCACGGCCACCGATGTGACCGACGATGTGCACCCGGAGGTGGCGGCCCGCGCCGTCGCGGCGGCCCGCATGATCGGCCTGGACATCTGCGGCGTCGACGTCGTCTGTGAAAGCGTGCTGCAGCCGCTGGAGGAGCAGGGCGGGGGTGTGGTCGAGGTCAATGCCGCACCGGGGCTGCGCATGCACCTGAGCCCGTCGTACGGCAAGGGCCGTGCGGTGGGTGATGCGGTGATCGACGACATGTTCGAGCCGGGCAACGATGGGCGCATTCCCGTCGTCGCGGTGACCGGCACCAACGGCAAGACCACCACGGTGCGCCTGACCGCGCACATCCTGGCGCGCAGCGGACTGCGCGTAGGCATGACCAACACCGATGGCGTGTACGTCAACGGACGCCGCATCGACACCGGCGACTGCAGCGGCCCGCGCAGTGCGCGCAACGTGCTGATGCACCCCGACGTCGATGCCGCCGTGTTCGAGACGGCACGCGGCGGTGTGCTGCGTGAGGGGCTGGCCTTCGACCGCTGCCAGGTGGCGGTGGTGACCAACATCGGCATGGGCGACCACCTGGGCCTGAACTACATCACCACGGTCGAGGACCTGGCGGTGCTCAAGCGTGTGATCGTGCAGAACGTGTCACCCACCGGCATGGCCGTGCTGAATGCCGCCGACCCGATCGTGGCGAAGATGGCCGAGAACTGCCCGGGGCAGGTGACGTTTTTCGCGGCTGACCGGCACCATCCCATCATGGCGGCACACCGGGTGCAGGGGCACCGTGTGGTCTATGTGGACCGCGAGGCCATCGTCGGCGAAGAAGCGGGCGTCAAGCACCGCATCCCGCTGGCCGAAGTGCCGATCACGCGCAACGGCACGATCGGCTTCCAGGTCGAGAACGCGATGGCCGCCACGGCCGCCGCCTGGGCTGCCGGGGCGAGCTGGGACGCCATCCGCACGGGGCTGCTCACCTTCGAGAGCGATGCCGACAACGCCCCCGGGCGCTTCAACCTCTTCAGCTACCGCGGCGCCACGGTGATCGCCGACTACGGCCACAACCCCGACGCGATGATCGCGCTGGTGGGTGCGGTCCAGTCCATGCCGGCCGAACGCCGCCTGGTTGTCATCAGCGGTGCAGGCGACCGCCGCGACGAGGACATCCGGGAGCAGACCCGCATCCTGGGGCACGCCTTCGAGCACGTCATCCTCTATCAGGACCAATGCCAGCGCGGCCGTGCCGACGGTGAGGTGCTGGCGCTGCTGCGCCAGGGGCTGGAGGGTGCCACACGCACGACCCAGGTCGACGAGATCCACGGTGAATTCGTCGCGATCGACCACGCACTGGCCGCATTGCGCCCGGGCGACCTCTGCCTGATCCTGGTGGACCAGGTCGAGGAAGCCCTGGCCTACCTGGCGCGCAAGGTGTCGGAGGGCTGAGCGCCGGCCGGCGCCTGTGCTCAGACCGCGCAGCTGGCCGGCAGCAATGCCGGCGGCTCGTCCTCACCCGTGTGGGCCGCCTTGCCCTCGGCCACCGGCATCGGCTGGGGAAAATCGACGCCGTTCTTCAAGGCAACCACTTCGGCCATGATGGACAGGGCGATTTCCGCCGGCGTCTTGCTGGCGATGTAAAGCCCGGCCGGGCCGTGCAGCGCATTCAGCTCGGCCTCGCCCAGACCAAAATGCTCGCGCAGGCGCGTTCGGCGCAGCGAGGTATGGCGACGCGAGCCGATGGCGCCCACATAAAAGGCTTCCGACTGCAAGGCGTCGATCAGCGCCAGGTCGTCGAGCTTGGGGTCGTGTGTCAGTGCGACCACGGCCGTGCGCGCATCCGGTTGCAGGCGCAGGATCAGGTCATCGGGCATCTCGTGGCTCAGCAGCACCCCCTCCAGGGCCCAGTGGGCGCTGTGTTCACTGCGCGGGTCGCACACGATGACCTCGAAATTCAAGCCCAGCGCCATCTGGCACAGGAAGCGCGACAGATCCCCGGCGCCGATGACGATGAGCCGATGGCGCGGGCCGAAGTATGTCACCAGGGCGTTGTCGTCCAGTTCCGGCAGGCCGTCGCGCCGACCGGGCTGCAAGGTCACCGCGCCAGTGTGCAGATCGAGGCGGCGCGCGGTGCTGCGCCGAGCCTGCGTGGCCTGCAGCAACTCGGGCAGCCGGCTGTGTTCGGCCACCGGCTCCAGCACCAGCTCCACCGTGCCGCCACAGGGCAGGCCGAAACGATGCGCCTGGTCGGCCGAGATGCCGTAGCGCAGCGTCACCGGTCGCCCATCGGTGCAGATGGCCGACAGACCCTCGTCGTGCATGCGCCGGATCAGGTCGTCCTCGATGCAGCCGCCGGAGACCGAGCCCGTCGTTTCGCCGCGGCCATTGATGGCCATCAGCGAACCCGGTGGCCGGGGTGACGAACCCCAGGTGCGCGTCACCGTCACCAGCAGGACCGGCAGCCCCGCGGCAAACCAGGCCTGCGCGGTGCGCAGGACCTGGGTGTCCAGGTCTTCCATGGTGGCGCTCCCGTCAGGCCAGCTTGAACGGCAGTTCACGCAGCGGCTTGCCGGTGAGCTGGGCCACGGCGTTGGCGAAGGCCGGTGCCAGTGGCGGCAGCCCGGGTTCGCCCATGCCGGTGGGGGCTTCGGCACTCGGCACGATGTGCACGCTGAACGCCGGCATGTCGGTGATGCGCGCCACGGTGTAGTCGCCGAAGTTCTGCTGTTCCACCACACCGTCCTTGAGCGTGATGGCCGCACCCGGCAGGCACATGCCCAGGCCCATCAGGGCCGCACCCTGGACCTGGGCTTCCACGGTGCGCGGATTGATCGCCAGGTTGCAGTGCACGCCGGCCGTGACCTGATGCAGCACCGGCCGGCCGTCCGTGACTGACGCCTCGACCACATACGCCACCACCGAATTGAACGACTCGTGCACCGCCACGCCCCAGGCCCGGCCGGCGGCCAGGCGCTTGCTGCCGTAGCCGCTGCGATCGACCGCGAGCTGCAGGGCAGCGCGATGACGCGGGTGTCCGGCACCGAACAGCTTCATCCGGTAGGCCACCGGGTCCTGCTGCGTCTCGCGCGCGATCTGGTCGATCAGCGTTTCCATCACAAAGGCCGTGTGTGTGCTGCCCACGCTGCGCCACCACAGGACCGGCACGTTCACCTTGGGATGGTGCACGGTCAGCCGCATGGGCAGCGGGTAGGGCGCACGCATGCCTTCCACGGCGGTGATGTCGACGCCGTTCTTGACCATCATGCCCTCGAAGGGCGAGCCGGTCACGATCGACTGGCCAACGATGACATGGTCCCAGGCCAGCACCTGACCGGTGGCGTCGAAACCGATCTGCGCACGGTGCAGGTGCATCGGGCGGTAGTAGCCGCCCTTGATGTCGTCCTCTCGGCTCCACAGCGTGCGGATCGGCGCGCGCACACCCGCCTGGTGGGCGGCCTTGGCAATGGTGCAGGCCTCGGTCACGTACTCGCTGGTGGGTATCGCGCGGCGGCCGAAGCCGCCACCGGCCGACTGCACCAGCACCTGCACCTTCTCTGGCGGCAGGCCCAGCACCCGCGCCGCGGCCAGGCCGTCCAGCCCGGCCATCTGCGAACCCACCCACAGCGTGGCCGCCTGGCCGGTGTATTCCACCGTGCAGTTCAGCGGCTCCATCGGCGCATGGGCGAGGTAGGGAAACACGAACTCGGCCTCGATGCGCCGGGGCGCGCCGGCCAGCGGTGCCATGTCCGCATCGAAGTGCCGGGGGCCGGGCTGGGTGGCCAGCGCGCGGTACTGTGCCAGTTGGGCGGCGCTGTCGACCTTCTCGACGGCGCTGCTGTCCCATTGCAGCTTCAGCGCATCGCGTGCGGTCTTGGCCGGCCAGTAGCCGTCGGCGATGATCGCGACCCCCTCGGCACCGCGATCCAGCGGCACCCGCACGACGGCCTTCACGCCGCGCACGGCGCGCGCGGCGGTGTCATCCACCGACTTCAGCCTTGCACCAAATACCGGCGGGCGCGCGATGACGGCCGTGAGCTGACCGGGGCGGCGCACGTCGATGCCGAAGTCCTGCCGGCCGCTGCTCTTGGCGGCGGCATCCAGCCGGGTGGTCGGCTGCCCGATCAGGCGAAACTGCTTCGGGTCCTTCAGCGTGACCTGGGCCGGCACGGGCAGGGCCATCGCGGCTTCGGCCAGTTCACCGTAGTTCGCACGTCGTCCACCGGCACCCAGGACCACACCGGCCTCGGTGCGCAGGCTGGCTGCGTCCACCCCCCAGCGCGCGGCCGCAGCCTGCAGCAGCATGGCGCGGGCGCGGGCACCCAGTTCGCGGTACTGGGTGAAGCTGTTCTTGATGGAATTGGAGCCCCCGGTCAGGTGCATGCCGTACAGCGGATCGGCGTAGGCCATGTCGTTGGTGCCGAGCTGGCTGCGCACCTTGGACCAGTCGGCATCCAGCTCTTCGGCCAGGATCATCGGCAGCGCGGTCTGCACGCCTTGGCCGAACTCGAGACGGTTCACCGTGACGGTCACCGTGCCGTCCTTCGCGATCGCGACAAACGCGGCGGGCAACTGTGTCGGCTTCAGTTCGGCAGGCGCGCTGCCGGCGGCTGCCCCCTGCGCCTGCGACAGCAGCGGGAACACGCCAAGGGCAAAGCCGCTGGCGGCACCCAGCTTGAGGAAGCTGCGCCGCGGCAGATCGGCTGCACCGCGCGGATCGCCGGTTCGGGCCAGCAGGTGCTGAAGGGCTTGCGGGAGGTCTTGCATGGCATGGCTGAGCATGGTGATGTCTCCTTCAGGCCAGGGCCCGTGCTGCATCTGCCACCGCGGCGCGGATGCGTGTGTAGGTGCCGCAGCGGCAGACATTGCCGGCCATCGCACTGTCGATGTCGGCGGCGCTCGGCTGGGTGCCCTTGGGCAGCGATTTCAGGAAGGCCGTGGCGCTCATGATCTGGCCGCTCTGGCAGTAGCCGCACTGCGCGACGTCGTGTTTCACCCAGGCGTCACGCACGGCACGGCCCACGCGGTCGTCCCCGGCGGTGACGGCTTCGATGGTGGTGACCTGGCGGCCTTCGACGCTGCTGACCGGTGTGACGCACGAGCGGATGGCCTGGCCGTCCACATGGACGGTGCAGGCGCCGCACAGGGCCGTGCCGCAGCCGAACTTGGTGCCGGTCAGGCCCAGCGTGTCACGCAGGGCCCAGAGCACGGGGGTGGAAGGCTCGATGTCCAGCGACTGGGCATGACCGTTGACTTGCAGCTTGATCATGGGTTCTCCGTGAGGTGTTGTGGGTCAAGGCATCTGGCAGGGCGGAGTTTCGGACCGATCCTCAAATGCACGTTAGCCAGAACCTGCGCCATGCTTGCCCAATCCTGCGGCGGCCCGGCACAAGCCGTGCGCTCCCGATACCATGCGATGCAGCAACTTTTCGACGCATCGCCATGCCCGATCCTTCCACCGCTGATGCCCTGCATTCGCCACGCGCCGCACTGGCCGGGCGCATCCTGAACCGGACGCGCGACGGTGACCTGCTGCAGGTACCCGAGATCCCCGGGCTGATGATCATGCGGATGGATCAACCGGCGGTGAACAACTGCAGCGTCTACGAGCCGTGTGTGGCGGTCATCGTGCAAGGCAGCAAGCGGGTGATGCTGGGCGATCAGAGCCTGAGCTACGGTGAAGACCGCTACCTGATCGCATCGATGGACCTGCCGGTGAAGACCGCGCTGATGGAGGCCCGCCCCGAGCGCCCCTACCTGGCGCTGGCGCTCCGGCTGGACTGGCGCGAGATTGCCTCGTTGATGCTGGAGCTGCCCGCCGGCAGCAGCCGCAAGGTCGAGAGTGACGGCCATGCCATGACGACGGGCCTGCTGACGGCGCCGCTGCTGCAGGCCTTCGAGCGCCTGCTCGCCCTGCTGGACCAGCCCGACGACATCCGCACGCTGGCGCCGCTGATCCGCCGCGAGATCCACTACCGGCTGCTCACCGGCGAGGCCGGCTGGCGCCTGCGGCAGATCGCCACGGTCGATACCCACAGCCACCAGGTGGCGCGAGCGATCGCCAACCTCAATGACCGTTTTGCCGAGCCGCTTCGGGTGGAGTCACTGGCCCGCGAGGTGGGCATGAGCCTGACCACCTTCCACCACCACTTCAAGTCGCTCACGGCGATGAGCCCGCTGCAATATCAGAAGCAGTTGCGCCTGACCGAGGCACGCCGGCTGATGCTGTCCGAACGCCTGGATGCGTCGACCGCGGCCTTCCGGGTGGGCTACGAAAGCCCGTCGCAGTTCAGCCGGGAGTATCGGCGCCTGTTTGGTGCGCCGCCGTCGCGCGACATGGCGGGGATGAGGCGCGGGGAGGTGGCATGAGGGGGGATGAGCTCTGAGGCGCGGAAGCGGATGATGGTACGCGGGGCCGTTCTTCCGCCATCGTCATGCCCGCGAAGTCGGGCATCCACGCATCGTCATGCCCGCGAAGGCGGGCATCCATGGGCCTGGCGGTGTGGCGCCGATGGATCCCCGCCTTCGCGGGGATGACCGGGAGGGGCGGCCTGGCGCGGCAGCGGATGGTGGTGCGCGGGGCTGTTCTTCCGCCATCGTCATGCCCGCGAAGTCGAGCATCCACGCATCGTCATGCCCGCGAAGGCGGGCATCCATGGGCCTGGCGGTGTGGCGCCGATGGATCCCCGCCTTCGCGGGGATGACCGGGAGGGGCGGCCTGGCGCGGCAGCGGATGGTGGTGCGCGGGGCCGTTGTTCCGCCATCGTCATGCCCGCGAAGGCGGGCATCCATGGGCCTGGCGGTGTGGCGCCGATGGATCCCCGCCTTCGCGGGGATGACCGGGAGGGGCGGCCTGGCGCGGCAGCGGATGGTGGTGCGCGGGGCTGTTCTTCCGCCATCGTCATGCCCGCGAAG
>CAMLSD010000117.1 GCA_946482595.1 uncultured Comamonadaceae bacterium
CGCCCCGCCAGGGGCGACACAGCGGCGCCACTCACCACCGCGGTAGCGACTCGAACCACCCTCTCCCCCACCCTCTCCCGCCAGCGGGCGAGGGAGCAGGAGGTCCCGACGATTGGCGGCCACCCGAACGAACCCCAGGCCACTCCGTGCGCTCACGCTCTCGCAAGCAGGCGAGGGAGCAGGAGGTTCCGGTGAGTCATGGCGCACACTGCCTCCCTCAGCACGACGCGCACCAGGCGCCGCGGAGTGATCGTCAGATCGGCAGCATCGTCGTGTTTTTCACTTCTTCCATCACCGCATAGGTGTGCGTCTCACGCACCCCCGGCAGCGCCCAGACGACGGTGCCGATCAGCTCGCGGTAGGCCTGCATGTCGGCCACGCGGGTCTTGATGAGGTAGTCGAAGCCCCCGGCCACCAGGTGGCATTCGAGGATTTCGGGGCGTGACTGCACGGCGGCCTTGAAGGCGTTCATCACGTCGGGGGTGGTGCGGTCGAGCACCACCTCGACGAACACCATCATGCCGGCGCTGAGCTTGAGCGGGTTCAGCCGCGCTTCATAGCCCAGGATGTAGCCGTCCCGCGTGAGCCGTTTGACGCGCTCGAGCACGGCCGTCGGAGACAGGTGCACTGCCTCGGCGAGCTTGAGGTTGGCGATGCGCCCGTCGGCCTGAAGGACACGCAGGATCTTGCGATCGATCTTGTCCAGGCCCTTGGGGTCTTCTTCGATGTCCTTCATGCTTGATTATTCTCCGCCTCGCTCTACCAAGCTGGTGACTCATGCTAGGGGTTTGTCGGTTCGCTAGCAAGTTATGCAATACCCTAAGTCATGGGCCGCACCAAGTCAGGGCTTGAAGCCGGCCCCGGCGGTATGCTGTGGTGCGTGCGCGGCCCGCCAGCGCTTGTCCTGCCCCGCTCTGGGGCCTCAGCCGCCTGCGCGCGCATCGAATTCCCTGCCGAAGGACCTGCCATGACCCCCCCCGTTCAATCCCGCTGGATCCCGATTGCCGCCGACGACGGCGGCCAGTACGAGGCGATGCTGAGCCTGCCGCCGGCCGGCCGCGGGCCGGGGCTGGTGCTGTTCCAGGAGATCTTCGGCGTCAATCGCCACATCCAGGCGGTGGCCGAGCAGTACGCGCTGGCCGGATTCGTCGTGCTGACCCCCGACGTGTTCTGGCGTCAGGCGCCTCGGGTCGAGCTGGGCTACGAAGGTGCGGACCGGGAGCGCGCGCTGCAGCTCATGCAGGGGGCCGACCGCGCTGCCCTGGCGCGCGACATACTCACCAGCGTGGCCGCGCTGCGCCAGCGGCCCGAGCTGCGCGGCGGCATCGGCGCCTTCGGCTATTGCATGGGCGGTCGGCTGGCCTACCAGGCGGCCGCTACGGCGGGGGTGGATGCGGCGGTGGCCTACTACGGCGGCGGCATCCAGGACCAGCTCGATCTGGTGTCGGGCATCCGCTGCCCGATCCAGCTGCACTACGGCGAGACCGACACCCACATCCCGCTGGCGGCGGTCGAGCGGGTGCGCGCCGCGCTGGGTGCGCGCGCAGAAGTGCATGTGCATGCCGGCGCCGGGCACGGCTTCAATTGCTGGGACCGCGCCTCCTATCATCCTGCTGCTGCCGCACGGGCTTTCGCCAGTGCGCTGACGCTGTTTTCCGCGACCCTGTTCACCGACCCCCATCTCACGATCACGACATGAGCAACTCCTCCATCCTGGCCTTCATCGGCGGCGGCAACATGGCCTCGGCCATCATCGGCGGGCTGATCCGCGCCGGCCATGCGCCGGCCGACATTCTGGTCGTGGAGCCATTTGCGCCCCAGCGCGAACGTCTGCTGGCGGACCACGGCGTGACGGCCCGTGAGGCGGCCGGGCCCGAACTGGCGCGCGCCGGCCTGGTGGTCTGGGCCGTCAAGCCGCAGCTGTTCGGCGAAGCGGCAGCACCGTGTGCGGCCCACGTTGGCGGGGCGCTGCACCTGAGCGTGATGGCCGGCATCCGCACCGACGCCCTGCGCGCCGCCACCGGCAGTGCCCGGGTGGTGCGCGCCATGCCCAACACGCCGGCCCTGATCGGCATGGGCATATCAGGCCTGTGTGCCAGCGACGCCGTGTCGGCTGACGAGCGCCACCGCATCGAGCAATTGCTGGCCCCCACCGGGCAGACGCTGTGGGTCGACCACGAGGCCGATCTCGATGCGGTGACGGCAGTGTCGGGCTCGGGGCCGGCCTACGTCTTTTATGTGATCGAGGCGCTGATCGAGTCGGCCACGGCCATGGGCCTGAGCCCTGAGCAGGGGCGCCGCCTGGCGCTGGCCACCTTTGCGGGTGCCACCGAACTGGCCAGCCGCTCGGACGAACCGCCGCAGGTGCTGCGTGACCGCGTGACCTCCCGGGGAGGCACCACGTTTGCGGCCCTCAGCTCGCTCGAACGCGACGGTGTGAAGCCCGCGTTCGTGCGGGCGCTTGCCGCAGCCCGTGAACGGGCTCGTGAACTGGGCGATGAATTTGGCGCCTGAAGGCAGCAAGATCGCGTGAGTTGGGGCATGTCGCAGCGCAGCATGAGGCCGGCTCGCTGGGGTCATGCAAAGCTTGCATAGGTGTTGGTGACAAATTCGGCGGCCACAGGCATACAGTGCGGCCCGAGCAGGTGCTCGTGTTGCCATGAGCCCGCGAGACCTGCTCGTCCGCCACAAGGAACACGCCATGAGCACCCCGAATCCGCAACCGTTTTCCGGCCTGTCTTACGTCTCGCCGGCTCCCAACAGCCCGTGGGGCACCTACCTGTCGCAGGTCGACCGGGTGATCCCCTACCTCGGCCCGCTGGCCAAGTGGGCTGAAACCCTCAAGCACCCCAAGCGGGCGCTGATCGTCGACATCCCCATCGAGATGGACGACGGCACGGTGCGGCACTTCGAGGGCTTCCGCGTGCAGCACAACCTGTCGCGCGGCCCCGGCAAGGGCGGTGTGCGTTACCACCCGGACGTGACGCTCGAAGAGGTCATGGCCCTGTCGGCCTGGATGACGGTGAAGAACGCCGCGGTCAACCTGCCCTACGGCGGCGCCAAGGGCGGCATCCGTGTCGATCCCAAGCTGCTGAGCCAGAAGGAGCTCGAGAAGATCACCCGCCGCTACACCAGCGAGATCGGCATCATCATCGGCCCGCAGCAGGACATTCCCGCGCCGGACGTCAACACCAACGGCCAGATCATGGCCTGGATGATGGACACCTATTCGATGAACGTCGGCGCCACGGCGACCGGCGTCGTCACCGGCAAGCCCATCCACCTGGGCGGCTCGCTGGGCCGCGTCAAGGCCACCGGCCGCGGCGTGTTCGTCACCGGCCGCGAAGCCGCCCGCCGCATCGACCTGAACCTGGAAGGCGCGCGCATCGCGGTGCAGGGCTTCGGCAACGTCGGCTCGTCGGCGGCCGAACTGTTCGTGCAGGCCGGCGGCAAGATCGTCGCCGCGCAGGACCACACCGGCACCATCGTCAACAGCCAGGGCTTCGACCTCGCCAAGCTGATCCCGCACGTGCGCGACACCGGCGGCGTGGCCGGCTTCAAGGACGCCGAGGTCTGCGACAACGAGGCCTTCTGGGACCTGCCCTGCGACATCCTGATCCCCGCCGCGCTGGAAGGCCAGATCACCGCCGACCGCGCGCGCCGCATCCAGGCCAAGCTGGTGCTCGAAGGCGCCAACGGCCCGACGGTGCCCAGCGCCGACGACATCCTGGCCGACCGCGGCATCCTGGTGGTGCCCGACGTCATCTGCAATGCCGGTGGCGTGACGGTCAGCTACTTCGAGTGGGTGCAGGACTTCTCCAGCTTCTTCTGGACCGAAGACGAGATCAACCTGCGGCTGGACAAGATCATGGTCGATGCCCTGCGCAAGATCTGGGACACGGCCGACCGCTACAAGGTCACGCTGCGCACGGCCACCTTTGCCGTGGCCTGCGAGCGCATCCTGATGGCGCGCCAGGAACGCGGCCTGTACCCCTGAGCGACCGCGGGGCGCGCCCGCGCCCCGTTCAGCCGGCGCGGCGCAAGGCCGCGTCCAGCACCACACCGGCCAGCACGGCCAGCCCCACCCAGTGGTTCTGCCGGAACGCGAGGAAACACCCCTCGCGTGTCCGGTGGCGGATCAGCGTGTAGTGCCACAGCACCTGGACCGCCGCGACGGCCAGCCCGGCCAGGTAGAAGCCGCGGTAGCCCATCTGCCAGCCCAGCACACCCCACACCGCCAGGTAGGCGGCATACAGCAGCATGATGGCCGCCACGTCGAATCGCCCGAAGGTGATCGCCGAGGTGCGGATGCCGATGCGCAGGTCGTCGTCGCGGTCGACCATCGCGTATTCGGTGTCATAGGCCACCACCCAGCACAGGTTGCCCAGCAGCAGCCACCAGGCCAGTGCCGGCACCTCCCCCTGCACCGAGGCAAAGGCCATCGGAATCCCGAAGCTGAACGCCACGCCCAGCACCGCCTGCGGCATCGAGAAGAAGCGTTTGGTGAAGGGGTAGAAGATCGCCACCGCCAGGGCCGCAAACGACCAGGCGATCGTGGCCGTGTTGGTGGTCAGCACCAGGCCAAAGGCCAGCAGGGCCAGCGCCGCCCCCACCAGCAGCGCTTCGGTGACCGACACCGCGCCGCTGGTCACGGGCCGCTGGGCGGTGCGCTTGACGTGCCGGTCGAAGTCGCGGTCGGCCACGTCGTTGACCGCGCAGCCGGCCGAGCGCATCAGGAAGGTGCCCAGCGTGTAGACAACGATCAGGTGCCAGCCGGGAAAGCCGCCGGCGGCAATCCACAGCGCCGCCAGCGACGGCCACAGCAGCAGCAGGGTGCCGACGGGTTTGTCCCAGCGGATCAGCTGGAGGTAGAGGTTGAAGCGATGCATCACGCGATTATCGAAGAGCGAACGACGCACTCCGTGCGCGCGCGGCGGGGTGTGGTTTCAGCGCGCCCAGTCGATCCGCTCCAGCCAGGACTGCAGTCGCCGGGCCTTGGCCGGATTGAGCTGCCGCACCCAGGCGACACGGCCGGTGAGGTGCTGGCGGTAGTCGGCATGGCCCTCCCGGTTCTGCGACGACGGGCCGTGTATGGCGCACTGGTGCAACTCGGCCTTGAGCCGGTCGAACTCGCCGCGCTGCAGGTTCGGTGTTGCATTGACGACCACGCCTGTGACCTGCTGGCGCTGGTGCGACGGCAGCCGGCGTGACTTGCGGTGATTCACCACGAAGCCTTCATCGCGCGCGAGCGCCGCCACCCAGGCTTCGATGCGCGCGGCGTGGCGCAGCAGGCTGCCGTCGCCTGACAGCACGATGTCGTCGGCATACCGCGAGTAGCGCGCGCCGATGCAGTGCGCCAGGCCGTCCAGCCGCAGATCGAGCTGGAAGGCGCACAGGTTGGCCAGTGCCGGCGAGGTGGGTGCACCTTGCGGCAGGTGGGCGTCGCGCAACCGTTGCGCCTGCTCCCAGGTGGCGCCGCCGTCTTGCCGCCAGCGGCCGAGCACGGGCTCGGGTGTGGCCGTCGTGCACAGGCGCGTCAGGCAACGCGCCACCGGCAGCGGGTAACCCAGGGTGGACCACAGGGCGTGCACGCGTGAGGCGCGCACGCTGCCGAAAAAGTCGACCAGGTCGAACTTCAGGATCGCGTCGCGTCCGGTGTGCAGCGATGCATGGGTGATCACCGAGCGGCCCGGCACGAACCCGTGCGCGGCCTCGTGCACCGGCACCTGCGACAGCAGGCCATCGAGCACGCGCCGTTGCAGGGCCTGCAGGTAAGGCTCGGGCGCCTCGATCAGGCGCCAGCCGCCGCGCGCCTTGGGGATGAAGTGGTGGCGATAGTGCTGGTTGCCCAGGGCATCGCGCCGTTGCCAGGCCGAAGGCTTGCACAGGCGCCACAGCGCCTGCGGTGTCTGGTCCAGCCATTGGGCGAGCGCACCGAGATGTGTCAGCGCCGGCAGCGCGAGCGCGTCCAGCCCGAGCGGCCTGGGCCGCATGCCGCCCACCGGTCGGAGGATGTGTCTGCGCACCTGAGGCGAGGCGATCGCGCTCCAGGCGTCCTGGTAGGCCGGATCGGCCTCGATGCGCCCGGCCAGGTCGGCGGGCAGCAGCCAGGCCCAGGCGCGCCGGGCCGGTGAAGCAGCAACGTGCTCGGCCAGGCGATCCATCCACGGGGCGGATTCACCCAGGCAGGCTCTCAGCCGGGCCGCCAGGCCGGCGGCATCACAGGGGCCGGCGAGCATGGCCCGGGCCATGCCGAGCGCGGTCAGGTGACGAACGGAGGTCATCCGGGCCCGTGGGCAGCGCGGCGCGTGCCGATGCGCAAAGGTGGCCCGTTGTCCAACCTGCAGGTGATGCGTGAGCCGCCCGGCCAGCAGGCCGATCGGCTCATGCCCCGGAGGGACACTCCATGCAATGAACCATGGGGGAACCCCATGGTGCGAGACCACCACACGGCAAGCCATGCGTGATGCCGCCAGACACTTGGACAAGGGCCGCGGCGATCATACGGCCTGGGCGCCAGGGCCAAGTCCGTGCGGTGCCGGGGCCCGCGTCGCGCGTGGGGCATCGGCGTGTGGTGCAGGCCGTTCAAGTCTCGAGCAGGCTGCGCAGCATCCAGGCGGTCTTTTCGTGCACGTCCAGGCGTTGCGTCAGCAGGTCGGCCGTGGGCTCGTCCGAGGCCTTGTCCACGAGCGGGAAGATGCCGCGCGCGGTGCGAGCCACCGATTCATGCCCTTCGACGAGGATGCGGATCATCTCGTCGGCCTTGGGGGGCTTGGCCGGGGCGTCGGGCACGGTGCTGAGCGTGGCGAACTGGCCGTAGGAGCCGGCCGCCGGAAAGCCCAGTGCGCGGATGCGCTCGGCGATCGGGTCGACGGCGTTCCACAGTTCGGTGTACTGCGTCATGAACATCTGATGCAGCGTGTTGAACATCGGGCCGGTGACGTTCCAGTGGAAGTTGTGGGTCGTCAGGTATAGCGTGTAGGTGTCGGCCAGCAGCTTGTTCAGGCCGGCGGCAATGGCGGCGCGGTCTTTTTCACTGATGCCGATGTTCACCGGCAGTGCGGGGGTCTTGGCTTTGGACTTGGCCATGCAGGGCTCCTGTGGGAATGAATCGGGGCAGGGTCGGACGACAAGCCGGCGCCCCTCACGACAGTTTGGTGACACCTTCCAGCCGGCAGGCATAGACGGCGTTGCGCAAGGCGGCGATTGCCTCGTAGCGCGTGAAGGTGCGCCGCCACACCAGCACCACCCGGCGGGTGGGCGGTGCGCCGGTGAACGGGATGTAGACGACATGGGGCTGCGGCTCGGGCGGCACGCTCAGGCGCGGCACCACGGTGATGCCCATGCCCGAGGCCACCATGTGCTTGATGGTCTCGAGCGACGAGCCCTCGAAGCTCTTGCGGATGCCCTCGGCATCGCTCGAGAACCGCGCGAACTCGGGGCAGACCTCGAGCACGTGGTCACGGAAGCAGTGGCCGGTGCCCAGCAGCAGCATGGTCTCGCGCTTGAGTTCCTCGGAGCTGATGCTCTCGCGCCCGGCCAGCGCATGGGTCCTGGGCACGGCCACGACAAAGGGTTCGTCGTACAGCGGTGCCAGGGCCAGGCCGGTGTCGGGGAAGGGCTCGGCCATGATCGCGCAGTCGAGTTCACCGGTGCGCAGCATCTCCAGCAGCTTGATGGTGAAGTTCTCCTGCAGCATCAGCGGCATCTGCGGCACCTGGTCGATCACGTTGCGCACGAGATCGGGCAGCAGATAGGGGCCGATGGTGTAGATCACCCCGAGCTTGAGCGGGCCGGACAGCGGGTCCTTGCCGCGCTTGGCGATTTCCTTGATGGCCGAGGCCTGGTCAAGCACGGCCTGGGCCTGGCGGACGATCTCCTCGCCCAGCGGCGTGACACTGACCTCGCTGGCGCCGCGCTCGAAGATCTTGAGGTCGAGTTCGTCCTCGAGCTTCTTGATGGCCACGCTCAGCGTGGGCTGCGACACGAAACAGGCCTCGGCGGCCCGGCCGAAATGCTTCTCGCGGGCCACGGCAACGATGTAGCGCAGTTCGGTGAGCGTCATGGAGCGGGCCTCCGAGTCCTGGGTGCGCTGCGGCGAAAGGAAAAAGCTATCGCAAACACAATGCGATTGTGCGCCTGTTTGGCGCCCCGGCATAGGGCAAGGGGCATCGCGGCGCAACAAATGAAACGCGATCGCGACGCCGTGAAGCACTACGATGACGCGCGTCCAGCACACTGGCGGCCATTCCAACCGACCCTTCAGGAGCCCAAGCATGCGAAAACTTCTCTGGATCCTCGGTGCCCTGGCACCCGCGATGATGCAGCCCGGCGTGGCAGCAGCCCAGGACATGGCCTTGTTCAAGGTGGTGCAGTCGCGCGACGAGGTGCTGATCGGCCTGCCCGGGCCGGCCAGTGCCGAAACCCTGGAGACCTTTGCCCGCCAGCTCGCCGAAAAGGGCTATCAGACCGCCTGGCAATACGCCGTGGCACGGGGCGATGGCGGCGGCCAGGTCCACAAGCCGCTGCGCCGGGTGGCGGTGTTTGCCGGCCAGGTGGCGCGCATCGAACCCTAC
This sequence comes from uncultured Comamonadaceae bacterium, assembly GCA_946482595.1. The sequence goes on from CAMLSD010000117.1 coordinate 8,577, forward strand.
ACGAGCGAATTCCCGGTGCTGCCGCCGGGGCGCTGAGCGGCCGGCAGCCCACGCCGGCGGCAGCCTGCGGGCGGCTGCGGCGGGCCGCGGCGTCTGTCTCAGGCCTTCAGGTACTCGGCCTTGCCGCCCAGCCAGCGCTGCACGTGGGCAGCCGCGGCCGCGGCATGCCGGTCGAGCATCACGCCGGCGGCGCGCCGGGCCGGGCCCAGCAGGTGCTCGTCGGTCTGCAGATCGGCAAACCGCAGCAGCGGCGCACCCGACTGGCGTGCCCCCATGAACTCGCCGGGGCCGCGGATCTCCAGATCGCGCCGCGCGATCTCGAACCCGTCGGCCGTCTCGACCATGGCCTTCAGGCGGGCCTTGCCGGTGTCCGACAGCGGCCCGGTGTAGAGCAGCACACAGACACTGGCCACCGCCCCCCGGCCCACCCGGCCGCGCAGCTGGTGCAGCTGCGACAGGCCAAAACGCTCGGCATGTTCGATCACCATCAGGCTGGCGTTGGGCACGTCCACCCCCACCTCGATGACCGTGGTGGCCACCATCACCGCCATCTGCCCGCCCGTGAACAGGGACATCACTGCCGCCTTTTCGGCCGCGGGCATGCGCCCGTGCAGCAGGCCCACCATGTGCTCGGGCAGGGCGGCCACGAGCTGCTGATGGGTCTCGGTGGCGTTGCGCAGGTCCAGCGCCTCGCTTTCCTCGATCAGCGGGCAGACCCAGTAGACCTGACGGCCGCGGGCGACCTCCTCGCGGATGCGCGCGATGACGGCCTCGCGCCGCCCGTCGGCAAACACCTTGGTGACCACCGGCGTGCGCCCGGGCGGCAGCTCGTCGATGGTGCTCACGTCCAGGTCGGCGTAGTAGGTCATCGCCAGCGTGCGCGGAATGGGCGTGGCGCTCATCATCAGCAGGTGCGGCTCGAGCGCCTGGCTCTCGAGCTTGTGCCTGAGCGCCAGCCGTTGTGCCACGCCGAAGCGGTGCTGCTCGTCGATGATCGCCAGGCCCAGGCGGGCAAAGCTGACCTGGTCCTGGATCACCGCATGCGTGCCCACGACCAGCAGCGCCGAGCCGTCGGCCACCCGTTCGAGCATCTCGCGCCGGCCACGGCCCTTGCGGCTGCCGCTGAGCCAGGCCACCGTCACGCCCAGCGGCTCCAGCCAGTCGACCAGCTTCTTGAAATGCTGCTCGGCCAGGATCTCGGTGGGGGCCATCAGCGCACATTGCCAGCCGGCGCCCATCGCAATGGCGGCGGCCAGCGCAGCCACCACCGTCTTGCCCGAGCCGACGTCCCCCTGCAGCAGGCGGTGCATCGGTTGTGCACGCGCGATGTCGTGAGCGATTTCCTCGACCACGCGGCGCTGGGCGTTGGTCAGCGAAAACGGCAGGGCCGCCAGCAGCCGCTCATGCAGCCCGCCACGCACGGCCTGCAGCGCCGGCGCGCGCAGCAGGGCGCGTGCGCGCTGTGACTGCATCTGCGAGAGCTGCTGGGCCAGCAGCTCCTCGAACTTCAGGCGTTGCCAGGCCGGGTGGCTGTGATCTTCCAGTGTGGCGAGCGAAACCTCTGGCGACGGGTGATGCAGGAAGTGCAGCGCCTCGCGCAGCACCGGCAGGCCCTCGGGCACCAGCTCGGGCGGGATCAGCTCGTCCACCCGCGCGCGCGACAAACCCGAGGCCACGGCCTTGCGGATGTAGGTCTGCGGCAACTGGGCACTGCTGGGGTAGACCGGTGTCAGCGCCTCGGCCAGGGGCGTGTGCTCGTCGACGGCCCGAAAGCTCGGGTGCACCATCTCGCGCGCCCAGCCTGCAAACGACGAGCCGCCGCGCAGCTCGCCGCGCACCCGCACCCGCTGACCCACGGCCAGCGTCTTCTGGTGGGCGGGGTAGAAGCTGAAGAAGCGCAGGTTCAGCGTGCCGCTGCCGTCGTCGAGGCTCACCACCAGCTGGCGGCGCGGGCGCAGGTTGACCTGGCTGTCCGTCACGATGCCCTCGACCTGCACGGTGTCGCCCTCGCGCGCGTCGCACAGGCGCACGATGCGGGTTTCGTCCTCGTAGCGCATCGGCAGGTGCAGGGCGAAGTCGATGTCGCGCTCCAGGCCCAGCTTCTCGAGGGCTTTCTGGGCGGCGGACTTTTCCTTCCTGAGCTGTGGGCTGACCTCCGGCATGGGACAATTCTGCCTTCGCTTTGTGCGCTTTCCCTGTGCTGCGAACCATCACTGCGAAGTTTCGCTGCGAAGTTTCACTGCGAACTTTCACTGCGCACGTTCTTCCGATCTTCCGTTGGCACGGGCCGGTCCAGCCCTCAACCTCATGACAGCTTCTTCGTACACCCTGAGCGACTTCGACTTCGCTCTGCCCCCCGAACTGATCGCCCAGCACCCCGCCCCCGAGCGCAGCGCCTCGCGCCTGCTAGACGGTACCGGCGAGGCGCCCGTCGACCGGGTCTTTCGTGACCTGCCGTCCCTGCTGCGCCCCGGCGACCTGCTCGTCTTCAACGACACCCGCGTCATCAAGGCCCGGCTGCACGGCCGCAAGGCCAGCGGCGGGGCCGTCGAGGCGCTGGTCGAGCGGGTGCTGCCCGGCACCCGCGAGGTACTGGCCCATCTGCGCGCCAGCAAGTCGCCCAAGGCTGGTGCGACGGTGCGATTTGCCGAGGCCTTCGATGCCGAGGTGCTGGGCCGTGCCGGGCCGGACGGCGGCCTGTTCCACCTGCGCCTCGACGGCGACCCGTTCGAGCTGCTGGAGCGCCACGGGCATGTGCCGCTGCCGCCCTACATCACCCATACCGACAACGAAGACGACGTGCGGCGCTACCAGACGGTGTTTGCCGACAAACCCGGCGCCGTGGCCGCCCCGACGGCTGCGCTGCACTTCGACGAAGCGCTGCTGGCGGCACTGGCCGGGCGCGGCGTGGCCAGCGCGCGGGTGACACTGCACGTCGGTGCCGGCACCTTCCAGCCGGTGCGCACCGAAAACCTGGCCGAGCACCGCATGCACAGCGAATGGTTCGACGTGCCCCAGGCCACGGTGGACGCCATCACGCAAACGCAGGCCGCCGGCGGCCGCGTGGTGGCGGTGGGCACGACCACCCTGCGTGCGCTCGAATCGGCCGCGCAGACCGGTGCGCTGCAGGCCGGCAGCCGCGAGACCGACATCTTCATCACGCCGGGCTTTCCCTTCCGCGTGGTGGACCTGCTCGTCACCAACTTCCACCTGCCCAAGAGCACCTTGATGATGCTCGTCAGCGCACTGGCAGGCCATGCCCACGTGATGGCGCTGTACCGTCACGCCATTGCCCAGGGCTACCGATTCTTCAGCTATGGCGATGCGATGCTGCTGCAGCGTCGTGCCAGTCAGGACCCGACATGACACCACCCACCCTGAACCGCGGCCTGCACTTCGAAGTGCTCAAGACCGAAGGCCAGGCCCGCCGAGGCCGTCTCACGCTGAACCATGGCGTGATCGAGACACCGATCTTCATGCCCGTGGGCACCTACGGCACCGTGAAGGGCGTCATGCCCCGATCGCTCGAAGAGATGGGCGCGCAGATCATCCTGGGCAACACCTTCCACCTGTGGATGCGGCCTGGCCTGGACGTGATGCAGCAGTTTGGCGGGCTGCACCGCTTCGAAGGCTGGAACAAGCCCATCCTGACCGACAGCGGCGGCTTCCAGGTGTGGAGCCTGGGCGAGATGCGCAAGATCAGCGAAGAGGGCGTGAAGTTCGCCTCACCCGTCAATGGCGACAAGCTCTTTCTCACGCCCGAGGTCAGCATGCAGATCCAGCGCGTGCTGAACTCCGACATCGTGATGCAGTTTGACGAATGCACGCCCTATGAGACCAAGGGCCATATCACCACCGAACGAGAAGCCCGGCTGTCGATGGAGTTGAGCCTGCGCTGGGCCCGGCGTTGCCAGGTCGAGTTCGAGCGCCTGGGCAACCCCAATGCGCTGTTCGGCATCGTGCAGGGGGGCATGTTCACGCAGTTGCGCGAGGAGTCGCTTGCCGGGCTCGAAGCCCTGGACTTCCCCGGCCTGGCCGTGGGTGGCCTGAGCGTGGGCGAGCCCAAGGCCGAGATGCTGCGCGTGCTCGAACACCTCGGCCCGCGCCTGCCGGCCCACAAGCCGCACTACCTGATGGGCGTGGGCACGCCTGAGGACCTGGTCGATGGTGTGGCCAACGGCATCGACATGTTCGACTGCGTGATGCCCACACGCAATGCCCGCAATGGCCACCTGTTCACCCGCTTCGGCGACCTGCGCCTGCGCAATGCCCGCTACAAGACCGACGAGCGCCCGATCGACGAAAGCTGCACCTGCTACACCTGCCAGACCGTCAGCCGGGCCTACCTGCACCACCTGGACCGCTGCGGCGAAATGCTGGGCCCCATGCTGACGAGCGTGCACAATCTGCACTACTACCTCAACCTGA
>CAMLSD010000118.1 GCA_946482595.1 uncultured Comamonadaceae bacterium
GCAAAGCTGCTGCCGGCATTGAACAGCTTGCCGAACACCTGCTGCACGGCGGTGATGTTCCAGCCGATGCCGATGCGGCCACCCAGTTGCTGCTGCAGGTAGGGCGCCGCCGAAAGATGGTCGGCATGGGCATGGGTCTCGAGGATCCATTGCACCTTGGCGCCGAGCTCACGCACGCGGGCGATCAGGCGGTCGGCCGATGCCGTGGCGGTGCGGCCGGACTTCGGGTCGAAGTCGAGCACGCTGTCGACCAGCGCGCACTGGCGGGTCTCGCGGTCCATCACGATGTAGCTGACGGTCCAGGTGGCGGGGTCGAAAAAGCCCTCGACCTGCAGGCGGCTGGTGTCGGTCATGGCGTGTCCTTCGTGGGCAGGGGGCGGGCGAATCAGCGACGCTTCATCGGGCAGGTGTTGATGCCGAGCACCGAATACAGCGGGCAAAAACCCACGGCGCCCGTGAGCAGGGGCACCACACCGATGTAGCCCCACAGGCCGACGGTGCCGGTGGCTGCCAGTGCAATCAGGATCAGCCCCGCAACAACGCGCAGGATGCGATCGACAGTGCCTTCATTCGTGGTCATGTTGAACTCCTTTTTGGGTGAGGGCACCGTCACCGACGGGGCCTTGAGGTGTTGACACGAGTCAATCATTACAAGACGCGTGCCAGCGCCTATCTGGCGCCCGGCTGAGCCGTAAGCTGTTGATCCAGAACAATTTTCTGAAAGCTCGGCCGCCGCGGGGCCGACAGGCGCTGCTGCCTGTGGCAGTGTCGAGGGGCGGTTGGCAGTGACATGGCAGTTCGTTTGGCAGAGGGCTGGCAGCGCTGCACCGCCCCGGCGAGAATGCACCCATGGATGCCGACGCCCGTGACCTGCCAGCCCTGCTGTCCTACCTTGAGCAGGAGGCCCAGCCGATGATCGTGCTCGACCCCGACTACAACATCCTGGCGGCCAACACCTCATACCGCCGCCAGTTCGGCGCGGTCGACCGGCCCCACGTCGGGCACAAGTGCTATCGCATCTCGCATGGCTACGACGTCCCTTGCGACCTGGCCGGCGAGCACTGCCCGATGAAGCGCGCCCATGAGCTCAAAGGCCCCGACCGTGTGCTCCACATCCATCACACCCCCCGCGGGCCGGAGCATGTGGACGTCGAGCTGCGGCCCATCCTGGACGCACGGCGCGAGGTCGTGGCCTATGTCGAGCGGCTGTGCACCGTGCGCAGCGCCTCGGCCCAGCCCAGCGCCGACCGCCTGGTCGGCCGCAGCGCCGCCTTCAACACCGCCTTGTCCGAACTGCAGCGCGTGGCCCCGTCGATGCTGCCGGTGCTGCTGCTGGGCGAGTCGGGCACCGGCAAGGAACTGTTTGCGCGCGCCGTGCACGAGGCCAGCGACCGAGCCCGCGGCCCCTTCGTGGTGGTCGACTGCTCCGGCCTGACCGACACCCTGTTCGAGAGCGAACTCTTCGGCTACGAGAAGGGCGCCTTCACCGGCGCAACCGCACGCAAAAAGGGCCTGGTCGAAACCGCCGCGGGCGGCACGCTCTTTCTCGACGAGATGGGCGACGTGCCGCTGACCATGCAGGTCAAGCTGCTGCGACTCATCGAGTCAGGCACCTTCCGGCGCGTGGGTGCACTCGACACCCAGCAAGCCGACTTCCGCCTGGTGGCGGCCACCCACAAACCGCTGGCCCGAATGGTCGCCGAAGGCCAGTTCCGCCAGGACCTGTACTACCGCATCAGCGCCTTCCCCATCCACCTGCCCGCGCTGCGCGAACGGGTCGACGACATCCCGATGCTCGTCGAGTCCTTCCTGCGGCGCGGCAACGCCCCGCAACGCCCGGTCAGCGTGGCCCCCGACGCCATGGCCATCCTCCAGGCCTACCCATGGCCCGGCAACCTGCGCGAACTGCGCAACGTGCTTGAACGCGCGCGGCTGCTGGCCGACGACGGTGTCATTCGCGCTGCCCACCTGCCGCCGGATCTGCGGCGCGAGGTGGGGTTGGTGGTGGGGTCAGGGCAGGTGGAGCCGATGGGTGCGGTGGCCCCCGTCTCAACAGTGCCAGGTGGGACGCGGGCAGCACGAGGCACCGTGAGCGATCAGGCACTGCGGGAGTCGCTGGCGCAGTTCAACGGGACGCGACGTGAGCTGGCACGGCACCTGGGGTTGAGCGAGCGGACGTTGTATCGGCGGCTCAGGGAGTTGGGGGTGGGTTGATGTGGGGGCTGTGTGGTGCTGGCCTGACGTTGCCCGTCCCGCTGAGCCCGAAGGCTGCGCCAACACGCTCGACAGCGCCAGCGCAGGTTGGGCGCTAATCGGCAGCGCCCCGGAGGATGCAGTGGCCCAAGACGGGGTCGGCGCCTGCAGGTCACGACGTGCTGTTCCATGTCCCAGCGTCGCACCCACTTGCCTCACCAGGCACGGGGCGGGTGGCAGACTGGCGTAAAAGACAGTTGACTGTCACAAATGACTGTCTAATAATGCGTCATGCCCCCGCAACAAGTGCCACACGACGAACCCGTCCCGTCGGATCGTTTCTCCATCGACGAGCTGGCCAAGCTCACCGGGGTCACGGCGCGCACGGTGCGCTACTACATCGCCGAAGGCCTGGTGGATCGTCCCGTCGGGGAGCGGCGTGGAGCGCACTACCTGCGACGGCATGTCGAGCAGCTCCTGCTCATTCGTCGCTGGACCGATGCCGGGCTGAGCCTGGAGCGCGTGCGCGAACTCATGGCCGGTGCGCCCGAGGACCCCGCTCCCCGCAGCGCTGCGCCGGGCTCGGTCGAGGTCTGGAGCCGCGTCACGGTGGCCCACGGGCTGGAGGTTCACATCGAACCCGGTCGCGCCGACCTCACCCCTGAACAGATGCGCACACTGATTCGCGGCATCACGGCGTTGTATCGCCAGGTCCGCAACGCGAGCGCGGGCGAGCCTGACCACACACCGTCCCGCGAGTCTCCCGACGACCCGAAAGAGCGACCATGACCGACGAGACCAGCCAATTCGCACTGACGCCCCGGAACAGCGACGCCCCCGCACCGGTCCTGGCCGGCGTGCAGATCGAGGGCCGCCTGGACGCGGTGCTGTTCGAGCTCACGCTGCGCCAGACTTACCGCAACGCCAGCGACCGGGTGCTCGAGGTGGTCTACACCTTTCCCTTGCCTTCGACGGCCGTGCTGCTCGGCTTCGCGACCGAACTCAACGGTGAGCGCCTGGAGGGCGTCATCACCGCCAAAGCCGAAGCGGAGCACCAATACGAGGCCGCCCTGGAGGAGGGTGATGCGCCTGTCATGCTCGAAGCCTTGGGCGGCGGTCTGCACACGGCCAACATCGGCAACCTCAGGCCCGGCGACGCGCTGGTCGTGGAGTGTCGCTTTGTGCAAGTGCTGAGCTTAGAGCAGGGCCGCGTGCGCGTGTCCATCCCTACCACCATTGCCCCGCGCCACGGCCGTGCGGACGCGAGCGGCCTTCAGCCGCAGCAGGTGCCGCAGGCGAGTCTGGATGCCGACTACCCGCTGACGGCGTCGCTCACGGTCGGCCAGGCGCTGGCCGGCGCTGCCGTCGAGTGTCCGACCCATCGCATCGTGACAACCTCCGGCCCCGACGGATCGACCCGCATCGAACTCGCGCCCGGCGCACGCCTGGACCGTGACGTGGTGGTGATCGTCACGCCGTGCGAGCCGCGCCCCTCGCTGCTGATCAGTGCGACGGATGCCTGCAATGCCGCGGCGCCGGTCGTGGTGATGGCAGCGCTGCAGCCACCCATGGCCGCAGGGCGTGAGCGCCTTGCGCTCAAGCTGCTGGTCGATTGCTCCGGGTCGATGCAGGGCGACAGCGTGGCGTCTGCCCGCAAGGCCCTGCACGGCGTGGTGGCGGGGCTGCAAGAGAACGATCACCTGAGCCTGAGCCGGTTCGGCTCCACAGTGGAGCACATCGTTGCACCGGCGCCGGCGAACCCTCAACTGTTGCGCGACGTTCGGGCCATGATTGACGGCATCCAGGCTGACCTTGGTGGCACCGAAATGGACGCGGCGCTTCGCGACGTCTTTTCGCTTGCCCTTCCTGCACAGACGCAAGGCAGCGACCTGCTGCTCATCACCGACGGCGAGATCTGGGACGTCGACCAGCTCATCGTCACCGCACGAGGCAGCGGCCACCGTGTGTTTGCGATCGGTGTGGGCTCGGCCCCTGCCGAAGGCGTGCTGCGCGAGCTCGCCGAGGCTACTGGCGGTGCTTGCGAGTTTGCAACGCCGGGGGAGGCGCTGGAGGCCGCGGCGGCCCGGATGCTGCGCCGCATGCGGCAACCGGCCTTCACAAACGCGCGCGTGGACTGGGGTAGCACCCCGGTGTGGTCTTTGGCCCCGTCGCGCAGCCTCTTCGGTGGCGACACGGTCATCGCGTTCGCAGGATTCTCCCGCCCGATCGAGGCCGGTCCGGTGCGCTTGCTGGCTGTCGACCCGCAAGGGCAAAGCGTCGAACTGGCGCGCGGCGAGCCCAATGCAGCCTGCCCGGGCGACAGCCTGGCCAGGCTGGCAGCTGCACGCCGAATTGCCCAGGGTGGCAACACCGACGTCCTGGAACTGGCCTTGCGCTACCAGCTCATGTCGGCGCAGACGAACTGCATCCTCGTGCATCAACACGCCGAGGCTGACAAGGCCCAGGAGCAGGCCGAGCTCCACCGGGTCAACGCCATGCTTGCGGCGGGATGGGGTGGCTTCGGTCGAGTCGAAGAGGCGGTAGTCCGCTCTGAGTACGAGCTCGTCAATCACATGCGCGATGGTAGTGGGGGTGGCGTTGGCATCCAGTGGAGCATCGCGGCCAGCCCGGTCGACATACCGGCCTTCCTGCGCACGCAGGATCACGAACCTACGCCCGCCACACAGGAGCGCATGGCACAGGCAGTGGCGGACCACCTTCGCGGCGGAGGGTCAATCCAGGGCTTGGCAGAAGCGTGCGATCGCCTGCCCTTGCACGAGGACGTACAGCGCGCGCTCGCCGAGTTGGTGGACTTCGGGCTCAGCCGTTCGGAGGCGTGGCTGCTGCTGAGGCACTGGATCAACACGAGGCTCGGTCGTCCGGAAGATGCCACTATGCAGGCCCTGCTCAAGCCTTGGATGACCGCGATCGATCCTGCACATGCGTCTGCCGCAGCTCACGTGTTCGACCGATTGCTGAGCGGCTATCCCGTCGATGCCTGGACCGCGTCGCGCACGGGGCGGCTGTGGCGCATACTTAAGTTCGTCGGATTGTGAGTGCCTCCACACGAAGCATTCACCCACGGACTTACGGATGCTGTGCAAGCATTGGCCAGCAAGCTGTACCCCAAATGATTGTTCTGGTAGCGAATGAATGGTTGTCCTCCGAGAGGTGGAAGGCGCTGTTCGACCGGATTGGCGGAGTGCGACGCTGTGTTAGAACGACTGACCGGAGAATTTATGAAACTTCGCGGCTGGGTCTACATCATAACGAACGAAGCGATGCCAGGTTTAGTGAAGATCGGTTATTCAATGAAAGACCCGTTGTTGCGCGCATTGGAGCTGGCGAACACCGGCGCTCCACGTCCATACATCGTTGCGTACGATGTGCTTACATTTGACCCGCGCGGCATTGAGCAGGCTGCCCACCAGAGATTGAAGGATCTTCGGTCCGGGAAAGAATGGTTCCGATGTTCAATCGAAGACGCGATTCGAATCATCATGGATGTGTCCGAGAGCGACGATGAAAGCAGTGTTCTCGTAGAAACACGTCATCTAGAGGCTCGCCAAGTTGTTTCCACCTCAGGCGCTGATAGGGCCGCCAAGCGTAAAGAATTTTACAGAACGTTTGGTCCCGGGTTCCGGCCTGCCACTGAGGATGGCGGGAAGACAGCAGAAAGACGCGCGGTTCAAGTTGTCCGAGACGATTCCCGAAGCAACACTAAGACAAAGTGGGTGCCGCCGCAGAGGAATATTGCGTTGTCAGTAGGGCGGGGTAGCAATGCCTTGGCTGAGTATCGATGCGTACATTGTGGTACGCAATCAATTGTTAATGCTGGCCATATTGCGAAGTGCGACTACTGCGGAAAGACAGGGTATGCATAGAGATAGATTGATTTGATCCTAGGGCCGCACGCATTCGGATGGAAACCAACTGTGCTGCAGGTGACGGACCGACTGGTTCAGCGCAGCCATCTTGTCTGGGTGTCAAGCATGCGTTTTTCGGCTTGCCTCACCTTAAAGGGCGAGAGCGATGCCAACTATGCTACTGGTACCCGTCGACAGTCTGTGTGAGAAGCGTAGGCGCAGCCGTGCGTCGCGTCTTGTTGCGAGTAGCGCCGATTTGTGCAGGAACACCAACTATGAGCGTGAATCGCCCCGGGATTTGAGGAGGCTCTTTTCTCTGAGAGGATGGAGCCATGAACAAGAAGTCGAGCAAGTTCTCACCCGAGGTGCGCGAGCGCGCGGTGCGTATGGTGCATGAGCACCGAGGCGAGTACCCCTCGCTGTGGGCGACCATTGAATCGATTGCACCGAAGATCGGCTGTGTGCCGCAGACCCTCAACGAATGGGTCAAGCGCGCCGAGATCGACTCAGGCGCGAGGGAGGGCACCACCACGTCCGAGTTGCAGCGCCTGAAGGATCTTGAGCGCGAGAACAAGGAGCTGCGCCGCGCCAACGAGATCCTGAAGCTGGCCAGCGCGTTTTTCGCCCAGGCGGAACTCGACCGCCGTCTGAAGTCCTGAATGACTTCATCGATCAGCATCGACAGGCCTACGGGGTCGAGTCGATCTGCAAGGTATTGCAGATCGCCCCGTCAGGTAATTGGCGCCACGCCGCGCGGCGACGCAATCCAGCCATGCGAAGCCAGCGCGCCAAACGCGACGGCGCCTTGACGCCGCACATCGAGCGCGTGTGGAACGCCAACATGCAGGTCTACGGCGCCGACAAGGTCTGGAAGCAGATGAACCGCGAGGGCATCGCGGTGGCGCGCTGCACCGTCGAGCGACTCATGCGCCGCCTGAGCTTGCAGGGCGTGCGCCGCGGCAAGGTGGTGCGCACGACCATCAGCGATGCCAAGGCGTCGTGCCCACTGGACCGGGTCAATCGCGTCTTCAAAGCCGAACGTCCCAACCAGCTCTGGGTCTCGGACTTCACCTACGTCAGCGCCTGGCAAGGCTGGCTGTACGTGGCCTTCGTGATCGATGTGTACGCGCGGCGCATCGTGGGCTGGCGCGTGAGCAGCACGATGCACACGGACTTCGTGCTCGACGCGCTGGAGCAGGCGCTGTACGACCGTCAGCCCGAGCGCGATGGCACCCTGGTTTGCCACTCCGACAGGGGATCGCAATACGTCAGCATCCGCTACACGGAGCGACTGGGCGAAGCGGGTATCGAGCCCTCTGTAGGCAGCAAGGGGGACAGCTATGACAACGCCCTGGCCGAGACCATCAACGGCCTGTACAAGGCCGAGTTGATTCACCGCCGAGCACCCTGGAAAACCAGGGAGTCGGTGGAGTTGGCGACCCTGCAATGGGTCTCCTGGTTCAACCATCACAGGCTGTTGGAGCCCCTCGGCTACATCCCACCAGCCGAGGCTGAGGCAAATTACTGGCGGCATCTCGCAATCAGGCCTCCATGGTGGAGGCTTGACTTAAGCCAACCGGCCTCCACGAAACCCGGGGCGATTCATATTGCGTCCCGTACGGCGATCGTCCGGCCGTTCATGCCAATGCGCGCAGTGTTCAGCAGCTCCGTTCATCGTGGATGGAGGGCCGCGATCGATGTGCGACCCACTGTGCAGTGCGCCATTCCGGCACCACGGGCGCGTTGTGCCCACGTGGCCGCAACACAGTGCCGCGCAGGCCTGGGGACTGGGGAAAGCAGGGGTCAGGCACCCTGATCGGTGCCGAAAGGCTGCGTAGTCTGCAAGTGGTGCCCTTGCCACGACCATGCGCCCAATGCAAAATTGCGGCGCGCCTGACCGGATCGTCAGGCCCGCTGTGGTTGTTTGACCCAGCACCGTCGATGCGCGTGACGCGCCGGCGCCCGCATGTTGCGTTCTGCAGGCACGGGGACTGTCCAAGAAGGAGTCCTTGTGTCATCAAGTCATCGCATCCAAAATCTCCGAAAAAGGGCCTTCCACCAACAAGGCGGTCGCTGCTACTACTGTGGCGTTCGCATGTGGCTTGCCTGCCCAAGCGAGCTACCTGTCGGTCGGCGCAGTGAGGCCGCGCTGGCCAAGATACGCTGCACGGCGGAGCACCTGGTAGCACAGTGCGACGGAGGGGCACACACCGCGGGAAACATCGTGGCCGCGTGCGCACGCTGCAACCATACGCGCCATCGACTGCAAAAGCCGCCCGAGCCGCCTGCATACCGGCAACTGGTTGCCAAGCAGGCCGCGCGAAGGTGCTGGCATCCGCGGTGGGTGTATGACGTAGGGCTGGCTCGCCACGGGGGGTAAGCGCTGCCGTCGACTGTCGTATGGTCACGCGTCATTCGCGAGCCCAGTTGTGAAGCTCACCCGCTCGGTTGGGCGGCTTATCGCCGCTTTAGGATGTGTAGGGACCTCGACGCGCGCAGCCCTTGTTCTCGGCGGGCGGGTCACACAATTGCGATGCAGCCGTACCGCATTGCGGCGCTGTGAGTGGAGATGGCCCGAGCCAACGACGCCCTGCAGGAGCAGGCAGTGCGGTGGTGTCCAAGTTCCAGGGGGAATTCAACACACGGGTGCTCGACATCGACCAGGCGGGACCGTGTGGCTGCAAGTGCAGCTTGCTGGAGATTCGGCAGGTTTCGAGCCTGGATTCGCTTCGTTGCGCCGCGTGCGGAGAGGCTTGCGTCAGGGCATTGTCGATAACTCGGCTGCACAGCGCGCACAGTACCGCCGGCATCGTTACGTCGCAGCAGTAGTGCGCTTTGTCTAGAACGTGCTCGACGAGTCGGCTACCACTACCGTGCAGGGCCAGCGCCCGATTGACGCCACTGCTTGACCGAAATCCTGCAATCCCGCTACTTCAACTGCTGCCCATGCGCATCAAACACCGCCACGGTGACCGGGATCGAGCCCGCGACGCTTTGAGTGACGGTGCAGTAGGTCTCGAAGCTGCCGAGCACGCGGTCGAGGTGGTCCAGGGTGTCGGCGGGGACGCCCAGGGTGAGGCGGGCGGTCATGGACAGCACGCGCAGGCGGCCTTCGGGGTTGCGGCCGACGTCGGCCTGCACCTCGCACGACATCGGCTGGGGCTGTTGCTTGAACTTGCGCAGTGCAAACAGCAGGGAGTCGGCCAGGCAGTTGCCGACGGCGGCGGCCAGCAGCTGGACGGGTGACGGGCCGTTGCCCTGGCCGAGCGGCGGTGGCTCGTCGGCGTGCAGGACGGGGATGGACGCGCCGAAGTGCACGTCGAACTGGTAGTCGGTGCGCTGCTGCAGGCGCACGGTCACGGCATCGGTGCTCACTGGGGGGCCTTGTCCATGGGTTCCGGTGACATTCATCCTAGCCTGCGTGCGGGCCGTTCCGTGCGCGTGCGTGCGTCGGCCTTGCGCAAGGTCAAGGTGCTCAGCGCATGAGTTCAAGCAGCCGGTCGAGCCCGCCTTCGTTGATGGCGACCATGGCCTGGGCGCGCACCTTGGGTTTGGCGTGGTAGGCCACCGACAGGCCGGCCGCGCCCATCATCAGCAGGTCGTTGGCGCCGTCGCCGACGGCGATGGCCTGCGATGGTGCGCAGCCCAGGCGCTCGCACAGGGCCAGCAGTTGGCGCTTCTTTTCTTCACCGTCGACGATGTCGCCGAGCACATGGCCCGTCAGGTGGCCGTCGATGATCTCCAGCACGTTGGAGCGGGCGTGGTCCATCGCCAGGCGGTCGCGCACGCGGTCGGCAAAGAAGGTGAAGCCGCCCGAGACGAGCAGCGTGACGAGGCCCGCATCGCGGCAGGCGGCCATCAGCGTCTGGGCGCCCGGGTTCAGGCGCAGTCGCTGCTCGTACACCTCGTGCAGGGCCGCCTCGGGCACACCCTTGAGCAGGGCCACGCGGCGGCGCAGGCTGTCCTTGAAGTCGGTGATCTCGCCGCGCATCGCGGCTTCGGTGATGGCGGCCACCTCGGCCTTCTTGCCCACTGCGTCGGCGATCTCGTCGATGCACTCGATGTTGATGAGCGTCGAATCCATGTCGAAGGCAATCGCCTTGAACGACGAGAGCGTCAGCGGGGGCTCGAAATTCTGGATCACGAGGCCGGGGGAAAAGTCGGTGGGCATGGGCAGCGGGTGGGTCGGGGTTGAAGGGGCAGGGCGGGCGGCTCAGGCGGCAGCGGTGTCGGCCGTGCGGGGTGTGCCCAGCGAGCGCAGCACGTCGCGGATCAACTGGGCGCGGTCCTTGGGCTCGGGCAGGGTGCGCTCGATGCGCAGCTTGTCGTTGCCCGCGAGCTTGATGTGGCGGTTCTTCTGCACGAGCTCGATGATGCGCATGGCGTCGATCGGCGGGTTGGGCCGGAAGGTGATGCTCATCCCGGCCGGTGCGGCGTCGATCTTCAGCACGCCGTAGGGCCGTGCCATCACGCGCAGGCGATGCACGTCGAACAAGGTCTGGCCCTGAGGGGGCAGCTTGCCGAAGCGGTCGGTGACTTCTTCGAGCAGGCCGTCGATCTGGTCGGCACGTTCGGCAGTCGCCAGGCGCTTGTAGAGGTTCAGGCGCACATGCACGTCGCCGCAATAGGCGTCGGGCAGCAGGGCCGGGGCATGCAGGTTGATTTCGGTCGTGACGTTCAGCGGTGACAGCAGGTCGGGCTCGCGGCCGGCCTTGAGGTCGCGCACGGCCTGGCTGAGCATCTCGTTGTAGAGCTGGAAGCCGACCTCCTGCATGTTGCCGCTCTGGTTGTCGCCCAGCACCTCGCCGGCGCCGCGAATCTCCAGGTCGTGCATCGCCAGGTAGAAGCCCGAGCCGAGTTCTTCCATGCTCTGGATGGCTTCGAGACGCTGGGCGGCCTGCTTGGTGAGCCCTTCGACGTCGGGCACCAGCAGGTAGGCATAGGCCTGGTGGTGCGAGCGACCGACCCGGCCGCGCAACTGGTGCAGCTGGGCGAGGCCGAACTTGTCGGCCCGGCTGATCACGATGGTGTTGGCGGTGGGCACGTCGATGCCGGTCTCGATGATGGTCGAGCACAGCAGCACGTTGTAGCGCTGGGCCACAAAGTCGCGCATCACGCGCTCCAGCTCACGCTCGTGCATCTGGCCATGTGCGACGGCGATGCGGGCTTCGGGCAGCAGTTGCTCGAGCTTTTCGCGGCGGGCCTGGATGGTTTCGACCTCGTTGTGCAGGAAGTACACCTGCCCGCCGCGCTTGAGTTCGCGCAGCACCGCTTCGCGGATCGTGCCGGTGGACTCGTTGCGCACGAAGGTCTTGATGGCCAGGCGCCGCTGCGGTGCGGTGGCGATGACGCTGAGATCGCGCAGGCCTTCAAGGGCCATGCCCAGCGTGCGCGGGATGGGCGTGGCGGTGAGCGTGAGCACGTCGACCTCGGCCCGCATGGCCTTGATCGCCTCTTTGTGGCGCACGCCGAAGCGGTGTTCTTCGTCGATCACCAGCAGGCCCAGGCGCGCAAACTTGATGTCGGGTGACAGCAGCTTGTGCGTGCCCACGACGATGTCGATCGTGCCGTCGGCCAGGCCCTTGAGCGCCTGGTTGATCTCCTTGCCGCTGCGAAAGCGCGACAGCTCGGCAATCCTGACCGGCCACTGCGCAAAGCGGTCGCTGAGGGTCTGGAAGTGCTGCTCGGCCAGCAGCGTGGTCGGCGCCAAAAGGGCCACCTGCTTGCCGCCGGTGACGGCAACAAAGGCGGCGCGCAGGGCGACTTCGGTCTTGCCAAAGCCGACGTCGCCGCAGACCAGGCGGTCCATCGGACGTGGCGAGACCATGTCCTGGATGACGGCGTGGATCGCGGCGTTCTGGTCGGCCGTTTCCTCGAAGCCGAAGCTGGCG
This sequence comes from uncultured Comamonadaceae bacterium, assembly GCA_946482595.1. The sequence continues at coordinate 11,951 of CAMLSD010000118.1, forward strand.
GCAAAGGCCTCGTAGTCGTGCGGCGAGAACCGGAAGGCGTAGCCCTCGCGTGCGGCGCGGCGGGCATACAGGTTCAGCAGTTCGGCCGCGGTGTCGCGCACCTGCTCGGCCGCCTTGCGCCGCGCCTTGTCCCACTGGCCGGAGCCGAGCTTGTGCAGCGGGGCTTCGTCGGCGCTCACGCCGGTGTAGCGGGCAATCAGGTGCAGCTGCGCCACCGGCACGTACAGCGTGGCCTTGTCGGCATATTCCAGGTGCAGGAACTCGCTGGCGCCGCCGTCCTGGCCATTGGACAGGTCGATGTTGACCAGCCCGCGATAGCGCCCGATGCCGTGCTGGGTGTGCACCACCGGGTCACCCACCTTGAGTTCGGACAGGTCCTTGATCAGCGCGTCGACGTTGCTGACCTGCTCTTGCTTGCGCCGGCGGCGCGCGGTGGGCGTGGCGGCAAAGAGTTCGGTTTCGGTGACGAACTGGATCGCGGGCGCCGGTTCCGGCCGCACCCAGTGGAAGCCGCCCGCCAGCGGTGCCACCGTGATGGCGAAGTGCGCGTCGCCAGCTTCGAAGGCCGCGAGGCTGTCGACACTGGGGGGTTCGATGCGGTTGTCGCGCAGCAGCTCCAGCAGGCTCTCGCGGCGGCCCGCCGACTCGGCCACGATGAGCACGCGGTGCGCCGTGGTGCCCACATGCAGCTGCAGTTTTTTCAGCGGCTCGGTCGCGCCACGCTCGGCAGCGAGGTCGGGCAGGGGGCGCGCCCAGTCGAGCGGCTCCTGCCCGCGCACGGCCAGCTGGGCATGCTGGTTGGCCAGGGAGTAGAACTCCTCGGGCCGCAGGAACAGGTCTTCGGGCGGCAGGATCGGCCGCTCGGGGTCGTGCTGCAGGAAGCGGTGGCGCTCGCGGGTGTCGGTCCAGAAGCGCTGCAGCGCCTCGTCGA
>CAMLSD010000119.1 GCA_946482595.1 uncultured Comamonadaceae bacterium
TGAGCGGCCACCCAGCGCATGAGGGCGCGGCCGGCACCCTGGCTGCGCGCCGACGCAAGCACGTACAGCTCTTTCAGCAGGCAATGCCGGCGTGTCTCGATCGCAGGGTCCACGAGTGAGTAGACCATCGAGATGGCCGCCAGGCCAACGACGCGGTGGTCACCCGCATGGGCCACGATCAGCTGATGAGGCGAGTGTGGCGCGAGCAGGTTGTCGAACAGGTGCTCGCTGACGCAGTCGCGCGGGGCGATGCGACCGTCGTTGTAGTAGGCGTGCAGTTCCTGAAGCAGATCGATCAGGGATTCGAGCAACGCTTGAGGGGATGCGGCAGTGGCGGCTTCGACGTGCATGAGGGTTCTGAAAGGGGAGTTGGCAGTTGACACGTGTCATCAGACTACTCGATCTGGATCGGCCTGCGCCGAGGCGCGCGCTCGAGCCACCGTCAGGCCTCAGCTCGAGCTGCCCTCGTGGGAGGCGGAGTCGGTCCAGAGTGCACCATCCTCGGGGCCGAGATACCTCACGCCGCGCCAGCGGCTGTGCTGCGCCAGGCCGCGCAGGATCTCCAGTGCCACGCTGGCGACGGCATTTGCCGCACGGTTTTCCGTGGCGGTGGGCAGCACGCACATCACACAGGTTCGCGTCACCGTCGGGCGGACGATCTCGACGGCGGCCAGCGTGCCGGTGGCCACTTCATGGGCGATGCCGGGCCAGGTGAGCACGGTGGGCGCCACCGCGTTGGCGGCGCCCAGCTTCAGGAGGTTGAACGAGTTGATCTCGCCCGGGGCGCATTGCAGGCTGAAGCCGTGCCTCACCATCGCGCGCTCCAGTCGGGGGCGCACCCCCTCGGCGCGAGAGGGCATCAGCAGCGGCATCTCCTGCAGTTCGGCCAGGGAGACCGACTTGCGCCGGGCCAGCGGGCTCCCACGCTTCATCACAAGGTACATGCGCTCTTCCATCACCGGCGTGACCATCAGGCCGGCCAGGTTGGCCCCGTCTTCGAAGGCCAGCCCCAGCGACATGCGGCCGTTCTTGATCCACTCGAGGATGGCACCGTTCACACCTTCGTGGATCGTGAGCTGGATATGGGGGTAGCGCTGGGTCACCGTCTCCAGCAGCGCCAGACCCAGGGGGTGGATCAGGCTGAGCGGCACGCCGAAGCTGACTGAACCGGTCGGTGCGTCGGTCAGGCTCGTCACGGCCTGGCGGACGTCGTCGGCCTGGCGGAGGATCTCGTGGGCGCGGCGGTAGAAGATCTCGCCGGCGCGTGTGGGCGTGACGCCGCGTGCCGTGCGCACCAGCAGCTCGGCGCCCAGCTCGCTTTCGAGCGATGCGATCTGCTCGCTCAGTGCCGACTGCACCACGTGGATGTCGCCCGCCGCCCGCGAGAAGCTGCCCAGGTCGACGATACGCACGAAGTAGCGCAGTTGCTTCAGCTCCATGGTGTGCTCCTTCTGCGGGACGGGCGGCGACAGGATCGTCAGGCGCAGATCGTAGCGATCCACGGCGCCCGAATCCATTCGCATGGGGCTCAGTCATCGGCTTGACCGATGGCGCCATCGGAAAGAACCGCTTCTCGGGTCACTGCGTTGCACCGATAGTGCGGCCACCCCACCCAGACGTTGTTCCGTCGCCCACAAGGCGATGGCAGGAGACACCCGATGACGCCCACCCTCGCATCCGGCAAGCGGCCGCTGCAACACCGTTCACTGCTTGCGCGCTGGCCGCGCTGGCCGGATCGCGAATTGGTGGGCCTGTGGGTCGTCAGCACCCTGTCGGCCGCCGGGCTGCTGCATGTCGCGGGCCCGGGGCTCGATGGGGGCGGCGGTGCGGCGGCGGCCTGGGGCGGGTTGTTCACCACGGTGGTGTTTGCCGTGGTGCGCCGGGTTGTTGCACGTCGGCGTGACGGATCCGGTGCCGGCATGGCCGCCTTGCTGGGTCGCTTTCGCAACCGCAGTCTGGCCATGGCTGTGGATGTTGCCAAGACCGCGCATCGCATTGAACAGGGGCTCGAGCGGTCGGAACGGCAGGAGCGGCTGGCCGAGACCGTGCTGTCGGCCGGCAGGCAATCGAGTGCGGCGCTGCTCGAGATGAGCGAGGCCGTGCAGGTGATTGCCGCAGCGTGTGGGGTCAGTGTGCAGCGCTCCAGGGCCTCGGTCGACCGGCTCGCGTCGACCCGGCAGCGTGCGGGCGCGGTGGAGCAGCAGGCGCATGAGTTCTCGGCGGCCGTCGAGGCACTGGCGCAGCAGTCGCTGCAGGTGCAGCAGGCCGTGCAGACCGTCAGCGACATTGCACGGCAGACCAACCTGCTGTCGCTCAACGCGGCGATCGAGGCGGCCCGGGCCGGCGAGTTGGGGCGCGGCTTCGGTGTGGTGGCCTCGGAAGTGCGTGCACTGTCGACCAATGTGCAGCAGACGGCCGCATCGATCGCGAGCATCGTTGCCGACACACTTGCGTTGGCGCAGCGCACCGCCCAGGCGTCGCAGGCGGTTCGCAGCGAGGTCAGTGCCGTGCGCGATGCGATCGAGTCGGTGGCCGCCGACTGCGGTGGTGTGCTGGTCGACATGGAGTCGGTGAACGAAAGCACCTCGCGCCTGGCGGCCACCGCCGAGCAGCTGTCTGCAGCCAACACCAGCATTCTCGAAAGCATGGTGGCCAGCCACGGCCTGAGCGTCGAGGTGAGCCGCGTGCTGAGGTCCACGCAGGACTCGTCGCAGGCGCTGTTCCTGGGGGCCGAGCAGATCCAGGAGGAACTGTCGGGCTTGCAGCTGGACGATGGGGTGCTCGAAGCCAAGGTCCGCCAGTGCAGCCAGTGGGCCGAGGGCATTGCCCGGGTGCTCGCCGGGCTGCAGGCCGAGGGACACGCCCTCTTCGATACGCAATACCAGCGGATCGCCGGCACGCGACCCGAGCAGTTCATGGTGACGTATCAGCCGGCGTTCGAGCGGGCGGTGCAGCCGCTGCTGGATGCTGCCCGAACTGAACTTGGGGCCCAGGCCTGCGCCTGCATCGCCCTGGACTGCTACACGCCCACCAACAACAGCGAATACGCCCGACCCCCTGCTGGCGATCCCGTCGTCGACACGGTGCACTGCCGCGACAAGCGCTTCATGACACAGGGCGAGCAGGGCCGTCGCAGTGCCACCCACCCGGGCCGGATGCTGCTGCAGACCTACGTCCGGGACAACGGCAAGCTGTGCTGCGAGGTGGCGGTGCCGTTTCATGTGGGCGGTCGGCGCTGGGGAGCCTTGCGGGCAGCGTTCGACCCGGCGGTGCTGATGTCTGCGTCCGTCTGACGGCATCGCGGTGTCCGGAGGTCTGCCATGAACGAGACTGCTGCGATCGCCTGCCCGCAAGCTGTGCCGGTGGAAACACCCCTGCCGGGGCTGCGCACGCGCCTGGCGATGTTCGAGCCCGTGCACCCAGGCGTCACGGAGGGCCAGTTGCGGGAGCTTCAGCCGGTGCTGAGCCTGGCCGCGCAGGCATGCGGCTGCGCCAGCCTGCACGTGTTCCTGACCCTCGGCGATGGCGCGTTGCTGGAGGCGCATGGTGCAGGCGCCTGCGGGGTGTGCGGTGACGGGCCGGGCGCACCGTCCGTCGGCGAAATCGATCTGGTGCGTGCCGTGTGCCTGTTCGACCCGGGAACGGTGCCCCTGCCACCGGGCACACAGGTACTGATGCTCTCGCCGAAGCTGCGGGCCGTGCTGTGGGAGCCCTGCGGGCAACCGCTTCCTGCGCAGGTCGTCGCCTGTGTGCGCGAGGCGATCCTGCGCACGGTGCAGAAACATCAGCTGCTCACACGCCTGAACGTGGAGCGGGTGCGTCTGCGTGACTTTGCCCGGGCCTCGGGCGACTGGCTCTGGGAAACCGATGAGTCCGATGTGTGCCAATGGGTGTCGCCCAACTTCGAGGCCTGCACAGGCTACGCTGCGACCCAGGTGGTGGGCCACGCGGTGCGACCGCACCCCGAACTCGACGGGTTCGGTGATCCGGTCGGGCCGGCGCGCAACTTTGCGCAATGCCTGACGACGCGCGAGCCGATCAGTGTGGTGTGCGCGATGGGCAAGACCGAGCGTCGTCGTGTCATCTCCATCCGCGCGGTGCCGCGCTACCTGGCCAACGGTGCCTTTGCCGGTTACCGGGGCGTGTGCCGCGACGTCACCGACCGGGTACGTCTGGAGCGCGATGCACGCGAGAAGGCCGCCGCCGAACAGGCCAACCGGGCCAAGAGCGAGTTCCTGTCCAAGGTGAGCCACGAACTGAGGACACCGCTCAACGCCATCCTGGGGCTCAGTGAACTGCTGCAGGAGCGGCGGGTCGTGCCCGCCGACAGTGAAGCGGCCGGGTGGATCAAGATCATCGCCAGTTCCGGACAGTACCTGCTGGGCATGGTCAACGGGCTGCTGGAGCTCGGGCGCATCGAGCAGGGCAAGCTGAGCCTGACCATCGAGGACGTGTCGGTGCACGAGGTGGTGCGATTCGCGCTGCTGACCGTGGGGGGCGATGGCCGGTCAGGCCTGCAGGTGCGCGAGCGGCATGTGTCGCCCGACCCGGTCGTGCGGGCCGATCGGCTCGCGCTCGAGCAGATCATCGTGAACCTGCTGACGAACGCGCAGAAGTACAACCGCCCCGGCGGGTCGATCGAGATCTGGTCGGAGGTGCGCGCGGGCCAGGTCGTCGTGGGCATCACGGATACGGGCATCGGCATCGCGCCGGAGCGCCGTGGGGACCTCTTCAAGCCCTTCCACCGGCTGGGCGCCGAACAGGCCGGTGTGCAGGGCAGTGGTCTGGGCCTGTCGATCTGCCAGTCGCTGGCCGTCGCGATGGGCGGCACGCTCGAGATCGATTCGGTCCAGGGCGTGGGCACGACCTGTTCGTTGGCGCTGCCCGCCGGCGCCCCTGCACCGGCCAGGGATCGCCAGGTCACCGTCGTGTCCGTGTACGACCTCGAGGACATCGAGCCCCGGCGGGTGCTCTACATCGAGGACGACCCGGTGAACGCCTTGCTCGCCTCGGAAGCCATCCAGGCCATTCCGGGCTGGCAGGTGAGCGTGGCGGACTGTGCATCGCAAGGCGTGCAGTTGGCCACGACACAACGTCCCGACATCGTGCTGATCGACATGAACCTGCCTGACGGCACCGGGTTCGAGGTGCTCGACCGCTTGCGCCAGATCGTGCCGATGCGCCAGGTGCCCTGTGTGGCGCTGTCGGCCGACTGCATGCCGCAGCAGGTGGCCGATGCACTGCGGCACGGCTTCCAGGGCTACTGGACCAAACCGATTGCCGTGGCCGAACTGCGCCGCCGGCTGATCCGCCTGTCAGGGGCCCGAGTAACGGCGCCTTGTGCCGACTGAATCAGCAACACCCGTTGCCCAACTGGAGACTGAAGTGAACCCAACCGCCACACCGGCCAGAACGCCCGCGGCCACGCTGCGCACCAAGGCCTTGATCGACGAGTTGAGCGAGCGTTTCGGGCCGCGCCTGAGCGTGTCCGGCGCAGTCCGGGAGCAGCATGGACGCGACGAGTCGCCCTATGAGACCGCCGCGCCCGACGCCGTGGTGTTTGCCCAGTCGATCGACGATGTGGTGGAGGTGGTGCGGGCCTGCAACCGCCATCGCGTGCCGCTGATTCCCTACGGTGCCGGCTCGTCGATCGAAGGACACCTGCTCGCGGTGCACGGCGGCATCTGCCTGGATCTGGGCGGCATGAACAAGGTGCTGAGCATCGATGCGGACGACCTCACCGCCACGGTGCAGGCCGGTGTGACACGTACGCAGTTGAACGCCGAGCTGAAGTCCAGCGGGTTCTTCTTTCCGATCGACCCGGGGGCGGACGCCTCCATCGGCGGCATGGCGTCCACGCGGGCCTCGGGCACCAACGCCGTGCGCTACGGCTCCATGCGCGAGAACGTGGTGGCGCTCAAGGTCGTGACGGCCACCGGCGAGGTGATCCGTACGGCCGGGCGCGCCAGGAAGTCCTCGGCCGGGTATGACCTCACCCGCCTGTTTGTCGGCAGCGAGGGCACGCTGGGCGTGATCGTCGAGGTGACCGTGCGCCTGCATCCTCAACCGGAGGCTGTGGTGGGGGCAGTGTGTTCCTTCCCCGACGTGCGCTCGGCCGTGAACACGGTGATGCAGACCATCCAGATGGGCGTGCCGATCGCACGCGCCGAACTGGTGGACGCCCTGACCGTCAAGGCGATCAACCTGCACAGCCACACCAACCTGAAGGAGCAGCCCATGCTGTTCCTGGAGTTCCACGGCTCGCCGTCGGCGGTGCAGGAACAGGTGGAGACGGTGCAGGCGATTGCGGGCGACCTGCAGGCCGAAGGCTTCGAATGGGCCACGCAGCCCGAGGAGCGCACCCGCCTGTGGAACGCACGCCACCTGGCATTTTTTGCGTGCCTGCAGCTCAAGCCGGGCAGCCGCGGTTTCACCACCGACGCGTGCGTGCCCATCTCGCGGCTGGCCGACTGTGTGGAACAGACCCTCGAGGACCTGCGCCAGTCCAGCCTTCCTTGCCCGCTGTTTGGTCATGTGGGTGACGGCAACTTCCACTGCGTGATCCTGGCCGATCCCACAAAACCGGAGGAGATGGCCGAAGCCGAGCGGCTGAACCAGCGCGTGATGCGACGGGCCATTGCCCTGGACGGCACCTGCACTGGCGAGCACGGCGTGGGTCTGCACAAGGTGCCGCTGCTGGCGCTGGAGTTCGGCGAAGCAGGTGTCGAGCTGATGCGGCAGGTCAAGCGTGCGCTGGACCCCCACCTGATCATGAATCCGGCCAAGGTCGTGGGGCATCTTGAATGAAACATCGCAGCAGCGGGGCGCAGCGTGGCGCCCACACACAAGGAGACAGAGCGTGAAGGTCGTCGTTTGCGTCAAACGCGTGGTGGATCACAACGTGAAGGTCCGGGTGCGGCCCGATGGCTCGGGTGTCGACACGGCCGCACTCAAGATGAGCATGAATCCCTTCGACGAGATTGCCGTCGAGGAAGCGGTTCGCCTGAAGGAGCAGGGCATTGCAACGGAGGTGGTGGCTGTCTCGTGCGGGCTGGCGGCCTGCCAGGAAACCTTGCGGACGGCCCTGGCGATCGGCGCGGACCGCGCGATCCTGGTCGAGACCGATGCCGAGCTGCAGCCACTGGCCGTCGCCAAGCTCCTTGAAGCCATCGTCCGTCAGGAACAGCCGGGACTCGTGCTGCTGGGCAAGCAGGCCATCGACGATGACTGCAACCAGACCGGCCAGATGCTGGCCGCGCGCGCCGGCATGCCGCAGGCGACCTTCGCGTCGAAAGTTGCCGTGAGCCATGGCCTGGCCACCGTCACCCGGGAGGTCGATGGCGGCCTGGAAACCCTGGCGCTGCGGCTTCCGGCCGTCATCACGGCCGACCTGAGGCTGAACGAGCCGCGCTATGTGACCCTGCCGAACATCATGAAGGCCAAGAAGAAGCCGCTGACCACCCTGACGCCGCAGGCACTGGGGGTCGACGTGACGCCGCGGCTGCGCACGCTGCACGTGCGCGAACCCCAGGGCCGGGCGGCCGGCGTGAAGGTGAATGACGTGGCAGCGCTGGTTGCCAGGCTGAAGAACGAAGCGAAGGTGATCTGACCATGACTGCACTTGTTGTTGCCGAACACGACCACACCTCGCTGAAGGGTGTGACCCTGCAGGCCGTCACGGCCGCACGCGCCTGCGCGTCTGACGTGCACGTGCTGGTCGCCGGGTTTGAATGTGGCGAAGCCGCCGCGCAGGCGGCGCGCATTGCCGGCGTGAGCAAGGTGCTGCTTGCCGAGGGTGAGGTCCATCGCGAGCAGCTGTCCGAGCCTCTGGCCGAGCAGGTGCGGGCCTTGTCTGGCGCCTATGGGCACATCGTGCTGGCCGCCACGGCGCGTGGCCGCAGCGTGGCGCCCCGTGTGGCGGCGCTGCTCGACGTGGCCCAGATCAGCGACGTGACGCGGGTCGATGCGGCCGACACCTTCGAGCGCCCGATCTACGCCGGCAATGCCATTGCCCGCGTGCAGAGCATCGACGAGGTCAAGGTCATCACCGTGCGCAGCACCGGTTTCGAGGCGGCCCCGCCGTCGTCAAGCCCGGCCAGCGTCGAACCGGTGAGTGTCGTGGCAGACACCGGGGCCAGCAGGCTGGTCGGCCGCGAGATCGCCCGCAGCGAGCGGCCGGAACTGGGCGAGGCGCGTGTGGTGGTCTCGGGCGGGCGCGCACTCGGCTCACGCGAGCGCTTCGACGAGGTGCTGCTGCCCCTGGCGGATCGCCTGGGCGCGGCGCTGGGCGCCAGCCGCGCGGCAGTCGATGCCGGGTATGCACCCAACGACTGGCAGGTGGGCCAGACCGGCAAGATCGTGGCGCCCCAGTTGTATGTCGCGGTGGGCATCTCGGGTGCGATCCAGCATCTGGCCGGCATGAAGGACTCGAAGCTGATCGTTGCCATCAACACCGACCCGGAAGCCCCGATCTTCGGCGTGGCCGACTACGGCCTGGTAGCCGACCTGTTCGAGGCCGTGCCTGAACTCACCTCCAGCCTGTGACCTCGGGAGCCAGCCACATGAAGATCCGGATGGTGACCATTGCCATGGCGTTGGGAATGGTGCTTGCAAACGCCTCGGTGCAGCACGCCGCGGCCAGCACGCTGCCGATCGGGCAGGTGTCGCCGCTGAGCGGGCCGGCGGGGTCGCTCGGCACGGCACTGACCCAGGCCACACAGGCCTACTTCGCACGTGTGAATGCCGAGCGGCTGCTCGGCGCTCGCCAGGCGGAACTGATGGTGCGCGACGATGCGTTCAAGCCCGAGGAGACCTTGCGCCATGCACGCGAGCTGGTCGAGGAACACGGCGTGCTGGCCTTGCTGAACGTGACGGGGGCGCCCCACAACGGGCAGCTGCACACCACGGGCCTGCTCGGCAAGTCGTCGACGAGTGTGGTGGGCGCCTTCACCGGCTCGGCCAGCGTGCGTGCCCTGCGCAGTCCGTACATCCAGTTCGTGCGCGCCGGTGTGGCCGACGAGGCCCGTGCGATCGCGCGGCAGCTGGCGGCGCTGGGCATCACGCGCGTGGCCTTGCTGCGGGCGGACGACACCTTCGGCGAGGATGCGTCGCGCCAGCTCATCGATCAGCTCGGGCAGCAAGGGCTGAAGCTCTCGGCCGAGGTGTCGTATGCCCCGGCCAGTGCCGATGTGAGCGCGGCCGTCGCGCGCTTTCGTGCGATCGACCTGCAGACCATCGTCGTGTTCGGTACACCGCGTGCCGGCACCGAGCTGCTCAAGCAGTATCGCCAGGCCGGTGGCGCGGCGCTTTTCATCTTCAGCTCGGCCTCCGATGCAGAGTCCATCGTGGCCATGGTCGGCCCTGAGCTGGCGCGGGGGGTGGGGCTGGTGCAGGTGGTGCCGCCGGTGTCGCGCCTGCAGTTGCCCATCGTGCAGGAGTATCGCCAGACCCTGGCCAGGTACGGGCCGCCGGAGGCCCGGCCCTCGTCGACCGGGCTGGAGGGCTACATCGCCGCCAAGCTGCTGGTGCAGGCCATCCGGCGCGCCGGTGATGCACCCACCCCGGCGCGTGTGACGGCTGCGTTGTCCAGCCTGGGGCCGGTTGATCTGGGCGGGTTCGTGATCGACCTGTCGAAGGTGAGCGGGCCGGGCGCGCGTTACACCGAGATCGGCATCATCGGCGATGGTGGCCGGCTGCGAAACTGAGGCGCCTGCCCGGCAGCGGGCGCCAGCCATCGCGTGCCGCGGCCCGGACAATGACCGCACGCCACAGTGCGAGATCGGCCCGCCGCTGGCCAGGCAGGCGGCAGCGCTGCTACATTGCGGCTCATCATGTCGCACTCCTTTGCCCTCATGCGCCGCCTGCCGGCGACTGGCTCCGCCTCCCGGCGGACGGGTGCGCGCGCCTGGGCGCCGTGTGGCGGCCGTGCCGGGTTCATGCCCGCACTGGCCGCACATCCTTGAGCCCGGCGACCCACCTTCTTCCCACTGCATAGCGCAAACCTCGGTCGCCGGGCCACCCCCCGCGCGATACGGGGTGCCCGGTCCTGGGCACGACCCGACTTCGTTCAGGAGTGCTTCATGGAAGTTCTCGCACAGGAACGTGTGCTGACCGGGCTCGACCATGCCCGGCTGTCGGCGCTGCTGTTTCGTCCTCGTGTGGCCACGGCCTTGCCGCCGGGACTGGCCGATGCGGCCCAGGATCTGCTCGACCTCGCCGAGGTCGTCGATGCCATCACCGTCGATGCGGACGTGGTGACCATGCGCTCGCGCGTGCGCCTCACGCGGACCGGGCAGCCCCCCTTTGTGGTGACGCTGAGTTATCCCTCGTCCACCGGCCTCGGCGATGGTTGCGTGTCGGTGCTCACGCCGCTGGGCCTGAGCCTGCTGGGCACGCGTGTGGGGCGCTGGATCCGCTGGGCCGGTCCCACCGGTGAAGTCCACAGTGCCCAGGTCACGGCCGTCGAGCACCAGCCCGAGGCGGCTGGCGACTACGACACCTGAGCGGTCCGCGGGCCTGCCGCTGCGGCGGGCCCTACCACTGATCTTCCATGCCTTGAGGCGTCACAACCGCTTCGTGGCGGAGCCATGCATGAACGAATCGAATTCCGTCCTGGCCGTGCTGTCGTCCACGGCCGACGTGCAGCCAGCCCGGCGAGCCGCAGCCGTGGCCGCGGCCTGGCGTGTCCCATTGACCCTGTGCGTGGCGTCTGTCCAGGGACAGCGCCAGGCCGTGGATCGACTGGAGCTTCAGGCGCTGGCCGAGCAGGTCACACGCGGCCAGCCCGGCCTGAGCGTGCACACCCGCGTGGCCACCAGCGCGCAACCGTGGCAGGTGCGCGGCCCGCACGCCCTCGTGGTGGTGACGGCCGACCCGGTCCGCCCCTGGTGGCAATGGCGGTGGCGGGCGCTCGCCGAGCGCCTGCTGCGCGACGCGCCCGGGCCGGTGCTGGTGGTGCGGCGCGACGGCGCAGCCCGCTACGACCGCGCCCTGGTGCCGGTGGACCTGTCGCATCGCAGCGATGCGGCCTTGCGCGTGCTGCGCAGCCTGGCCGAACCGGTCGAATTGCACCTGCTGCACGTGCTCGGCAGCGATGACGAGAACATCATGAGGATGGTGGACATTCCCGACTGGGTGGTGCGCCAGCACCATGCCGAACGCCTGCGCCTGGCCCACACGGCGATGCGCCAGCTGTGCGAGCGGGTGGGCGCCGATGCAGCGCAGGCCCGCATGCATGTGCGGCGGGGGCCGCATGTGCTGGACGGTGTCCTGCAGGCGCAGTCCCTGGTTCGCCCCGATGTGATCGTGGTCGGGCATCGCAACCGGCCCGCCCTGTGCTGGCCCCGCCGCGACGCACTGGCCGGTGAGCTGGCCGGGCTGGCTGCCAGCGACGTGCTGCTGGTGCCCGACCCTGAGACGCAGCGCGAACAACGACCGTCGCGCAGCGACGCCCTGGGCGCCTTTGCGGCCGGCAGTGTGCGGTGGTCGCCGCAGGACCGGGCATGAGTGCCGCCGACATCGGGCGCGAACTGCTGCGCGCCAAGCAGCCCTGCGCGGATGGCTTCCGCTGGTATCTGCGCCACGGGCAGGGGCTGGCGCGCTATCAGGCCCTGCTCGACGCGCTGGTCGCCGCCGGCCGGGTCAATGATGCGTGCTGGCTGCTCGACCAGATCGGGCCGACGGGGGAGATCCAGACCGGCGACCATGTCGGGGGGGGCTGCGTGCGTGCTGGCCGGTGGGCTGGAGGTGGGCGGTGCGATCGAGGTGGACCAGTTGCTGCGTGTGGGCGGGTCCTTGTGGGCCCGGGGTGCGATCCGCGTGGGCCAGGCCATCGTGGCGGGCGACAAGGTCACGGCCGCAAGCGGGCTGCGCTGCGAAGGCCGGCTGCGCTGCGGTGGTGCGTTGCGCAGCGGTGGCACGGTGCATGTCGGCGAGGGCATCGACTGTGGCGAATTGCAGGTCAGGGCTGACCTGTACTGCGACGGCGATCTGATCGTGTCGGGGGCCGCGCGTGTCGACGGCGAACTGTTCGTTGCCGGAGCCATGCGCTGCGGCGGTGACCTGCGCGTGGGCGGAGACATCGTGGTGGGCCGGCATCTGCAGGCCGGGCAGGGGATCGTCAGTGCCGGGCACCTGCGATGCGGCGGGCACCTCGAGGCCCGCTGGGGTGTGCGTTGCACCGGCTCCATCGTGGCCCAGGGGGCGATCCGGGCGGGCGAAAGCCTGCAGACGGAAGGTGTTGATCGAGGCCGGTGCGGGGTACGGCATCTTTGCCGGGCTGGATGTCCGCACCGAAGACTGGCCCGCCGGCGCCCAGGTGCGGGCGGCCCGGCGGCCAGCGGCGCTGCGCAGCGGGTGGTGGGTCGATGGGGGCGACTGCACGGTGGCCGCGGACGGCGCGCAGGTCGTGTCGTGCAGAGGGTGCCGGCGTGCGGCTTGCGCTTTGCTCCCTCTCCTTCCCAGGGAGAGGGTTGGGGAGAGGGCGGGCTTCGAGTCGCTGCTGCGGTGGTGTGTGGAGCCGTGTGTCGCCCCTGCCAGGGCGAGCCGGGGGTCACTCCCTCTCCCGCCTGCGGGAGAGGGTTGGGGAGAGGGTGCTTCGAGGTGCTGCCGCAGTTGTTTGCTGGCGCCGAGTTTCGCCCCTGGCGGGGCGAGCCGGGTCTCGGCCCGGCGGCCGAGTTCCCTTTCTTGCGTCCCCAAGAAAGGGAACCCAAAGAAGGGGACCCCGACTATGGCGCCCCGCTGCGCGGGGTGCCCTGCGGTGCTCGCGGCTGCAAGGTGGCTGCGGAACTCGCCCTTTTTGGCCCTG
>CAMLSD010000120.1 GCA_946482595.1 uncultured Comamonadaceae bacterium
GATGTAGCCGTGGCCGCCGAACACCTGCATGCAGTGCGACGTGGCGATCCAGCCGTTGTCGGTGATGAAGGCCTTGATGATGGGCGTGAGCAGCGCCACGATGTCGGCGGCGTCGCGGCGCACGTCCTCGTCGTCGGTGGACAGCTCCTTGTCGAGCTGCAGGGCGGTGTAGATCGCCATCGCGCGGCCGCCTTCGGCATAGGCACGTGCAGTCAGCAGCATCTTGCGCACGTCAGGGTGCACGATGATCGGGTCGGCCGGCTTGTCCAGCGCCTTCGGCCCCGACAGGGAACGCATCTGGATGCGGTCCTTCGCGTAGGCCACGGCATTCTGGTAGGCCACCTCGGTCAGCCCGAGCGACTGGTTGCCCACGCCCAGGCGTGCGGCGTTCATCATCACGAACATCGCGGCCAAGCCCTTGTTGGGCTGGCCCACCAGCGTGCCCACGGCGCCTTCGAGCACCATCTGGGCGGTCGCATTGCCGTGGATGCCCATCTTGTGCTCCAGCCCGGCGCAGAAGATGCCGTTGCGCGCACCGATCGACCCATCGGCGTTGACCAGGAACTTCGGCACCACGAACAGCGAGATGCCCTTGCTGCCTTCGGGCGCATCGGGCAGGCGGGCCAGCACCAGGTGGACGATGTTCTCGGCCAGGTCGTGCTCACCGGCAGAGATGAAGATCTTCTGGCCGGTCAGGCGGTAGGTGCCGTCAGCCTGCGGCTCGGCCTTGGTGCGCAGCAGGCCCAGGTCGGTGCCGCAGTGCGGTTCGGTCAGGCACATCGTGCCGGTCCACTGGCCGCTGGTGAGCTTGGGCAGGTAAAGCTGCTTCTGCTCGGGCGTGCCGTGGGCGTGCAGGGCCTCGTACGCACCGTGCGACAGGCCGGGGTACATCGTCCAGGCCTGGTTGGCCGAATTCAGCATCTCGTAGAAGCACTGGTTCACCGTGACCGGCAGGCCCTGGCCGCCGAACTCGGGATCGCAGCTCAGTGACGGCCAGCCGCCTTCGACGTACTGGGCATACGCCTCCTTGAAGCCCTTGGGCGCCTTCACCTCGTGCGTGGTCTTGTCCAGCGTGCAGCCTTCGGCATCGCCGCTCTGGTTGAGCGGGAAGATCACCTGCGACGCGAACTTGCCACCCTCTTCCAGCACCGCGTTGATCGTGTCGGCATCGACGTCGGCATGCTTGGGCAGCGCCTTGAGTTCGTCCACGACGTCGAGCACCTCGTGCATGAGGAACTGCATGTCTCGCAGAGGCGGGGTGTACTGGGCCATGTGAAGGACTCCTGGATGGGGAAAGGGTTAGCGAGAAGAACGGCTCGTCTTGCGCGCCGCGGCCGGCGGGCCCGACGGGGCCGACTCGGTTGCGTAGTGGCTGACGACAAATTCGAATCCGCGCCGCGCCCGGTCGATCGAACCGGGCGAGCGCAGGAAGCGCGCGTCGTGGTGCAGGGCCAGGATGAGGCCGTGCAACTCGAACAGCATCTGCATGGGATCGGTGTCGGGCTTGAGGTGCCCCTCATCCACCGAGATGGCAATCGCCTTGCCAAGCGCACGGTGCCAGGTCAGCACCATGTCGGCCAGGGCGTCGCGCACGGGCCCGGGGCGGTCGTCGAACTCGACCGCACCGCTGATGTAGATGCAGCCCGAGTCGATCTCGACCGACACCCGGCGCACCCAGCGCTCGAACAGTGCGCGCAGACGCGGCAGGCCGCGCGGCTCGAGAATGGCCGGGAAGAACACCTCTTCCTCGAACTTGGCGTGGTATTCGCGGATGACCGAGATCTGGAGCTCCTCGCGGGAGCCGAAATGGGCGAACACGCCCGACTTGCTCATGCGCGTGACCTCGGCCAGCGCGCCGATGGACAGGCCTTCAAGGCCGACCTGCGACGCCAGCCCCAGCGCGGCCTCGAGGATCGCCGCCTTGGTCTGCTGGCCCTTCTGCAGGCCGCGCGCGCTGTCACGCGTGCCGTCTCGGCTGGTCTTCGTGGGGGGAACTGGCAAGGCGCTCACGGCATCCTCGAAATAAAACGAACGATCGTTCTATTTTGCAGAATTCCGTGACAGGTCAACGCAGGGAGAGACGGTATTTCTAGAGCAGTGCCCCTAGAAACCACAGCCGGGCGGCCAGGATCGAGGGTTAACCCTCGCGTTACCGCCCGATCCAGCCCGCTTCAGGCGCTGTCCGTACGGTGCACGCACCAAGTGTCGGCCATGCGGACGTTCAGCGCAAGGCGCCGGCAGGACGCGCAGAGGACACCCGTGCTGGCCACGGCTGACCCCTGCCGCATGAAGGGACTATCGCAGCCGACCGGCCCGGCTTTCGTCGCCCACCTCACCCGCATCGGCGGCATCGTCGGCGTCGGCGGCACGGCGGTCCAGGCTGTCTTTCAAGGACGTGGCTTCCTCGATGAACTCCTTCGGACTCACCGCCGGCGCCAGCCTGAACGCCGGGGGAGGCAGCGTGGTGAGGTAGAGCTCCTCGGTCAGACGCCCCGAGCGGTTGTACTGCAGCAAGGCGGTCAGGCTCAGCCCCGTGAGCACGCCGGCCGAGACGATCCAGGCAAAGGCACGCCGGCGTTGCGGCATCACGACCACCAGGTGGGCAAACACCGCCAGCGCCAGCACGATGGCTTCGGTGGCGCCGCGGATGCGACTCAGGCTTTCGAGCGAGGTCGAGAAGGCCAGCACGCCCAGCACCGCACCCAGCAGGCTCGAGCCCAGCAGACCGGCACTTGCGATGCGCACATGCGTGAGGTAGTCCAGGCGGTGCTGGAACAGCTTGGAGCCCAGGGCCCAGAGGAAGCTCCAGGCCGCCACCAGCGCCAGCAAGCCGGCCGTCACCGGTGTGAACTGGGTCAGGAACTCGCCGGGTTCGGCGTCCAGGTAGGTTTCCCAGGCGGTCCAGCCCACCAGCCCGCACAGCAGGGCCGCCAGCGCCGCATAGCCCCAGCGGCTGGCCCGGGGCACCGGCAGCTCCGGGGCAAGCGGGTCGTCCTTCAGGCGCACTCGCACCCGCGTGTGACCCAGCAGCCACTCTTCGCCACCCTTGCGCTTCGCCGTCTCGCCAGCGCTCAGACGCTGGCGGGCGCACTGCACGCCGTTGACGGTCTCGCCCACCTGCAGATCGACCGTGTCGCCCTCGGCGCCGGTCAGGGTCAGGTGCAGGGGGGCGACATGCGGGTCGTCGAGCAGCACGTCGCAATCCAGCGAGCGGCCCATGCGCACCGGCCAGGAATGCACGGGGTGGATGCTGCGCACCCGCCCGTCACGGTCCAGCACCTCGACCACGGCTAGTTTGTCCACGCGTAGCCCTCCAGATAGTGCTCGGCCAGCCGCATCGCATTCGAAAAGCTCACGCCACGCGCGTCGAAACGCCCCTGCACGCCCGCGCTGGACTGGTCCAGCGTGGCCACCAGCACGCTCAGGTCATACAGCCCGGGCAGCTTCTTGTAGGCCGTCATGCACAACACGGCACGCAGTGGCAGGCCCTGGCGATCGACAAACCGCTCGCGGCACTGCGCAGCGGTGCGGTTGCGGTTGCTGCGCTCACCGAAGGACTCGTTGCGAAAGCTGCGCGAGTATTGCGACGAGAAGCGCAACGCGCCCAGCTTGCGGCCATCGTAGGCCTCATGGCGCACGCTGAGGCCGCCGGTATAGAGCCAGTCGGACACGAAGATGTGGGTGTCCATCTCGCAGTCGGAGCGCTCGAACTCCAGCCCCTTGGCATCGGCCGCGGTGGTGTTGCCCCAGCAACGCATGAAGGTGTCGGGCGGTACGGGAATGCGGTAGCGTGGATGGCTGGCCGGCCGCCAGGGCTGTGCGAGAAAGCGCTCGGTGAGCAGTTGCTGGTGGTTCAGCAGCTGGGCCGTGAGCTGCGGGTACACCGGCTCGGTGAACGGTGCCGCCTCGCGGCCTGAGGCCAGCAGCGCCTGGGCGTATTCGGCCGGCACGAGAAAGCTCACCTGCTGTCCGTCACGCCGAGTGGCGACGTTCACCCCGATGACCTCGCCGCGCTCGTCCAGCGCCGGCCCGCCGCTCATCCCCGGGTTGAGCGCACCGGCAAAGAAGATGTTCGGATAGAAGCTGCGCTCGACCAGCCCGTTGTAGTTGCCTTCAAGCACGGCAAATCCGACATCCAGCGGATTGCCCAGCGAATAGATCCGCTCGCCCTTGGACAGCGGCCGGTCCGCCGCACGGAACACCATCGGGCGCTGGCCCTGAAGGCCCCCTTCGCTCGCCCGGACCAGGGCCAGATCGTGCACTGCGTCGAACGCCAGCACCTCCAGCGGCCCCTCCTTGCCGTCCGACGTGCTGTAGACCAGGCGGTAGCGCTGCGGCTGCAAGGCAGCCTGGCTGACGACGTGATAGTTGGTGATCAGGTGTCCGTCCGCGGTGACCACAAAGGCCGAACCGACCGTGGCCTGGCTGGACTGACCCTTCAGCAGGGTCCGCACCTGCACCAGCTGGGCCCGACTGCGCTCGTACACCCGCTGGGCGGAGGCCGACACGGCAGCCACCGGCTCGGGTGCTGATGCAGCGGCTGCGCCCGGGGTCGCTGGCATCGTCTGCACATTCGGGGCGGCCGGTGGCGGATCGGCCCCCTGGGACCGGGCCTCAGGCCATGCGAGGGCGCAGCTCAGCAGCCAGACGGCGGCCAGCCTGCCTTGGAGGATCGGGAAGGTCATCGGGGCATTGTAGGGAGCCGCCGCGACGGTCCGCTTGCACGGCCTGGCATCGGGGCACGCCGCCCAATCCCGCGGCTGCATCAGGTGCTTTGCCCCGGGGCTTGGAGTGCGGCACGGGCGGTGCTTAAATGCTTCGCGGCCCCACCGTGCGGCCCTGCTCTCGCCACCCCCGCAGAGGAGACGACATGAAGACCCGTTTTCTGGTTGGCTTCCTGGCCCTGGCCAGTTCCTCGGCCATGGCATTCCATTGCCCCGCCGACATGAAAAAGATCGACGCGGCCATGGCCAGCGCCAAGCTCAGTGCGCCGCAGATGGACGAAGTCAAGAAGCTGCGGGCCGAAGGCGAGCGGCTGCACAAGGAAGGCAAGCACCAGGAATCGGTGGACACCCTGGCCAAGGCCATGAAGATCATGGGGATCTGATCGCCGCCGCCGGCCGCTGCCCGGCCGGGTCAGGCTCGTCCTGCGGCGATCACACACGCGTTTCCGCCTGATGACAGCGCCATGGCAATGCCGTGGCGTTGCTCGCATGCATGGGGCAGGCCGACCCCTATTGAGCCCGGAACGCATCTTGCAATATGCTGGGCACAGTCGGTGCAGGCTGACCTCGTCTTGTCGATACGGCGATGGGCCACGCACCGACACAACCAGGTGCCTTGCCATGGACGTCCTGCAACTCGACGTATCAGGCCGCCCGCAATCGTGGATCTCTCCCAAGGAAGCGGCCACCCTCTATGCCAGCGACGGCGTCGCCTGGACGCTGGGCGATCCCTTCCTGGTGCTGCGCGGCGGCATCCAGCGTGTCAGCGGCATGCAGTCGCGCATCGAACTGCATCCCATCATCGCGGTGCGTGGCGCGATTCCGTCACGGGCCTGGCGGCAGGTGCCCGCGCTGTCGAACACCAAGCTGTTCGTGCGCGACCGGCATGTCTGCGCCTACTGCGGCGGCCAGTTCCACGCTGACGACCTCACCCGGGAGCACATCGTGCCCACCTCGCGCGGCGGGCAGGACACCTGGATGAACTGCATCACCGCATGCCGCAGCTGCAACGGCCACAAGGGCAGCCGCCTCCCGGAAGAAGCCCGGATGACGCTGATGTACCTGCCCTACGTGCCCAGCCTGCATGAGGACATGATCCTGCGCGGTCGACGCATCCTGGCCGACCAGATGGAGTTCCTGCTTGCCAGCGTGCCGCGCAACAGCCGGCTGCACGGCTGACTCCGGGGTGCCTGGATTCGCCAGATGCCAGGCCGAGCTTGGCAAAAGCAAAATCGTGCATATAATGGCGGGCTCAGGCGCTTTAGCTCAGCCGGTTAGAGCGACGGAATCATAATCCGCAGGTCCGGGGTTCGAATCCCTGAAGCGCCACCAGAATCGCCTCGTGCACAAGATGCACGCGCAACAAGTGCACAGCGGCCCCAGTTGAACGACTGGGGCCGTTTGTTTTGGATACCCACGGCGCGGGCCTCGTGCCCGATACTGTGGGGCTTGTTCAACAGCCGCTGGATCAACACCATGTCTCGCTGTGTCCTTCGCGCGCGTACCCTGCCCGCGCTGCTGCCTGCCCGCCTGCTGGCCACCTGCGTGGCCGCGATGGCACCCGCCCTCGCGCTGGCACAGGCCCCGACGGCACCTGCTGCTTCGGCCGCCTCGGCCCCGAGCGTGCCGCTGCAGCGGCAAGGCCACCTCCAGCGCGACTTCCCGCGCGATGCGCTGCGCGGCGAACTGGTCGTCACCCAGCCGCCGCTGGCGCTGATCAACGGGCGCGATGCCCGCCTCGCGCCCGGCGCCCGCATCCGCGGCCAGAACAACATCATCGTGCTGTCGGCCGGGCTGGTCGGGCACAAGCTGCTGGTGCACTACACCGTCGACTTCCAGGGCCTGGTCAAGGACGTCTGGATCCTGCGTCCGGACGAAGCCTCCCGCCCCTGGCCCAGCACCCGCGAAGAGGCCGGCACCTGGGCATTCGACCCGCCCACCCGCACCTGGACCCAGCGCTGATCAGGACGCATCATGAGCAAGAAGGTTTACATCAAGACGTTCGGCTGCCAGATGAACGAGTACGACTCGGACAAGATGGCCGACGTGCTGCGCGCCGCGCAAGGCTACGAACCCACCAACGACCCCGAGTCGGCTGACCTGATCCTGTTCAACACCTGCTCGGTGCGCGAAAAGGCCCAGGAGAAGGTCTTCAGTGACCTGGGCCGCATCAAGCACCTCAAGGCGCGCGGCGTGAAGATCGGCGTGGGGGGCTGCGTGGCCAGCCAGGAAGGCGCGGCCATCATCGAGCGGGCACCCTATGTGGACGTGGTGTTCGGCCCCCAGACCCTGCACCGGCTGCCCGAGATGCTCGAGCGCCGCGACGAACAGCGTCGCCCGCAGGTGGACATCAGCTTCCCCGAGATCGAGAAGTTCGACCACCTGCCCCCCGCCCGGGTCGAGGGCGCCAGCGCCTTTGTCTCGATCATGGAAGGCTGCTCCAAGTACTGCAGCTACTGCGTGGTGCCGTACACCCGCGGTGAAGAGGTGTCGCGCCCCTTCGAAGACGTGCTGGTCGAGGTGGCCGGCCTGGTCGACCAGGGCGTGAAGGAAATCACGCTGCTCGGCCAGAACGTGAATGCCTATCGCGGCCGCATGGGCGACACCAGCGAGATTGCCGACTTCGCGCTGCTGATCGAGTACATCGCCGACATCCCCGGCGTCGAGCGCATCCGCTACACCACGAGCCATCCGAACGAGTTCACCCAGCGCCTGATCGACGTCTACGCGCGCGTGCCTCAGCTCGTCAGCCACCTGCACCTGCCGGTTCAGCATGGCAGCGACCGCATCCTGATGGCGATGAAGCGCGGCTACACCGCGCTCGAGTACAAGAGCACCATCCGCAAGCTGCGGGCCGTGCGTCCGGGCCTGAGCCTGTCCAGCGACTTCATCGTGGGCTTTCCCGGCGAGACCGACGACGACTTCGCCCGCATGATGAAGCTCATCGAAGATGTCGGCTACGACAGCAGCTTCAGCTTTGTGTTCAGCCCGCGCCCGGGCACCCCGGCCGCGGCACTGGAAGACCTGACACCGCGCGAGGTGAAGCTCAAGCGCCTGCAGCACCTGCAGGCCACCATCGAGGACAACGTGCGCCGCATCAGCGAAAGCCGGGTCGGCACGGTGCAGCGCATCCTGGTCGAAGGCCCCTCGAAGAAGGACGCCGCCGAGCTGATGGGCCGGACCGAATGCAACCGCATCGTCAACTTCCCCGGCGGGCCGAACGCCGCACGCCTGGTCGGCCAGATGATCGATGTGCGCATCACCCAGGCGCTCCCTCACTCGCTGCGCGGCGAGGTGCTGGTCAAGGGCGAGGCGCTCGCAGCCTGAGCTCGCCCCCGGGCACCGGCGCCGTTCAGAGGTGGCGGATCAACGACCCGCTGCCACGCCGGATCTGCTGGACCGCCTGGTCCAGCCGGTCCAGCAGGGCCTGGGGCCGGCCCTTGAGATCCTGCGGCACATAGGCAATGGCCGCATGCAGATGCAATTGCTCCAGCGCGGGCAGTTCGGGGTGATGCTGCAAGCCCAGATCGAGCATGCGCTGCGTCAGAGCCTCCGCCTCGCTGTGGCTCTGGATCTGTTCGAGCACGACCACAAAACGTGCGTCGTCCAGCCGCATCGGCACATCGGCCGGACTGCAGGCCTCACGCAGGACCCGGGCACAGGCCTTCATCACCGACTCGGTGATCGCCGAGCCATGGGCACGCTGCAGGTCCTCCAGGTTGGCCAGCCGCAGCATCACGACCGCACCCAGCGTGTTCATGCGCAAGGCGCGCACCGACAGTGACATCAGCACCCCCGGCAGCTCACCGCCATGCAGCAGGCCGGTCCAGCGATCCAGCCGGGCGCCTTCGCGCCGGGAACCCGGGTCGTGCAACATGTCGCGGGCGCTGAAGTTCAGCGCATAGGTCATCACGACGATCTCCAGCGCTGCCCCGGCCAGGGCGGCATGGCCGTCGAACCGCCAGCCCCCCAGCCAGCCGCGGTCAGCAGCCACTTCGAGCGCCAGCCCGGCCGCAGCGGCCGCAAAGGCGGCGGCATACCAGCCGATGTAGGGCAGGCGCACGCCGCGCACCGCCCACAGCAACACGGCGACCGTGGCCAGCACCAGCAGGTAGTAGCCCTGCTGGGCCGCGCTGACCTGGGCCACACCCGCCACCCCGGGCCAGACCACATACGCGGCGGTGAGCAGCACGCCGAAGGCAGCCACGACCAGCGCCCAGGCGTCGGCCCGGGAGCCGCCAAATGCCCGCGGCAGCAGCCGGCGCGCAAACATCAGGCTGGCCGCCGCAAGCAGCGTGCCGACGATCAGCCGCGCCGCGCGCGACAGCTCGGCATCGTTGTCGATCAGGTACATGCGGGCGAACCCGGTGCTGACCATCTGGAACACCGCCATCAGCAGCACATGCAGCGCATACCAGCCGTTGACGGCATCGCCCCGCAGCAGCGCCTCGCCCAGCGCGTACGCCAGCGCCATCGCCACCACTCCGAGGAACAGGCCCATCCAGAGCAGCCCCTGGGACCGCTGCGCCTCATAGCCCGACTGCGACCACAGCAAGGGCCGCACGCCGAACCGGTCGCGGTGACCCAGCTGCAGCAGCAGACGGGTATCGGGCCCCAGCAAGACCGGAAACGCCACCCGCGGCGCGTGGATCGGCCATTGTGCCGAGGCCACGCTGTCGCCGGCCGACTGGCTCGACCATGCCGAGCCCGCGCCCTGCGCGAGATGCAGCACCGCCTGCGCCTGCACGGAGCCGGGCAGCTCGAGCACGGCCTCGACCGGCGTGACCGCACGAATGCGCCAGCGCAACCAGACCCGCGCCGGATCTGCGGGCAGTTCACGCAGGCTGTCCCCACGTTGCCAGTCGGATGAGTCCCAGGCCTGGCGGGCGCTCATCTGGCCCGTTCGGTCGACCAGCACCTCAGCGCTGCGCGACAAGGCCAGCGGGTGGGCGGCCGGAAGTGCGAGCGTGATCACGCCCGGTGGCGCCGCGACGGCCACGGCGGGCAGGGTCATCCACAGGCCGGCCAGCAGCGCCCAGCAGGCCCAGGCAAGACGGCAGCCCCACCTGACCCGTGCCACCCAGCCGGCAACGCCTGGCTCAGTCACTGGCGCGCCAGCCGAAGCCGCTGATCAGCACCGCAACCGCGGTGAACAGCACCATGGCCGCATAGGTGTACATTGCACCATCCCTTCCCCAGACCACCAGCCCTGACAGCAGGGCTGCCAGCGAAGCCGCCCCGGCCCAGCCCAGCATCCGTCGCCAGGGCACCGCGCGCAGCCGCCGCCACCAGACCAGTCGGGCCAGGGCCACGGTGATCCCTGCCACGCCTGCAGCGGGGAGCATCAGGTTGAGAATGTGCCAGGCGAAGTCAAGAGGGCTCATGCGTGCTTTTCATTCTTGATGTCCATCAAGCCCGGCGGAAGTGGCAAAGTGCTTGAAACCGCTTGAAATTTTATAATCCGTTGCATGAGCGTTTTCGCCCTCGGCCTCAACCACACCACCGCCCCCGTCGACCTGCGCGGGCGGTTCGCGTTCACGCTCGAACAGGTGGGCCCGACGCTGCACAGCCTGCGTGAGCGCCTGAGCATCAAGCCCGAGGCGGCGCTGATCTCCACCTGCAACCGGACCGAACTGTACTGCGCCGCCCCGCCTGACCTGCTCTCGCCGGCCATCGAGTGGCTGGCCCAGACCGGGGGGGTCAGCAGCGCGCATCTGTCGCAGCATGCCTATGTGCTGCAGGGGCCGCAGGCCGCCCGGCACGCGTTTCGCGTGGCCAGCGGGCTGGATTCCATGGTGCTGGGTGAGCCGCAGATCCTGGGCCAGATGAAGCAGGCCGTGCGCGAGGCGGAATCGGCCGGCACCCTGGGTTCGACCCTGCACCAGCTGTTCCAGCGCTCCTTTGCCGTGGCCAAGGAAGTGCGCACTTCCACCGAAATCGGTGCCCACTCGATCAGCATGGCGGCAGCGGCCGTGCGGCTGGCGGGCCAGTTGTTCGAGGACCTGCGCGACATCCGCATCCTGTTTGTCGGCGCGGGCGAGATGATCGAGCTGGCCGCCACCCATTTTGCGGCACGATCGCCCCGGGGCATGGCGGTGGCCAACCGCACGATTGAACGCGGCGAGAAGCTGGCGGCGCACTTCGGTGCCGAGGCCATCCGACTGGCTGACCTGCCCAACCGGCTGTCCGAGTTCGACGCCGTCATCTCCTGCACGGCCAGCTCGCTGCCCATCATCGGCCTGGGGGCGGTCGAGCGGGCGCTCAAGGCTCGCCGGCACCGCCCGATGTTCATGGTCGATCTGGCCGTGCCACGCGACATCGAGCCCGAAGTGGCCGAACTGGACGACATCTATCTGTACACCGTCGACGATCTCGCCGCCGCCGTGCAGACCGCCGGCGAAAAGCGTCAGGCCGCCGTGGCGCAAGCCGAAGCCATCATCGAGACCGGCGTGCAGAGTTTCGTGCACTGGATGGACCAGCGCGCCACCGTGCCGCTGATCCAGGCCCTGAACGCCCAGGCCGACGAATGGCGCGCGGCCGAGCTGGCCCGGGCGCGCAAGGCGATCGCGCGTGGGGAAGACCTCGAAGCCGTGCTCGATGCTCTGTCGCGCGGGCTGACCCAGAAGATGCTCCACGGCACCCTGGCCGAACTGAACACGGCCCCGGTGCCGCAACGTGAGCAGCTCGCGCAGACGGTCTCCCGCCTGTTTCTGCGCGGCGCGAGCGGCCCGACTCCCGGGCGCTCCACCGACGACAAGCGTTAGCGACGGGCACCCGTCAGGCTGCCGCCCCCACGGCAGGCAGCCTCCCGCTGCGGTCGTCCCTGGCCGCCCTGCCCCGCCTGCCCTTGCCGCCACCTGCCATGAAAGCTCCCCTTCGCCAGCAGCTCGACCGCTACCTGCAGCGCCTGCAGGACCTGGACGCCGTGCTGGCTGCCCCCGACGTGGTGGCCGACATCACCCGCTTCCGCGGCCTCACGCGCGAGCATGCCGAAGTCAGTGCCGTGGCCCAGCGCTATGAGCGCTTTCTCCAGCGAGAACGCGACCTGGCGGCCGCCCAGGACATGCTGAGCGACCCGGAACTCGCGGACATGGCACGCGAGGAAGTCGCCCAGGCCCAGGACGACCTGCAACGCCTGGCGGCCGAACTGCAGCGGGCACTGCTGCCGCGCGATCCCGACGACACCCGCCCAGCCTTCCTCGAGATCCGCGCCGGCACCGGCGGCGACGAATCGGCCCTGTTTGCTGCCGATCTGCTGCGCATGTACCTGCGCCACGCCGAGCGCCAGGGCTGGAAGACCGAGATCATGTCGGCCAGCGATTCCGACCTCGGTGGCTACAAGGAAGTGGTGGTGCGCATCGAGGGTGACGAGGTCTACGGCCACCTCAAATACGAGTCGGGCGGCCACCGGGTCCAGCGCGTGCCGGCGACCGAAACCCAGGGCCGCATCCACACCAGTGCCTGCACGGTGGCGGTGATGCCCGAGCCCGACGAAGCGGAGGAGATCCACCTCAACCCAGCCGAGTTGCGCATCGACACCTTCCGCGCCAGTGGTGCGGGCGGGCAGCACGTCAACAAGACCGACTCGGCGATCCGCATCACCCACCTGCCCACCGGACTCGTGGCCGAATGCCAGGATGACCGCTCACAGCACCGCAACCGGGCCAAGGCGATGGCCGTGCTGGCCGCGCGCCTGCGCGAGCGTGAACGCAGCCAACGCCAGGCCCGCGAGGCGGCCACCCGCAAGAGCCTGATCGGCACCGGCGACCGCAGCGACCGCATCCGCACCTACAACTTCCCGCAGGGCCGGCTCACC
>CAMLSD010000121.1 GCA_946482595.1 uncultured Comamonadaceae bacterium
TGCGCTCGACGTTCATCGTCGGGTAGAGCGCATACGACTGGAACACCATGCCGATGGAGCGGTCCTTCGGGTCGGCCCAGGTGACGTCTTCGCCGGCGATCTCGATGCGGCCGTCGTGCACGTCGAGCAGCCCGGCGATCGAATGCAGCAGGGTGGACTTGCCGCAGCCCGACGGGCCCAGCAACACCAGGAACTCGCCCTCGTGCACGTCCAGGTGCAGGTTCTCGAGGATGGTGAGCGGGCCCATGCGGACTTGCAGGGCTTCGATGCGGACACTGGACACGGATCAGCCTTTCACGCCGCCGGATGCGATGCCACGCACGAACCAGCGACCGGAGACGAGATAGATGACAAGCGGCACCAGCGAGGTGAGCAGCGTGGCCGCCATGTTGACGTTGTAGAGACGTTCGCCGGTGGTGGTGTTGATGATGTTGTTCAACTGCACCGTCATCGGCAGGTTGTCGCGCCCGGCAAAGACCAGGCCCAGGATGAAGTCGTTCCAGATCGCCGTGACCTGCATGATCACCGCCACCACGATGATGGGCACCGACATCGGCAGCATCAGCTGGAAGAAGATGCGCCAGAAGCCGCCACCGTCGATGCGCGCCGCCTTGAACAGCTCCATCGGCAGGCTGGCGTAGTAGTTGCGGAACAGCAGCGTCATCACCGGCATGCCGAACAGGGTGTGGATCAGCACGATGCCCGGCAGCGTGCCGAACAGCGACAGCGAGGCAAACGCGCGCACCAGCGGGAACATCAGCACCTGGTAGGGAACGAAGGCGCCCACCATCAGCACGCCGAGCAGCCAGGCGCCGCCGCGCGGGCGCCAGAACGACAGCGCGTAGCCGTTGATCGCGCCCACCAGGATGGACAGGGCTGTGCTGGGCACGACGATCAGCACCGAGTTGACGAAGCCGGTGCGGATGCCCTCGCACTGCAGTCCGGTGCACGCGGATGCCCAGGCCACCATCCAGGGCTCGACCGTGAAGCTCACCGGCAGCGAGAAGATCTGCCCCAGGCGGATCTCCTCCATCGGCTTGAACGAGGTGGCCAGCATCACGTACAGCGGCAGCAGGAAAAACACCGCGCACGACAGCAAGAAGGCATACAGCCCCAGGCGGGCGGGCGTCCAGGCCGAACGCCGCGGACGGCTGCGCGTGCGTGCAGGGGCCTGGCCGGTGCGCTCCGCCGGCGGCGTGAGGGAGGTCGACACCGGCGCGCTCATGCCTTGCCTCCCGCGGCGCCGCGCCGCGCCGCCTGGCTGCGGGCGTACAGCCACGGCGCCAGCAGTGCCAGCACCGTGAGCAGCAGCACCGTCGAGGCGGCCGAGGCCAGCCCCACGTTGGCGCGACCGAAGAGGTGATCCATGATGAACTTGGCCGGCACCTCGCTGGCCGTGCCGGGCCCGCCCTGGGTCATCGCCACGACCACGTCGTAGACCTTGACCACCCCCACGGCCAGCAGCACGAAGGCGGTCACGAACGACGGCCCCATCATCGGGATCACGATGCTCAGGTAGACGCGCCAGCGCGGAATGCCGTCGATGCGCGCGGCCTTCCAGATGCCGTCATCGATGCCGCGCAGCCCGGCCAGCATCAGCGCCATCACCAGCCCCGAGGCCTGCCAGACGGCGGCGATGACCACGGCATAGATCACACGGTCCTGGCTGATGATCCAGTCGAACCGGAAGTCCTCCAGGCCCCAGCCGCGCACGGTGGCCTGCAGGCCCAGCTCGGGGTTGAGCATCCACTGCCAGATCAGGCCGGTGGCCACGAAGGACATCGCATAGGGGTAGAGGAACACCGTGCGCCACAGCCCCTCGCCGGCCACCTGCTGGTCGATGAAGACCGCCAGCAGGAAGCCCAGCACCAGGCAGGCCAGGATGAACAGCACACCGAAGAGGGCCACGTTGTGCAGCGACACGAGCCAGCGTTCGGTCTCGAACAGCCGCACGTACTGCGCGAGCCCGACAAAGCTGCCGTTGGGCAGGGTGCGCGAGCCGGTGAAGGAGATCCACACCGACCACACCACGGTGCCGATGTAGGCGAAGACGACGGTGGCGGCCATCGGCAGCAAGGCGGTCCAGACCGCCCAGTGGCGCCGGATGGCAGCAAGGGCGGGCCGGTGTCGCGTTCCGGCGGGCACGAGGGGGCCTGAGGGCCTGGCGAGCATGTTGACTCCGGGGAATGCGCCGTGCGAGGCCTGCGGGCCGCCACACGGCGCGGGCAGAACTCAACCCTTCAGCGCTGCGCCGAAGGCCTTCACGGCGTCGTCGACCGACTGGTTGTTGTTCCAGAACTTCGTGATGATGTCCTGCAGGGCGCCGTTCATGTCGGGCGTGACCAGCATCTCGGCATGGGGCAGGTGGCGGCTGCGGTCCTGCATGATGCGCATCCCTGCCTGGGCGCAGATGTCCATCGCCGCCACGTTGACGTCGGTGCGGATCGGGATCGAGCCCTTCTTGTTGTTGAAGGCCACCTGCGTGACCGGCGACGTCATCGTGCTGGCCAGCAGATGCTGGGCCCGGATGGCGGCCGGGTCGGTCGTCTTGGGGAACACGAACACGTCGCCGGAGATGATGTACGGCGACTTGTCGCCCAGGCCCGGGAAGCAGCCGAAGTCCTTGCCGGCCACCTGGCGCGCCGCACTGAACTCGCCCTTGGCCCAGTCGCCCATGATCTGGATGCCGGCCTTGCCCGAGATCACCATCGAGGTCGCGTCGTTCCAGTTGCGCCCGGGCGAGCCAGGGTCCACATAGGCACGCAGGCGCTTGAAGCTGGCCAGCACCTTGCGGAAAGCCTCGGAGTTCACAGCAGCCTGGTCGCGATCGCGATAGACCTTCAGGAAAAGATCGGCGCCGCCCACGTTGGCCAGCATCGCGTCGAAGGTGATCTTTTCCTGCCAGGCCTGGCCGCCCAGCGCCAGCGGCACCACACCGGCGGCCTTGAGCTTGTCGAGCGCGGCGAACAGCTCCTCGACGGTGCGCGGCTCCTGCGTCAGTCCGGCCTTGGCAAAGGCCGGCTTGGAGTACCAGAACCAGCCGGGCATGTGGATGTTCACCGGCACCGCGTAGTAGTGGCCCTTGACCTTGATGCTGTTCAGGATGGGAGCGGGCAGCAGCTTGTCCCAGCCTTCCTTTTGCGCCACCGCGTCGACATGGTTCAGCAGGCCCTCGTCGATGATGTCGTGGAACTGCTTGGAGGTGTTGAACTGCGCTGCGGTGGACGGATTGCCGCCGACGATGCGGTTGATGGCGGCCGCACGCGCGGCTTCGCCACCCGCCACGGCGCTGTCCACCCAGGTGCCGCCGGCGGCCTTGTAGGCGTCAGCCAGTTCCTTCATCGCGGCAGACTCGCCGCCGGACGTCCACCAGTGGATCACTTCGGCCTTGGGGGCTTGGGCGTGTGCGCTGATCGCGCCGCCCGCCAGCAAGGCGGCGGCCAGGGTGCGATGCAGGGCAGTCCGCAGCGGGGTGCGGCGCAGGGTCGTGGTCATTCGGGTCTCCTCAGGTTGCGAGCTTGAAGCTCCGTCGTCGATGTGAAAAGCCGGATCAGCCCCGATGCCGGCGCGAGGCCATGAAGGCCTGCAGGGCGAGGGCGCTGTCCTTCAGGGTGCGGGTCTGGGTGGTGTAGTCGACATGCACGATGCCGAAGCGGCGCTCGTAGCCGAAGGCCCACTCGAAGTTGTCCATCAGTGACCACACGAAGTAGCCCCGCACGTCCACGCCTTCGCGCATCGCGGCGTCCACGGCGGCCAGGTGCCGGTCGATGAAGCCGATGCGCTGGGTGTCGTGCACCTGGCCCCCGGTCATGCGGTCGTCGAATGCGGCGCCGTTTTCGGTGATGTAGACCGGCGGCAGGTTGTCGTAGCGGCGATGGAAGTCCACCAGCAGGCGGCGCAGGCTGTCGGGGTGGACCTCCCAGCCCATCTGCGTGCGCTCCAGCCCGTCGAGGTGCACCTCGCGATAACGGTGCGCACCGTCGCTTTCGACATGCGTGCGGAAGTAGTAGTTGATGCCCAGGAAGTCCAGCGGCTGTGCGATGGTGTCCATGTCGCCGTCGAGCACCAGCGGTTCGGTGCCCGGCCACAAGTCGAACAGTTCGTCGGGGTAGCCGCGGCCGAGCAACGGGTCGAGGATCCAGCGGTTGTGCTGCACCTCGAACAGGCGGGCGGCCTCGATGTCCCGGGCGCTGTCGCTGGCCGGTGCGGCCGAGCCGACGTTGGCCACGATGCCGCGGCGCGCCAGGGCATCGTTGGCCTGCAGGGCCGGCAGGGCCAGGCCGTGGCCCAGCAGCAGATGGTGCAGCGCCTGGGTGGCCATGCGCGTGGACTGCAGGCCGGGCGCATGGTGGCCGTTGCCGTGGCCGAGGTAAGCCGAGCACCACGGCTCGTTCAGCGTGGCCCAGGCGGTGACGCGCCCGGCCAGCTCGCGGCTCATCAGGTCGGCATAGTCGGCAAAACGCCAGGCGGTCTCGCGGTTGAGCCAGCCGCCGCGGTCCTGCAGCCACTGCGGCAGGTCCCAGTGATACAGCGTGACGTAACGCTGCAGGCCACGCGCCTCGAGCGCGTCGAGCAGCCGCTTGTAGAAGTCCAGGCCCTTGTGGTTGGGGCGGCCGTGCTCGTCCATCACGCGGGGCCAGGCGATCGACAGCCGGTAGGCGTCCACCCCCAGCCCGGCGATCAGCTCGACGTCTTCATGCCAGCGGTGGTAGTGGTCGCAGGCCGGCTCGCCGGTGTCGCCGTGCAGCACCTTGCCCGGCGTCTGGCAGAAGGTGTCCCAGATCGACGGCAGGCGGCCGTCGGCCTGGGTGGCGCCTTCGATCTGGAAGGCCGCCGTGGCCACGCCGAACAGGAAGTCCGGGCGGCGCATCGCGGCATCGGCCGGCAGGTGGGTCAGCTCGGACAGGGTGTCCGGTCGGCTCGTGGGCACGGAAGGTCTCCTTGGGGCTGGCGGCGCAGTCGCCGCGTGTGAAATCGTTTTCAGAACTGAATTGGACACACACATCTCGTGCATGTCAACGGATGTACCCTTTTTGTACCTGCAAGTGGCTGTCAAACAAGGGAAAACCAGTAGATGTACAATGCGCCTGTCCGAAAGCTGGAAGCAGCAGTCTTCATGAAAACGATGAGCAAAACTCCCCGTGAACCCGGTGGTACCGCCACCCTGCTCGAGGTGGCGCGTGCGGCGGGCGTGTCACCGGCGACGGTGTCGCGCATCCTCAACGGCGGCACCCGGGTGTCGTCGGCCAAGCGGCAGGCGGTGGAGGAGGCGATCCGCGCGCTCAACTTCAAGCCCAATCTGCTGGCCCAGAGCCTCAAACGAGGGCGCTCGATGATGGTGGGCGTGCTCACGCAGGACGTCGACAGTCCCTTTTTTGCGGAGACCCTGCTTGGGGTCGAGGCGGCGCTGGCGGGCACCGGCTACGAGCCGCTGATCGCCAGCGGCCACTGGAACCCCGCCGAAGAATCCGACCGCATCCGGCGGCTGCTCGCGCGGCAGGTCGACGGCATGATCGTCCTGTTCGGGCGGCTGTCGAACGAGGAGCTGCTGCAGTTTTCCGACCATGTGCCGCTGGTGGCCACCGGACACGAGTTCTCGGCACCGCGGGCGCTGGCCTTCCGGCTGGACAGTGAACACGGCGGTTACCTCGCGACACGCCACCTGATCGAGCAGGGGCACCGCAGCATCGCCCACATCGCCGGCCCGCCGGACCATGCCGATGCCGTCGATCGTCTTGCCGGCTACCGCCGTGCGCTGAACGAAGCCGGGCTGCGCTTCGACGAGCGGCTGGTGGTGGAGGGCAACTTCAAGGAGCCTGCCGGCGTCATCGGCGTGAACCGGCTGATGGACAGCGGCGCGTCGTTCTCGGCCATCTTTGCCGCCAACGACCAGACCGCCTACGGTGCCCGCCTGGCGCTGTACCGGCTGGGCATCCGGGTGCCCGAGGACATCTCGCTGATCGGCTTCGACGATCTTCAGAGCTCGCTCTACACCACCCCGCCGCTGACCACCGTGCGCCAGCCGATGTTCGATGCCGGGCGGCTGGCCGCCTCGGCCTTGCTCAGGCTGATCGAGGGCGAGACGGCCCAGGTCGATGCGCCGGCCCTGTCGCTCGTCGTGCGGGAGACAACACGGCGGGTGCGCTGAGCGGCGTCCTGCACTGAAATCGTGCAGCGGGCACAATCATCGGATGACTGACCGACGCGCCCACCTCGACTCCCGCGCCATGCTGCTGCTGCTGGGCTGCTGCGCCATCTGGGGCCTGCAGCAGATCGTCGCCAAGGCCACGCTGCCGCTGATGCCCCCGGTGATGCAGGCCGCCCTGCGATCCGGTGTCGCGGCCCTGCTGGTCTGGGCCTGGGCGGCGCACCGCGGGACGCCGCTGTTCCAGCGCGACGGCACGCTGCCGGGTGGCCTGCTCGCCGGCCTGCTGTTTGCCGCCGAATTCGTCTGCATCTACGTCGGGCTGGGCTACACCACCGCGTCGCGGCTGGTCGTGCTGGTCTATCTGTCGCCCTTTGTGGTGGCGGCCGGCATGCCCTTCATTGCGCGCACCGAACGGCTGGCGCCGGCGCAGATCGCCGGCCTGGCGCTGGGTTTTGGCGCGGTGGTGCTGGCATTCAGCGAAGGCCTGATGAGCGCCGGCCGCGATGGCGATCAGCAGTGGATCGGCGATGCCCTGGCCGTGGTGGCGGCGGTGCTGTGGGGCGCCACCACCCTGGCGATCCGCGGCAGCCGGCTCAGCCTGGCCTCGCCCGAAAAGACACTGTTCTATCAACTGGCGATCTCGGCCGTCGCCTTGGCCGCCGCTTCCGCCGCGCGGGGTGAGGTCTGGCCGGTGCAGTGGGGGGCGGCCCTGTGGGCGTCGATGTTCTTCCAGGCGGTGATCGTGGCCTTTGCCAGCTACCTGGTGTGGTTCTGGCTCATCCGGCACTATCCGGCCACCCACCTGGCGTCGTTCACCTTCCTGACGCCGCTGTTCGGCCTGCTGATGGGCTGGGCGCTGCTCGGCGAGGCGATCACGCTGCAGCTGGTGCTGGCCCTGTGCGGCGTTGCTGTGGGCATCTGGCTGGTCAACCGCCGGCCCGCTGCCGCGCCAGGTCGATGAACCAGTCCAGGCTGGCCGGGTTGGCCATGGCCTCACGGTTCACCACCCGTTCGACCGGCTGACCCATCAGCAGCTTCTTGACCGGCAGCTCCAGCTTCTTGCCCGAGAGCGTGCGCGGAAT
The DNA here is from genome assembly GCA_946482595.1 of uncultured Comamonadaceae bacterium. The sequence goes on from CAMLSD010000121.1 coordinate 7,231, forward strand.
CTCGCGCACCTGGAACACCTCGCTGGGCACATGGCGTGGCGACAGGGCCGTGCGGATGCCGGCCTTGATGCGTGCGATGAGCGTGTCATCCAGTGTGCAGCCGTCACGCAGCACCACAAACAGCGGCATCCAGCTTTCGCGGCCCAGGTACTCCAGGTCGACAACCAGGCTGTCGAGCACGTCCGGCAAGGTCTCGACGGCGCGGTACAGCTCGGCCGTGCCCATGCGGATGCCGTGCCGGTTGATCGTGGCGTCGCTGCGCCCGTAGATGATCGCGCCATGGTGGCTGCCGCGCGGCACCAGGCGCAGCCAGTCGCCGTGGCGCCACACCGGCCGTCCGGCCGCATCGCGGTACATGTCGAAATAGCTGGCCATCAGGCGGCTGCCGTCGTCGTCACCCCACAGACGCAGCGGCATCGACGGCATCGGCCGGGTGCAGACCAGCTCGCCCACCTCGTCGATCAGCGGTTCGCCGCGGCCCTGCGCATCGGGGTCGCTCCAGGCTTCGACGGCGGCCCCCAGGCAGCGCACCTGCATCTCGCCGCGCACCACCGGCAGGCCCCGATGACCGGCCAGGAAGGCGCCGGCAAAGTCGGTGCCGCCCGAGATGGCCGTGAGCCAGATGTCGTGCCCGTTGACCCGGGGCAGGTGGTCCCAGACCCACTGATAGCTCTCGTCAGCGAGCGGTGAGCCGGTCGAGCCGACCGCGCGCAGGCGCGACAGGTCGGCCACGGCCTGGGGCTGCACGCCGGCCTTCAGGCAGCTGGCGTAGAAGGCCGCACCTGCGCCAAAAAACGTGGCGCCGGCCAATGCGGCAAAACGCCACAGGGTGGTCCAGTCCGGCGCGTCGCGGGGCCCGGCCGGGCTGCCGTCGAACAGGCAGATCGTCGTGCCGCCGAGCAAGCCGCCAACCTGGCAGTTCCACATGATCCAGCCGGTCGTGCTGTACCAGTGAAAACGGTCGCCCCCCTGCAGCGTGGGGCCGACGTCGTTGTGCAGCGTGCCCAGCTTGAGCTGCTCGAGGATGATCCCGCCGTGACCATGGACGATGGGCTTGGGCATGCCGGTGGTGCCGCTGGAATACACGATCCACAGCGGGTGGTCGAAGGGCAGCCATTCGGCCACGAAGGGCACGTCGTCGGCGCTGATCGTCTCCCAGCGGTGGTGCTGCCGCGATGCGCCCGGCACCACCGGTGGCCGGCCGGGCGCCGGGTCCGCATCGGCCAGGACGGGCACGTCCACGACGTGCGCCACGCTCGGCAGTTGTGCGAGCAGGTCGTCGACCAGGCTGCGGCGGTCGTGTGCGACGCCGCCGTGGCGGTAGCCGTCGCAGGCCACCAGCACGCGCGGTTCGATCTGCCGGAAGCGGTCGAGCACGGCCACCGGGCCCATGTCGGGCGAACACACCGACCACACCGCCCCGACACTGACCGTGGCCAGGAAGGCCACCACCGTCTGAGGCGTGTTGGGCAGGTAGGCGGCCACCCGGTCGCCGGGCTGCACGCCCATGGCGCGCAGATGGTGGGCCACCGACGCCACCTGCCGGCACAGCTCGGGCCAGCTCATCCGGGCCAGCTCACCCCGCGCGAGCGAGCGTTCGTCGGCCGAAACGATGGCCGGGTGGCCGGCGGTATGGGCCTCGTCGGCATGGCGCATCACCTGCCAGGCATAGTTGACGCGCGCCCCCGGAAACCACCGCGCACCGGGCATGCACTCGTCGGCCAGCACGGCGGTGGCGGGGGTGGGTGACTGGATCTCGAAGTAGTCCCAGATCGAGCGCCAGAACCCCTCGAGGTCGGTGACCGACCAGCGCCACAGGGCCTCGTAGTTGTCGAACTGCAGGCCGTGGCGCTGACCCAGCCAGTGCTCGTAGCGGTCGATGTGGGGGTCGGGCAGGGCCATGGGCGTCTCCGTCGATATGCTTTTGATCTGAAGCATATCCCCGCACACCGGCCGCTGGGGATCGGGGCCTCAGGTGGGCCGGGTGGCCGACGGGTCGATGTCGATATGGCGCCACAGATCCAGCATGAACGGGTGCCGGCGGTATCCGACCACCCGGGGGTGCCACAGGTCGGTCGCGATGCGGTGCGTGTGGGCCTTGTAAGGCATGTAGGCGGTCAGCAGCCGGATCGCCTGTTCGATCGCGGCCAGCCGCTCCGGCCCGTCGGGCAGGCTGCGTTGGGCCTGGTAGATCCGGTCGTAGTCGGGCAGCTCGAACCGGGCCAGGTTGGCCTGCCCCTTGTTGGGGCCGTAGGCGAGCGCCAGGAAGTAGTCGGCATCGGGTTCGCTGGCGGTGAAACCCACACCCCACATCATCAGGGCGCCGGCGCGGGCCCGCTTGAGCTGCTCCGGCCACTTGGCGATGCGAAACGCCATGCGCACGCCGATCGCACGCATGCTGGCATGCCACAGTTCAGACAGCTGCCGCGCCTGCTGGTCGGCGCCGGTGGCGTATTCCAGCGTCAGCGGCGAGCCGTCGGGCTGTTCGCGCCAGCCGTCGCCGTCGCGGTCGACATATCCGTACAGGTCCAGCAGCGCGCGGGCGCGCGCCGGGTCGTGATCGCCCATCTCGGTGCGCAGTGCCGCATCGTGGCCGAAGGTGCCCGGTGCCACGAGCGACTGCGCCTGCACCGCCTGCTGGCGGCGCACCAGCCGCACTTCCTGGGGCACGTCCAGCGCCAGTGCGATCGCGCGGCGCAGCGCGACCTTGTGCGGCTCCAGCCCGCCGACGACCGGATGGGTCATGTTGAAGAAGGTCAGCGTCACGTCGGACGACAGGCTGCGCTCCATGCCGATGCCGCGACGCGCCAGGTGCGGCGCCAGCGCACCACCGGGCACCGCGACGTCGGCGAACTCGAACGGCATGCGCTCCAGCACGTCCTGCTCCTCGTTCAGGAAGGCAAGCCAGCGTGGTTGCGACTCCTCGATGATGCTCACCTCGACCCGGTCGACCATCGGCAGGCGCCGCCCCTTCAGACGGCGCAGCAAGGCCTGACCGCGCGCGTCGTCGGGTGCGGGTGCGGCGTCGTAGTGTTCTTCGCGGTAGCCGGGGTGGCGCTCGAGCACGATCAGGGAAGAACGTCGCCACTGCACCAGCCGGAAAGCGCCGGTGCCGACCGGGTGGGCCATGATGCGGTCGCCGTAGTGCTCGACCACCTCCCGCGCGACCGCGCCGGTGGTCGACGGCGAGGCGAGCAGGTAGGGCAGGCGTGGCTGCGGGGTCGCGACGCGGATGTGCAGCGTGTGGCGGTCAATTGCCTGCAGGCCTTCGACGGGGCGGTCGTAGTCGTAGGGCTGACCGTCCTTCAGTGCCCGGGCGCGCTTTTCCGCCAGACCGAGGATGCCGAGGTTCTCCAGCGCATAGAGGCTGGGGCTGCGCCAGCGCGGGTCGAAGTGGCGCTGGATCGAATAGACGTAGTCGTGTGCCGTCAGCTCGCGGGGGCGCCCGCCGAACGCCGGGTCGTCCGAAAACAGGATGCCGGGACGCAGCCGGAAGACGAAGGTGCGTCCGCCATCGAGCAGCTCGGGCAGTGCCCGTGCGGTGTTGGGGCGCAGGCGCGCCGGGTGCGCAAGCGGGTCGTAGCACAGCAGCGCATCGAAGATGTTGGCCGCGATCGTGCTGGAGTAGAGGTCGGAGATCTGCGCCGGATCAAAACCGGTTTCCGCGGCGTTCAGCGCGAGGCGCAGCACCTTGGGGGCGGATGTGGCCGCGCCCTGGTCGGCCTGGGTGCTGCCCGATGCCGGCGCAGCCCCGAACGAGCCTGGCAGTGCCCCGGTGAGCGCCAGTGCCCGCAGGAACTCAGCGCGTCGCACGCCGCGAGCGCCGGTGAAGATGCAGGCTCAGCCGTGCCCGCCACACCAGCTTGACCAACACATAACCCACGGCGGCGCCCACCGTGGCGAACAACCCCATGCCCACGATCGCGGGCAGGCCGATGGCCTGCACCCAGGCGACCACACCGGCACCATCGGCCGGCACCGTGGGCGGCGGGGCCGACACGACGAGGCTGCCCACGTGATAGGCCAGCCACAACCAGCCGCCGACGGTGAGCGGGTTGGTGACGAAGGTGATCGCAGCGGCCACCGGGATGTTGGCGCGCCACCACACGCAGTGCACCGTGGCAAACAGGATCTGCGCAAACGGGATCACGAAGGCCCAGAACATGCCCACGGCCACACCCCGCGCAACGGTCTCGCCGCGCATGCGCCACAGGGCGGGTGCCATCACATGGGTGGCGATCGGCCGCAGCCAGCGGCTGCGGGCCAGTTCTTCGCGCCGCGGCAGGCTGTCGTGCAGCCGTCGGGCGAGCAGTTCTTTCATGGAAGGCATGGCCGCGATCGTCGCACGTTCAGGCCGCACACACTGCGAAATCCGTGTGGGGCGGCCGCATTTCACCCACCCCCGCACGAAGCGTCTGGTGCTGTCAACTCCACGGGCGAGACCGAGCGGGTTGCGGGGCCTGCTGGGCATGTGGGGGTTTCCACGTATAATCCCGAGGCTTTGCCGAAACCAGCTGTAACTTAACTGTCATGACCGACATACGCGACCATGCAGTTGACTCAGCTGAGGGCGACGAAGAGGCTTTCAAGCCCCTGACCCGAGAAGAGGCTCAGGCCTTGAGCGCAAGGCATCCGCAGATCTCCCCCTGGCGGATGGTCATGGTGCAAACCGTGACGGGGTTCGTGGTGGCCGCCGTGGTGTGGCTGGTCACGGGTCAGGGTGAGGCGGTGGCTTCGGCGCTGTATGGCGCGGCCACTGTGGTGGTGCCGGGGGCGTTGTTCGTCCGAGGCATGACCAGTCGGCTTTCCAGGGCCAATCCGGGCGCAGCGGTGTTCGGGTTCCTGCTCTGGGAGCTTATGAAGATTGCGGTGGCGGTCGTCATGCTGGCGGCTGCTGCAAAAGTCGTGCCGAACCTGAGCTGGCCAGCCTTGCTGGTCGCGATGGTCGTGTGCCTGAAGGTGAACTGGCTGGCCCTGCTCTGGCGGGGTCGGATGAACAACAAAGTCGCTAGCGACAACCGTTGACGAGAAGAGACGATGGCAGCCGAAGGACATGCTCCGACCGCGGGTGAGTACATCACCCACCACCTGGGTCACTTCCAGAACCACAAGCCGGCGGGCATCGCCGATTTTTCCGTCATCAACTACGACTCGCTGTTCTGGTCGATCAGCCTGGGCATCCTGGGCCTGCTGTTCATGGTGTCGGTGGCCCGCAAGATGACCTCCGGCGTGCCGGGGCGCATGCAGGCCGCGGTCGAGTTCCTGGTCGAGATGG
>CAMLSD010000122.1 GCA_946482595.1 uncultured Comamonadaceae bacterium
TCGGGCAGCCACGCCCCGATGCACTGCGCCGGCAGGGCGCGGGTGATGGCCACGTCGAGCAGGTGGCGCAGGAAGGTCACGGGATTGATGTCCATCAAGGGGCTCCGCTCGTGGGCATGGAAGATGCAACGAGCCTGGTGTCGTGCGTTGGAAGCACGACCTTACCAGCCCGGCGGGTCACGGCACGACAGGGACTGCCAGAATGCCGGGGCAGACCAAGGGAGACGCATGGGGATCAGGTTGCCTGCCGGGCTGGAGCTCGCCCGCTTTCGGCCGAGGCTGTGGAGTGCCTGCCGCAGCTACGACCGCCATCAGCTGGCGGCCGACGTGTCGGCCGGCCTGACGGTGGGCATCGTGGCCCTGCCGCTGGCCATGGCGTTTGCGATCGCCTCGGGCGTCAAGCCGGAACAGGGCATCTTCACCGCGATCATCGCGGGCTTCCTGATCTCGGCGCTGGGCGGATCGAACGTGCAGATCGGCGGCCCGGCCGGCGCCTTCATCGTCATCGTCTACGGCATCGTGCAGCGCTACGGCCTGGGCAACCTGCTCATCGCCACGGTGCTTGCCGGCGGCCTGCTGTTCCTGATGGGATGGTTGAAGCTCGGGGTGCTGGTGCGCTACATCCCGGTGACGATCGTCATCGGCTTCACCAACGGCATTGCGGTGCTGATCGCGCTGTCGCAGGTGAAGGACCTGCTGGGCCTGTCGATCGATCGTCTGCCCGCCGACTTCTTCAGCCAGCTGCGCGCGCTGTGGGCACATGCCGACACCTTCAACCCGCTTGCGCTGGCCGTGGGCCTGGCCTGCCTGGCCGTGGTGGTGGCCTGGCCGAAGCTGTACGCCCTGCCTGTGCAGGCGCACACCGGACTGCAGCGGCTGGCGATGATCGTGGCACGCCTGCCCGGCACCATCGTGGCGCTGGGCCTGGCCACGGCGGCAACCGCCGTGCTGTCGCTGCCGCTGGAGACGATCGGTTCACGCTTCGGCGGGATCCCGCAGGGGCTGCCCTCGTTCGACATGCCGGACTTCTCATGGGATGGCGCGCGGCAGCTGGTCATCCCGACACTGACGATCGCCTTGCTCGGCGCGATCGAATCGCTGCTGTGCGCCCGGGTGGCCGACAACATGATCGATGCGCCACGCCATGACCCGAATCAGGAGCTGATGGCCCAGGGCGTGGCCAATGTGGTGACGCCATTCTTTGGCGGCATCCCGGCCACCGGCACGATCGCCAGAACGGTCACCAACGTGCGCTCGGGCGCGCGCACGCCGGTGGCCGGGATCGTTCACGCGCTGACGCTGCTGACCATCGTGCTGGTGGCCGCACCGCTGGCCGCGCATGTACCGCTGGCGGCCCTGGCGGGCATCCTGCTGTTCGTGGCCTGGAACATGGGCGAGTGGCGGGAGTTCGCCCGGCTGCGCCAGTTCTCGATTCCCTACCGCATCCTGCTGGTCGGCACGTTTGCGCTCACGGTGATCTTCGACCTCACCGTGGCGGTCGAAGTGGGCCTGGTGCTGGCCTGCGTGTTCTTCATCTACCGCATGAGCACGCTGTTTCGCATCGAACCCCTGGCGGCGGCCGCAGCACCGGCGGGTGTGGTGGTGCTCAGGCTGTATGGCGCGCTGTTTTTCGGGGCGGTGGCCAAGGTCGAGGCTGCGGGTGCGGCCGTCACCGACGGCACCCGGGTGCTGGTGCTGGAGATGCACCGGCTGATCTCGATCGACACGACCGGGCTGGACGCCCTGGAGCAACTGCACCGCGACCTGCATCGCCGTGGCGTGCGGCTGATGCTGTGCGACCTGAACGAACAGCCGCTGGGGCTGATGCACCGCTCGGGCTTCCTGGCCACGCTCGGAGAGGCGAACGTGGCCCGCACCCTGGACGACGCACTGCAGGCCTGCCAGGCCGGGGGTGACGAACCGGCGCAGGCCGTGCCGGCCTGAGAGTGGTCGCTCGGGTCGGTCGCTCGGGTCGGTCGCTCTGGCTGATCGTTCAGGCCGGCGCCTCGCACATCGCCCGGATGTCCGGTGGCACCACCACCGCACGGATCGCATGCGGATCCGTCCCGGTGCGCTGCGCGAACACACGGACCTCCTCGCATTCACACAGCAGATCGCCGTCGCGCAGGATGCGGTGACGCATCACGAAGCTCTTGCCGCGCCATTCGGTGATGGACGTCTCGACCACGATCTCGTCGCCGTAGCTCGCGGGCTTGACGAAACGCGCCTGCGTGTCGACCAGCGGCGTGCCGATGATGCCGGTGGTCTTTTCAAGCTCCTTCCAGGTGGGTACACCACAGGCAATGAAAAACCGCCGGGAGCCGGCATCGAACCAACGGAAGAAGTTCGGAAACCAGACGATGCCGGCGGGGTCGCAGTCGCCAAACTCGACATGGATGGGCAGGGTGTGGATGCGGGTCATGAGGCGCCTTCAGTCTGAAACGAGGTGCACTGTGCCACGGGCCCGCCGCCAGGCCAGGTGGGGCGTGCCGCTCACGGCCAGAAGACCGGGGCCTTGGCCAGCCTGACCAGGCACCGGTGACAGGGCGTCAGCACGGTCTGCCGCCGTCCGGCCAGCCAGCCGCGCGCATACCAGGCGGCAGGGTCGTCCAGTTCACGTAACAGGACGTCGGCCATGCACAGGTCATTGAACTGGCCAAACGCCTCCTGTGCGTCGGCCAGCCGGGTGAGGTAGCGCTTCACCCGCTTGCGGGGATAAAGCGACCCCATGAAATCGACGGCATAACGCAACTGCTTGATCCGCTTGCGCAAGGCATGGCGGCTTTTGTCGTCCAGCTGCCAGAAGTGGTCGGCCTCGCGCGTCACGGCCTTGTGCCAGCGGCGGATGCGCCGTGTGGCCAGTTGCTGCAAGGTCGGCTCGCTGCCGACACGCTGCGCGTCGGCCGGCTGAGCGTCGCCTGACGCGCCCTCATCGTGTGCACAGGCCAGCAGGTCCAGCCAGAGGGCCTGAGCGGCCGCACCTCGCAGCACCTGGGCCGGGTCGGGCGCCGCCGGGGCGGCATGCCACGGCACCGGCGGCATGCCCACGGCGGCGAGCACCGGGCCGATCATCTCGGAGGCCACATCAAGGTCGCGGCTGCCGCCCAGCTGGCTGAACACGGCCGCCGCTGCGGACGCCAGGCCTTCGGGGACCGTCACGCCGGGCCAGCCATCGAACAGGCGGATCGCCGAGCGCAGACGGCGCAAGCCCACGCGCAGCTGGTGCACCTGCTCCATGCGGTGGGGTTGCGAGGTGTCGGCCGCCCCTGGGGAGCTCAGCTCGCTCTGCAGCGTCAGCATCGGCCCGAGCAGGCTGCGCAACACCGCCTGCCATGCTTGGCTGGCGGTCCACTCGGGCTGGAGCACCGGGTTCGTGCCACGCACCGCGGGCACCGACACGATCCCGCGCGAGAGGCGATCACCCGCCTCGGCCTTGGATCGTACGTCCAGCCACAGCCCGTGGCGCTGCACCCAGCGCCGCGCGACATCGATCACTGCCAGCGGACTGCCCGAGACCGATTCGACCTCCAGCTCGCACACCGGCAGGCGGCGCTCGCCGCTGAGGATCCAGCCGGTGTCGAGCGCCAGCTCGACCGTGCCACGTCGGCTGCGGACCCGCCGGGTGCTGCGGTGCACGTCGGTGCGATACATCTCCCGCAACGGGGCACCATTGGCCAGCAGCAAGCGCAGGCTTTCACCGCCGGGGGTGCCGTCGTGGCGGGCGGGGTCGGCCGCGAGATCGGCGTCAGCATCCAGCTCGACGTTGTGCTCGAACCGGGTGAGCATGCCGTCCAGGGCGGCCTTGAGCGTCTGCACGCATCGCGGCCCCTCGCGGCGCACCCGCAGGGCCATGCGCGCAGCGGCAAGTCGGCGGTCGTCGGTGTCGACATACGCAGCCTGCAGGTGCACGTGCTGCACCGGGGCGCGCTCGAGTTCGGCCCGCACGGCGTTCAGCCGGTCGGGGGGGATCTGCAACTTGATCTCGAGTTCCTGCACGATAGGGATCCGTTCCGTTCTGTCACTCCCCTGCCAGGGGGGAGTGTGGCGGTCGGGCCAGCCGCGACAATAGGGCCCGAACTGCACAACCCGATCATCCAGCACCGTGGGACTGCTCGACGACCTCAGACGCCAGGCGCAGGCCCGGCAGAACCAGCAAGAACGTGACCAGGCCTCGCTGGCCCGCAATGCGTCCCTGGTGGAGGCCGCCTGCCGCACCGCCTTCCAGTACTGGCTCGAGCTGGCCCGCCAGCTCAACATCCTGGAGCCGAGCACCAAGGTACGCCACGCCCTGGACGCCCGCCATGTGTTCGAGGCCCTGCCGATGCGGGAGTTTCGTGTGGATGCGCGCCGCCAGAGCCTGGTGGGCCAGCCCCTGCACGAACACGTGCAGATCCTGTGCACGCTCGCATCCGGGCGCGAGCTGGTGCTGACCAAGGACATGCCACCCGAGATCGAGCGGCTCGAATCCCGGCTGCACGCCGCCAGCGTGCCGTTTCACCACGAGATCGTGCGCGATGCCGAATCAGGCCGGTATCTGCACCACCGCTATGAATTCACGGCCGACTTCACCGCAAGCGTGAAGATGCTGCCCCTGCACGAAGACGGTGTGGTGCACTTCCAGGTGCTGAACTTCGAGGGTTTCGACAGCCTGCTCTTCGAGGTGCCGGCCTTTGAGGTCAACCAGGTGCTGCTCGACGAACTGGCCCGGCTGATGCTGGGTGAGCCCAACCGGCTCGTCGGCATGGGCCGGGTGCTGCGGCGCGGCTGACCTGCGTGTGACCGTGGCCCGTGCCGGGCCTCAACCGCCCGGCGATGCCTGGCGTTCGTCGAGCTGGCTCTGGCTGCGCAGCACGCGCCCGTCCCGGTCGAACACCACGCTGAACACGCGCGACTCCTGGCCTTCCTGGTAGCGCCAGTCCCAGACCTCCTCCTGCTTGAGCTCGAAGGTCTGCGTGCGGGCCGGGCGGCCGAGCAGGCGTCGCACCTGGGCCTTGTCCAGGCCGGCGGTGACCTTGTCGAAATCGGCCTGCTTGAGCACCTGGCGCAGCGCCGACATCCGGCCGTCGGCACCGATGGTGATCATGTAGTTGCGCTGGCCCTCCGGCTGGCGGGGGTACTCCAGCGTGCGGCCACCGTCGGCCTCCGGGTAGACGGCGGCCGGCTCACCGAACTGGCGACGCACGTCGGCCTCGGTGGCCACCCCTTCTTCCAGTTGCTCGATGCGCTGCGGATCGCAGGCGGCCAGCGACAGCGTCGCCGCGGCGGCGGCCGCCGCCAGCAGGACACGAAACCGCGATGGAGATGGCGTCATGGTCGTCCCCGTTAAAATCATGGTCTTCACTTTACCCGCCCCGTCGCGATTGACCGCCATGCCGCTGTTCTGGAAGCCCTACAAGTCCGAGGTCACGCAGTTCATCGAGGAACTCAAGGCCCGCAAGCCCACGCTCGAAGCCGAACAACGCCAGGGCCGGGCCCTGCTCTGGGACCGGGACATCGATCGCCAGGCGCAGGCCGAATACGCGAAGGCGCGGGTCGCACAGCAGCCCTACGTCTACCAGACCAAGGGCCACGGGCAATAACGCCCGCTGCGATCGCTCATCGTGACGAACCAGGTGCTGGCGCCCGAGGTGCCTGAGGGCCAGGGCGTGCCCGCCCAGGCCGACGACGGCCTGCCCGACGTGGTCGACAGCGTGGCCGTGGCCCGTCTTTACGGGTCGCCGCTGTTTGCGCTGCCCCAGGACCTCTACATCCCGCCCGATGCGCTGGAAGTGTTCCTCGAAGCCTTCGAGGGGCCGCTGGACCTGCTGCTCTATCTCATCCGCAAGCAGAACTTCAACATCCTCGACATCCCGCTGGCTGACGTCACGCGGCAGTACCTGAGCTACGTCGACCAGATCCGCAGCCGCAACCTCGAACTGGCGGCCGAGTACCTGCTGATGGCTGCGATGCTGATCGAGATCAAGTCGCGGATGCTGCTGCCGCCCAAGAAGACCGACGAGGGCCACGAACCCGAGGATCCGCGCGCCGAGCTGGTGCGCAGGCTGCTCGAGTACGAACAGATGAAGCTCGCGGCCGCCAAACTCGACCAGCTCCCGCTGCTGGGGCGCGACTTCCTGCGGGCCGAGGTCTACATCGAGCAGTCGCTCAAGCCGCGCTTCCCGGACGTGCACGTGAGCGAACTGCAGGAAGCCTGGGCCGACATCCTCAAGCGGGCCAAGCTGGTACAGCACCACAAGATCACCCGCGAGGAACTGTCGGTGCGCGAGCACATGAGCATCGTCCTGCGCACGCTGCAAGGGCGACGTTTTGTCGAGTTCGAGGAGCTGTTCGACCCCACGCGCGGCCCGCAGGTGCTGGTGGTGACCTTCATCGCGATGCTCGAACTGGCCCGCGAACGCCTGCTCGAGATCACCCAGGCCGAAGCCTTCGCACCGATCTACGTGCGCCTGGCCTACCAGCCGGCATGACCCGGCGTGTCGCGGTTGTCGGCTCGGGCATCGCCGGGCTCGCCGCAGCCTACCGGCTGGCCCCCACGGCCCAGGTGACCCTGTACGAGGCCGACACCCGCTTCGGCGGCCATGCACACACGGTCGACGTCACGCTGGACGGGCAGACCGCCGGCGTGGACATCGCCTTCCTGTCGCTCAACACCCGCACCTATCCGCAGTTGCTCGCGCTGTTCGCCGAGCTGGACGTGGCCACCGTCGAGGCCCCGCTGACGTTTTCGGTGCAGGTGCCCGACGACAACCTGGAATGGACCGGCCCCAGCCTCAACGCACTGTTCGCGCAGCGCCGCAACCTGGTGCGGCCCCGTTTCCTGCGCATGCTGGCCGACGTGCTGCGGTTCAACCGCCAGGGCACGCGCCTGGCGCAGCACGGCGCCGAGGCCGCCCTGCGTGAACCGGTGGGCGAATTCCTGCGCCGACACCGCTACAGCCAGGCCTTCACCGACTGGTACCTGCTGCCGATGGTGGGGTCGCTCTGGAACTGCCCCACATCCCAGGTGCTGCAGTTTCCGATCGCAACGCTGATCCGCTACTGCCACAACCACGGCCTGATCGACTCCACCGGCCGGCAGCCCTGGCACACGGTGCGTGGCGGCTCTCGCACCTACGTTTTGCGCCTGCTCGAGCGCCTGAAGCAGCACGGCGCCATCGTCCATGCCGGCACCCCCGTGCTGGGCGTGCAGCGCGACGGCACGGGGGTGCGCGTGCGCTCCCGCCTGGGCATCGACCATCATGATCACGTCGTGCTGGCCTGCCACGCCGATCAGTCCCTCGCCCTGCTCGAGGATGCAGACGACACCGAACGATCCCTCCTCGGTGCGTTTCGCTTCCAGGCCAACCGGGCCGTGCTGCACACCGACGCGCGCATGATGCCCCGGCTGCGGCGCGCCTGGGGCTCGTGGAGCTATGAACGCGCCCGCCGCCAGGGTGCCGCCAGCGGCGACGGCGCCTGTGTGCACTACTGGCTCAATGCCTTGCAACCCTTGCCGTTCACGACTCCGCTGCTGTGCTCGCTCAACCCGGTGCGCGAGCCCGATGCGGCACGGGTCATCGACCGCTTCGAGTTCACCCACCCGATCTTCGACCTGGCGGCCATCGCGGCGCAGCGACGCATGCAAGAACTTCAGGGATGTCGGCGTACCTGGTTCTGCGGCGCCTGGATGGGCTACGGGTTTCATGAAGACGGCATCCAGGCCGGGTCAGCGGTTGCAGCCGCCCTGGCCCAGGCGGAAATACGTCACGAATTGTCGCGACCGCACCACGTTGGTGCAGTCTAGAGAACCCAACCGCCCGCACGGCCCCGCAAGCCTTGTGCAGCGCAACATCGGGGCGCCCGGCATCGTTAGAATCCGCCAGCCCGTCACCTCCAGCGCCTCGCGCCGCTCACGACGATGAGTTCCCAGACGTCAGTTGCCGCCCCCAGCCCGGACCCCGGCCACCGCAAGCCCGTGACCCTGCATCGCCTGCGCGAGATGCATGCACAGGGTGAAAAGCTGGCCATGCTCACCTGCTATGACGCCACGTTCGCGCGCTTGCTCGACGATGCCGGCGTCGACTGCCTGCTGGTGGGTGACTCCCTGGGCATGGTCCTGCAGGGTCAAGCCAGCACGGTGCCCGTCACGCTGGACGAGATGGCCTACCACACCCGCTGCGTCGCGCGCGGCAATCGCACGGCCTGGCTGCTGGCGGATCTGCCGTTCGGCAGCTACCAGGCCTCGAAGGAACAGGCGCTGCATGCGGCCGTGGCCCTGATGCAGGCCGGCGCGCAGATGGTCAAGCTCGAAGGCGGTGGCTGGACGGCCGAGACCGTGCGCTTCCTGTGCGACCGTGGCATTCCCGTGTGTGCCCACCTGGGGCTCACGCCGCAAAGCGTGCATGCGCTGGGCGGCTACCGCGTTCAGGGCCGCGACGATCATGCCGCCGCCACGTTGCGGCAACACGCCCGCGAGTTGCATCAGGCCGGTGCGGCACTGCTGGTGCTCGAACTCGTGCCCGCCCCGCTGGCTGACCAGGTGGTGCAGGACAACCCGGGCCTGATCACCATCGGCATCGGCGCTGGCGCCGGCTGTGGCGGCCAGGTGCTGGTGCTGCACGACATGCTGGGGCTCACCCCCGGCCGTCTGCCGCGATTCGTGCGCAACTTCATGCAGGACGCGGCAACGCCGCAGGCCGCCGTGCAGCGTTATGTTGCCGACGTGAAGGCGGGCCGTTTCCCTGAAACCGGGCTGCACACCTACTGAGCCCCCACGAGAACTCCATGCGTATCGTCCATACCATCTCCGAGCTGCGCCAAGCCCTGGCCGGCGCCGCACAGACTGCCTTCGTGCCGACCATGGGCAACCTGCACGACGGGCACTTGGCCCTGGTGAAGCTCGCCAAGGAGCGCGGCGGCCCGGTGGTGACCAGCATCTTCGTCAACCGGCTGCAGTTCGCGCCGCACGAAGACTTCGACACCTACCCCCGCACCTTCGAACGCGACTGCGACCTGCTGCGCAGCGTGGGCTGCAATGTGGTGTTTGCGCCGCACGAGAGCGAGCTGTACCCCGAACCGCAGGCCTACAAGGTGCACCCGCCTGCCGAGCTGGCCGACATCCTCGAGGGTCACTTCCGGCCGGGGTTCTTCACGGGAGTGTGCACGGTGGTGCTGAAGCTGTTCAACTGCGTGCAGCCGCGCGTGGCCGTGTTCGGCAAGAAGGACTATCAGCAACTGATGGTGGTGCGCCGCATGACGCAGCAGCTCGCCCTGCCCACCGAGATCGTGGGGGCCGAGACCAGCCGCGCCGAAGACGGCCTGGCGCTGTCGTCGCGCAACGGCTACCTGAGCGAGACGGAGCGTGCCGAGGCGGTGCAGCTGTCGATGGCACTCAAGCACATCCAGACCAGTCTGCGCGGCGGCATGCGCGACATTGCCCAGCTCGAACGGGAAGCCGTGGACGGCCTCACCGCGCGCGGCTGGGCCCCGGACTATGTGGCGGTGCGCCGGCGCGCTGACCTGCAAGCGCCGACGCCTGAACAACAGGACGCCGGCGAGCCGCTGGTGGTGCTCGCCGCCGCCCGCCTGGGCAAGACCCGGTTGATCGACAACCTGGAAGTCTGAGCCGGCACCCAGCCGACGCGCGCCGGCGCGCGGCGATCAGCGCCGGCGCAGCACGTGGACGAACTCCTTGTCGAGCGTCTGCTGGTCGACAAGTTCGTTGCCCGTCTGCTTGGCAAAGGCCTGGAAGTCGCGCAGCGAACCCGGGTCGGTGGCCACCACCTTGAGCAGTTCGCCACTGTGCATCTCGGCCAGGGCCTTCTTGGCCTTTAGGATGGGCAGCGGGCAGTTCAGGCCGCGGGTGTCGAGTTCTTTGCTGATGTCCATTGGGAATCCTTGGGAGATGCCATCATTTTAAGCGGCACCCTGCCCTGACGTGCCCCGCCGGCAGGCTCGCCTCAGGTGCGCGGCCAGTCCATCCAGTTCACGGCATGGCCTCGCCCTCGCAGCCAGTCGGCCAGGGCGTGGCCTGTCCCTGCCGGCCAGCACTTCACGTCGTCCGGCGCCATGAGCTTGTACTCGACCAGTTCCGGCGACAGCACGATCTCGCCATGCGCGACCGCGTGGTAGGCAATGATGACCTGGTTCATCCGCTTGAAATCGTAGGCGCCGATGATGTGCAGCTCGCTCACCTGCAGCGAGGTTTCCTCGGCGATCTCGCGCGCAATGCCCTCCTGCGGGGTCTCGCCGGCCTCCATGAAGCCGGTGATCAGGCCGAACGCGCGTCCAGGCCAGGCCGCGTTGCGCGCCAGCAGCAACTGCCCGTCCCGGTCGGACAACTCGATCACCGCGGCCAGCACCGGCGTCGGGTTGTTCCAGTGGGTGTAGCCGCAAGCCAAGCAGCGCAGCCGTTCGCGCTCGCCACCGTCCTCGACCTGCATCAGCCGCTGCAGCGGGGTGGCACACTGCGGGCAGAACCTGAACTCATTGACCATGTCGATCCTTGATGACGTTGGCGATCCGGGGGAGATGCCGGATGCTAAGGCCTGCACCGAGCGCGCGCTGTCGCGTGCGGTACTGAGCAATCAGCCGGGTCTGCATCCGCATCTGGACACCGTGGTGCGCAAGCACCTGGCCACGACGTTTCGCAAGCCACCGGCACCGTACAGCGTCGAGGCGATGTCACAGCTGCTGGCGCGCTGGGACGGCCGAGCCGAACTGGTGCTCGACAGTGCCTGCGGCACCGGCGAAAGCACCGCCACCCTGGCCCGCCAGCATCCTGGGGCCCTGGTGGTCGGGGTGGATCAGTCGCAAGAGCGCCTGGCCCGCGGCCAGCGCAAGCTCACCGCACAGGCCCCGGCCAACCTGTTGCTGCTGCGCGCCGACGTGACCGACCTGTGGGCGCTGATGCGTGCCCGGGGCCTGGTGCTGTCGCACCACTACCTGCTGTATCCCAACCCCTGGCCCAAGGCCGAGCACCTGATGCGGCGCTGGAGCGGCCACCCCCGGCTGCCGGACCTGCTGGCGCTCGGCGGCCGGATCGAACTGCGCACCAACTGGGCCACCTATGCCCAAGAGTTCGCGCGGGCCCTGGAACTGGCCGGCTGGCGCAGCGAGGTGGGAGCCTGCACCGCCGACGCCGGCACGGCCCTGACACCGTTCGAGCGCAAGTACGCCGCCAGCGGGCATGGGCTGTGGCGGGTACGGGCCGACCTGCGCCCTGTTCAACCTCAGGCCGGAAACACGCCCGTGGACAGATAGCGATCGCCTCGATCGCACACCACGAACACGATGGTCGCATTCTCGACCTGGCGCGCGATCTGCAACGCCACCCAGCACGCACCGGCGGCGGAAATGCCTGCGAACAGACCTTCCTCGCGGGCAAGACGCCGCGCCATGTCCTCGGCATCGGCCTGGCTCACATAGACCATCTCGTCGACGGCGCTTGGCACGTAGATCTTCGGCAGGTATTCCTCCGGCCACTTGCGGATGCCCGGGATGCGGGAGCCTTCACTGGGCTGTGCGCCGACGATGCGCACGTCCGCGCTGCGCTCCTTCAGGTAACGCGACACCCCGGTGATGGTGCCGGTGGTGCCCATGGCGCTGACGAAGTGGGTCACGCGACCATCGGTGTCCTCCCAGATCTCGGGGCCGGTGGTCTCATAGTGGATGCGGGGGTTGTCGCCGTTGGCGAACTGGTCGAGCACCACGCCCTTGCCGTCCTTCTGCATCTGCTCGGCCAGGTCGCGGGCGTACTCCATGCCGCCGGCCTTGGGCGTGAGGATCAGCTCCGCACCAAAGGCCTTCATCGTCTGCGCGCGTTCGATCGACAGGTCCTCGGGCATGATCAGCAGCATCCGGTAGCCCCGGATCGCCGCCGCCATCGCCAGCGCGATGCCGGTGTTGCCGGACGTGGCCTCGATCAGCGTGTCGCCCGGCTTGATCTGGCCGCGCTCTTCCGCCCGGCGAATCATGCTGATGGCCGGGCGGTCCTTCACCGAACCGGCTGGATTGTTGCCCTCGAGCTTGCCGAGGATCACATTGCCGCGGCGGTCGTTGTCGGCGCCGGGCACGCGTTGCAGCTTCACCAGCGGCGTGCGGCCGATGGCATCTTCGATGGTCTTGTAGGCAGGCATGAGCGTTCTCCTGCCGCCGATTGTGTCAGGCTTGACAAGCCCCTGCGCCGGGCCTGAGACCCCTCAGGCGCTGTGCCATAATCGCGGCCTCACAAGGAAACGCCGGGCCGCCCCAAGCTTCCTTGACCCCCGCGGGGGGCGGGCTGGGCGCAGCCCGGCCCCGGGGGCACGCTCAAGGCGCAGCCGCGCTCGCCGCCGAGATGGCGAAATAGGTAGACGCAGCAGACTCAAAATCTGCCGGTAGCAATACCGTGCCGGTTCGATTCCGGCTCTCGGCAC
>CAMLSD010000123.1 GCA_946482595.1 uncultured Comamonadaceae bacterium
ATGTGCGCTACTACCTGGTGGCCATCCTCTTCATCCTGTTCGACCTCGAAATCGCCTTCCTCTTCCCCTGGGCCGTGGCCCTGCGCGAGATTGGCCCGACCGGTTTCTGGGCCATGATGGTCTTCCTGGGCATCCTTGTCGTGGGCTTCGTCTACGAATGGAAGAAGGGTGCCCTGGACTGGGAGTGACGAAGAGGTGATCTCGTGCAACGTCCCGTGTCCAACTGCATCGCCCGCACTCCGGTGCCGGGCCCGTCCAAGCCAAGCCCCATCCCCGTGCGGGATCCGGAGCTGTACCCATCGAACGAGGGGCAGTCATGAGCATTGAAGGTGTCCTCAAAGAGGGCTTCATCACCACGACGGCTGACAAGCTGATCAACTGGTCCAAGACCGGCTCGCTGTGGCCCATGACCTTCGGTCTGGCCTGTTGCGCGGTGGAGATGATTCATGCCGGCGCGTCGCGCTACGACATCGACCGTTTCGGCATGCTGTTCCGCCCCAGTCCGCGTCAGTCCGATCTGATGATCGTGGCCGGCACCCTGTGCAACAAGATGGGGCCGGCCCTGCGCAAGGTCTACGACCAGATGGCCGAGCCCCGCTGGGTGCTGTCGATGGGTTCGTGTGCCAACGGCGGTGGTTACTACCACTACAGCTATTCCGTCGTGCGCGGCTGCGACCGCATCGTGCCGGTGGACGTCTACGTGCCGGGCTGCCCTCCCACCGCCGAGGCCTTGCTGTACGGGATCATGCAGCTACAGGCCAAGATCCGTCGCGAAAACACCATCGCCCGCTGAACGGTACGCCGCCCCATGACGAACAAACTCGACACCCTGCAGGGCCGCCTCGAAGCGGTCCTGGGCAGCCAGATCAAGTCGCTCAAGCGCGATCGCGGTGAAATCACCATCAGCGTCGCCCCAGCCGACTACGCTGCGGCTGCCACCACGCTGCGCGATCACGCCGAACTGCGCTTCGAGCAACTGATCGACCTGTGCGGCATGGACTACTCGGCCTATCGCGATGGCGAGTACGACGGCCCGCGCTACGCGGTCGTGTCGCACCTGCTGTCAGTCACGCACAACTGGCGCGTGCGTCTCAAGGTGTTCTGCACCGATGACGACTTCCCCGTGGTCAGCTCGGTCAACGGCATCTGGAGTGCCGCGAACTGGTTCGAACGCGAGGCCTTCGATCTCTTCGGCATCGTGTTCGAAGGACACGAAGACCTGCGGCGCATCCTGACCGACTACGGCTTCATCGGGCATCCCTTCCGCAAGGACTTCCCGACCTCGGGTCATGTCGAGATGCGCTACGACCCCGAGCAAAGGCGCGTGATCTATCAGCCGGTGACCATCGAGCCGCGCGAGATCACCCCGCGAGTCATCCGCGAAGACAAGTACGGCAGCCTGCACTGAACGTAAGGTACGTCATGGCCGAGATCAAGAATTACACCCTCAACTTCGGGCCTCAGCACCCGGCGGCACACGGCGTGCTGCGACTGGTGCTGGAACTCGACGGTGAGGTCATCCAGCGCGCCGACCCCCACATCGGCCTGCTGCACCGTGCCACCGAAAAGCTGGCCGAAAGCAAGACCTACATCCAGTCGCTGCCCTACATGGACCGTCTCGACTACGTGTCCATGATGTGCAACGAACATGCCTACTGCCTGGCCATCGAGAAGCTCATCGGTGTCGAGGTGCCGGAACGCGCGCAGTACATCCGCGTGATGTTCTCCGAGATCACCCGCCTGCTGAACCATCTGCTGTGGCTCGGGTGCCACGGCCTGGACTGCGGCGCGATGAACATGCTCATCTACTGCTTCCGTGAGCGTGAAGACCTGTTCGACATGTACGAGGCCGTGTCGGGCGCCCGCATGCATGCGGCCTATTTCCGCCCGGGCGGCGTGTACCGCGACCTGCCGGACAGCATGCCGCAGTACCGCGTGTCCAAGATCCGCAACGAAAAGGCCATCCGCCGCCTGAACGAAAACCGCCAGGGCTCGCTGCTGGACTTCATCGAGGACTTCGCCCGCCGCTTCCCGAAGCAGGTCGACGAGTACGAGACGCTGCTGACCGACAACCGGATCTGGAAGCAGCGTACCGTGGGCGTGGGGGTCGTGTCGCCCGAGCGTGCATTGAACCTCGGGTTCACCGGCGCCATGCTGCGCGGCTCGGGCATTGCCTGGGACCTGCGCAAGCACCAGCCTTACGACGTCTACGACCGCATGGACTTCGACATTCCGGTGGGCACCAACGGTGACTGCTATGACCGCTATGTCGTGCGCGTCGAAGAGATGCGCCAGTCCAACCGCATCATCCTGCAGTGCGTCGACTGGCTGCGCAAGAACCCCGGCCCGGTCATCACCGACAACCACAAGGTGGCGCCGCCGTCGCGGGTCGAGATGAAGTCGAGCATGGAAGAGCTGATCCACCACTTCAAGCTCTTCACCGAAGGCTTCCATGTGCCCGAAGGCGAGGCGTATGCCGCGGTCGAACATCCCAAGGGCGAGTTCGGCATCTACCTCGTCAGCGACGGTGCCAACAAGCCCTACCGCCTGAAGATCCGGGCGCCCGGATTCCCCCACCTGGCTGCGATGGACGAAATGTCGCGCGGCCACATGATTGCCGATGCCGTGGCCGTGATCGGGACCATGGACATCGTGTTCGGAGAGATTGACCGATGATCTCTGAAGCCACCAAGGCGCGCTTTGCGCGTGAAGTTGCGAAGTACCCGGCCGATCAGGCCCAGTCCGCGGTGATGGCCTGCCTGGCCATCGTGCAGCAGGAGCAGGGCTGGGTTTCGCCCGAGGCGGAAAAGGAAGTCGCCGACTACCTCGGCATGCCGCCGATTGCGGTGCATGAGGTCACGACCTTCTACAACATGTACAACCAGCAGCCGGTGGGCAAGTTCAAGCTGAACGTCTGCACCAACCTGCCATGCCAGCTGCGCGATGGCCAGACCGCGGCCGACTACCTCAGCCGCAAGCTGGGCGTCGAGATCGGTGGCACCACGGCCGACGGCCTGTTCACGCTGCAGCAGTGCGAATGCCTGGGCGCATGCGCCGACGCGCCGGTGATGCTGGTCAACGACCGCAGCATGTGCAGCTTCATGAGCCCGGATCGGCTCGATGCGCTGGTCGACGAACTCAAGGCTGCGGCCGGGCAGGGGGGCAAGTGATGCTGGATCTGTCCAAGTTCCAGGCGACGGGAACAGAAACCTGCTTCCACGGTCGCCATATCGAGCCGCAGATCTACGCCGGGCTGGATGGCAGCAACTGGCGCCTGAAGGACTACGAAGCGCGCGGCGGCTACCAGGCGTTGCGCAAGATCCTCACCGAGGGCATGACGCCCGACCAGGTCATCGCCGAAGTGAAGGCCTCGGGTCTGCGCGGACGCGGTGGTGCGGGCTTTCCGACCGGCCTGAAGTGGAGCTTCATGCCCCGCCAGTTCCCCGGTGCGAAGTACCTCGTGTGCAACTCCGACGAAGGCGAGCCCGGGACCTGCAAGGACCGCGACATCCTGCGCTACAACCCGCACATCGTGATCGAGGGCATGGCGATTGCCGCCTACGCGATGGGCATCGCGGTGGGCTACAACTACATCCACGGCGAGATCTTCGAGGTCTATGACCGCTTCGAGGAAGCCCTCGAAGAAGCACGCGCCGCGGGTTACCTGGGCAGCAACATCCTGGGCAGCACGTTCAGCTTCCAGCTGCATGCACACCACGGTTTCGGCGCCTACATCTGCGGCGAGGAAACCGCGCTGCTGGAGTCGCTCGAAGGCAAGAAAGGCCAGCCGCGGTTCAAGCCGCCGTTCCCGGCGAGCTTCGGCCTGTATGGCAAGCCCACCACCATCAACAACACCGAGACCTTTGCGGCGGTCCCCTGGATCATCCGTCACGGCGGTGAGGCCTACCTGGCCTGCGGCAAGCCCAACAACGGCGGCACCAAGATCTTTTCGGTCTCCGGCGATGTCGAGCGGCCCGGCAACTACGAGATCCCGATGGGCACGCCCTTCTCGAAGCTGCTGGAGCTGGCCGGTGGGGTGCGCAAGGGGCGTCAGCTCAAGGCGGTGATTCCCGGTGGGTCCTCGGCCCCGGTGCTGCCGGCGCACATCATGATGGAATGCACGATGGACTACGACTCGATCGCCAAGGCCGGGTCGATGCTGGGTTCGGGTGCGGTGATCGTGATGGACGACAGCCGCTCGATGGTCGAGTCGCTCAAGCGCCTGTCCTACTTCTACATGCATGAGTCGTGCGGGCAATGCACGCCGTGCCGTGAAGGCACCGGCTGGCTGTGGCGCCTGGTTGATCGCATCGACGGCGGGCGTGGCCGCGCCGCTGACATCGATCTGCTCGACAACGTCGGCAGCAACATCATGGGCCGCACCATCTGTGCCCTGGGCGACGCTGCCGCGATGCCGGTGCGCGCGATGATCAAGCACTTCCGCCATGAATTCGAAGCCCTGATTCCGCAGGACCAGGCCCAGTCCGCCCAGGTGAGCAACACCCAGGCTTCCTGAGCGCGAAAGACAAGACCCATGATCGAAATCGAACTCGACGGCAAGAAGGTGGAGGTGGCCGAAGGCAGCATGGTGATGCATGCCGCCGAACAGGCCGGGACCTACATTCCGCACTTCTGCTATCACAAGAAGCTCTCGATCGCGGCGAATTGCCGCATGTGCCTGGTGGACGTCGAGAAGGCGCCCAAGCCCATGCCGGCCTGCGCCACGCCCGTGACCCAGGGCATGATCGTCCGCACCAAGAGCGACAAGGCCGTCAAGGCACAGCAGTCGGTGATGGAGTTCCTGCTCATCAACCACCCGCTGGACTGCCCGATCTGCGACCAGGGTGGCGAGTGCCAGCTGCAGGATCTGGCGGTGGGCTACGGTGGCTCGTCGTCGCGCTACACCGAGGAAAAGCGCGTCGTGTTCCACAAGAACGTCGGCCCGCTGATCTCGATGGAAGAGATGAGCCGCTGCATCCAGTGCACCCGCTGTGTGCGCTTCGGCCAGGAGATCGCCGGCGTGATGGAGCTGGGCATGGTCCACCGGGGCGAGCACTCCGAGATCGCGACCTTTGTCGGCGGTACGGTCGACTCCGAGCTGTCGGGCAACATGATCGACATCTGCCCGGTCGGTGCGCTGACCAGCAAGCCGTTCCGCTACAGCGCCCGCACCTGGGAACTGTCGCGTCGCAAGAGCGTGAGTCCGCATGACTCCACCGGCGCCAATCTGATCGTGCAGGTCAAGTCCGGCAAGGTCATGCGCGTGGTGCCGCTCGAAAACGAAGACGTCAACGAATGCTGGCTGGCCGACCGCGACCGCTTCTCGTATGAAGCGGTCAACAGCGACGACCGCCTGACCACGCCAATGATCAAGCAGGACGGTCAGTGGCGCTCGGTCGACTGGACCACCGCGCTCGACTACGTCGTGGACGGGCTCAAGCGCATCAAGGCCGAGTTCGGAACCGGCGGCATCGGTGCGCTGGCCAGCCCGCACAACACGGTCGAAGAGCTCTACCTGCTGGGCCAGCTCGTGCGCGGGCTCGGCAGCGAGAACATCGACCATCGCCTGCGCCACGCCGATTTTGGCAACCGGGTCGAACTGCATGGTGCCCCTGCGGCGCGCTGGCTGGGCACCTCGATCGCATCGCTGTCGACGCTGCAGCGGGCCTTTGTGGTCGGCTCCTTCGTGCGCAAGGACCATCCGCTGTTTGCACAGCGCCTGCGCCAGGCCGCCAAGCGGGGTGGCAAGGTCTACAGCCTGCACGCCGCCCACGACGACTGGCTGATGCCGGTGGCCGGCCGCATCACCGCGGCGCCGTCGCAATGGCTGCAGGCGCTGGCCGAGGTGGCTGCCATGATCGCCCAGGACAAGGGCGTGAATGCACCCGTGGCCGTGCAGGAGCCCCGTTTTGGTGATGCTGCCGCGGCGATCGCGCGCGGGCTGCTCAGCGGCGAACGCAAGGCCGTGCTGCTGGGCAATGCCGCTGCGCAGCACCCGCAGGCGGCCGCCCTGCTGTCGCTGGCCAACTGGATCGGCGAGCACACCGGTGCCACCGTCGGCTACTTCGTGGACGGCGCGAACGCCGTGGGGGCGCAGCTGGTCGGTGCGATGCCGGGTGCAGGCGGTCTCGACGCCGGCCAGATGCTGTCGCAATCGCTGCAGGCCTACTTCCTGCTCAACGTCGAGCCCGAACTCGACGCGGCGCATGCGGCGCTTGCCCGCAGCACGCTGCAGGGGGCCGGCATGGTCGTGGCCATGACGCCGTTCAAGTCGGCAGCCGCCGAACTGGCCGACGTGATGCTGC
Source organism: uncultured Comamonadaceae bacterium (assembly GCA_946482595.1). Next base: position 6,306 of record CAMLSD010000123.1, read on the forward strand.
CGGTGTCGCCGTTCACTGAAACCTCGGGCACCTTCGTCAATGCCGAAGGCCGTGTGCAGAGCTTCCATGGGGTCGTGAAACCCCTGGGCGAGACCCGCCCCGCCTGGAAGGTGCTGCGGGTGCTGGGCACCATGCTCGGCCTGCAGGACTTCGGTTTCGAGACCTCGGAAGACGTGCGCAATCGGGCGCTCGGCGATGCCGATGCGCTGCCGCAGCGACTGAGCAATGCGGCACCCGCCGTCGAGCTTGCGCTGAGTCCCGCACCGACGGCGCTGGAGCGCATCGCCGACGTTCCGATCTACGCCACCGACGTGCTGGTGCGGCGTGCCGCGTCGCTGCAGGCCACGCGTGACGCCGCGCTGCCCGAAGCCTCGCTGCCGGGCGCTCTGTGGCGTGAGCTGGGGCTGAAGGCCGGTGATGCGGTGCGTCTGAGCCAGGGCAATCATGTCGCCGTGCTGCGCGCGCGACTCGACGAAACGCTGGACGCTCACAGTGTGCGTGTGGCCGCCGGCCATGTCGCCACGGCCGGGCTGGGTGCAATGTTCGGCCCGATCAGCGTCAACAAGGCGTGACGAAGGACAGCGCAGATGCTTGATACCCTCACCCAATTCGGGCAGTCCACCCTGGGCGGTGCCTGGCCTGTGGTCTGGTCGCTGATGAAGATCGTGGTGGTGCTGCTGCCGCTGCTGATCTGCGTGGCCTACCTCACCCTGTGGGAGCGCAAGGCGATCGGCTGGACGCAGATCCGTCCCGGGCCGAACCGCGTCGGGCCGATGGGCCTGCTGCAGCCGATTGCCGACGCCGTGAAGCTGATCTTCAAGGAGATCATCTCCCCGACGGCCGCCAACAAGGGGCTGTTCTTCCTGGCGCCCATCATGACCATCATGCCGGCCCTGGCCGCGTGGGCGGTCGTGCCGTTCGGCCCCGAACTGGCCCTGGCCAACATCAACGCCGGCCTGCTGTTCCTGATGGCCATCACCTCGCTCGAGGTCTACGGCGTGATCATCGCCGGCTGGGCCTCGAACTCGAAGTACGCCTTCCTGGGTGCGCTGCGCGCCTCGGCCCAGATGGTGTCCTACGAGATCGCGATGGGCTTTGCTTTTGTGGTCGTGCTGATGGTCACCGGCAGCCTGAACATGAGCGACATCGTGCTTGTGCAGGACAAGGGCTACTTTGCCGACATGGGGCTGAACTTCCTGTCCTGGAACTGGCTGCCGCTGCTGCCTATCTGCGTCGTCTACTTCATCTCGGGCCTGGCCGAAACCAACCGCCACCCCTTCGACGTGGTCGAGGGCGAGTCCGAGATCGTGGCGGGCCACATGATCGAGTACTCGGGCATGTCGTTCGCGATGTTCTTCCTGGCCGAGTACGCCAACATGATCCTGGTGTCGGCACTGTGCGCGATCATGTTCTTCGGTGGCTGGCTGCCGCCGGTCGACAGTGCCGTCTTCAACTGGCTGCCGGGCTGGCTCTGGCTGGGCCTGAAGACCTTCTGCATCGTCACGATCTTCCTGTGGGTGCGCGCGACCTTCCCGCGCTTCCGCTATGACCAGATCATGCGTCTGGGCTGGAAGATCTTCATTCCCGTCACGCTGGTGTGGCTGGTGGTCGTCGGCCTGTGGATCCAGTCGCCCTGGAACATCTGGAACTGACATGACCCACGCCCAGCGCGTCCTGCGAACCCCCGTCACGGGGTGCCACCCGCGGAATCGCGGCGCCGCCTGTGCGGTGCCCGCCCGGTCCGGCGTGCGCGCATCAGCGCACGCCATGGACCGCCGCATTGGAAGTATCACGAGGTAATGCCGATGTCTGCCGTCGCTTCGCTCAAAGGCTTCATCAACAGCTTCATGCTGACGGAGCTGTTCAAGGGCCTGGCCCTGACCGGCCGGCACTTCCTGTCGCCGCACGTCACGGTGCAGTTCCCTGAAGAAAAGACGCCGTTGTCGCCGCGCTTCCGCGGCCTGCACGCGCTGCGCCGTTATGACAATGGCGAAGAGCGCTGCATCGCCTGCAAGCTGTGCGAGGCCGTGTGCCCGGCGATGGCCATCACGATCGAGTCCGATGTCCGCGAGGACGGTTCGCGCCGCACCACGCGCTACGACATCGACCTGACCAAGTGCATCTTCTGCGGCTTCTGCGAGGAAAGCTGCCCGGTCGACTCCATCGTCGAAACCCACATCTTCGAGTACCACGGTGAAAAGCGGGGCGACCTGTATTTCACCAAGGACATGCTCCTAGCGGTCGGGGACCGCTACGAGAAGGAAATCGCCGCGAACAAGGAGGCGGACGCGAAGTATCGATAAGCCGACGCGCTGTCGATCGGGGTGGGCGGCCCGCCCGGGCCCTTGCCTTGCCAACCGAGAACCACAATGAACACCCAAACCGCGCTCTTCTACGTGTTCTCCGCGATCCTGCTTTTTGCATCGTTTCGCGTGATCACTGCCCGCAGCACCGTGCATGCGGCCCTGTTCCTGGTGCTGGCCTTCTTCAACGCAGCCTGCGTGTGGATGCTGCTGAAGGCCGAATTCCTGGCGATCTCACTGGTGCTTGTCTATGTCGGCGCCGTGATGGTGCTCTTCCTGTTTGTCGTGATGATGCTCGACATCAACGTCGACGCCACACGACAGGGCTTCTGGAAGCACTTCCCGCTGGCCGGCGTGATCGGTGTGGTCATCGCGCTCGAGATGGCCGTGGTGCTGCTCGGCGGCTTCCGCCTGACCGATGCGCCGCAGCCCACGCCCGAGCAGGTGCAGATGGGCAACACCAAGCTGCTGGGCATCGAGATGTACACCAACTACATCTACCCGCTGCAGATTGCCGCGGTGATCCTGCTGGTGGCCATCATCGCGGCCATCGCGCTCACGCTGCGCCGTCGCAAGGACTCCCGTTACGTCAACCCGGCGGATCAGGTCCGGGTCAAGAAGGCCGACCGCCTGCGCATCGTCCAGATGCCCGCCGTGGTCGAGGCACCGGCCGTGGTGCCGCAGGATGCAGCAAGCGCGGCTCAGCCGGCAGCGAAGGGAGGCCAGGCATGACACTCACCCTCGGACACTACCTCTCGCTCGGCGCGATCCTGTTCGCGATGTCGGTGATCGGCATCTTCATGAACCGCAAGAACCTGATCGTGCTGCTGATGGCGATCGAGCTGATGCTGCTGGCCGTGAACCTGAACTTCATTGCCTTCTCGCACTTCCTGGGCGACATGGCCGGGCAGGTTTTCGTCTTCTTCATTCTCACCGTGGCTGCCGCGGAGTCGGCGATCGGTCTGGCCATCCTGGTGGTCCTGTTCCGCAACCGCTCCACCATTGATGTGGGCGAACTCGACAGCCTCAAGGGCTGACGCACGGGAGAGCACGAAAAAATGACACAACTCTCTCAAAACATGCTGCTCGCCGTGCCGCTGGCCCCGCTCGTCGGGGCGGTGGCGGCCGGTTTCTTCGGCAAGTTCCTGGGGCGTCGCGGCTCGCATGCGATCACCATCCTGGGCGTGTTCGTCTCGTTCGTGATCTCGGCCATGGTGCTGAAGGCCGTGGCGGTGGACGATGCGCGCTTCAATGCCACCGTGTATGAGTGGATGGTGCTCGGTGACCTCAAGATGGAGGTCGGCTTCCTGATCGACGGCCTGTCGGCCATGATGATGTGCGTGGTGACCTTCGTGTCGCTGATGGTCCACATCTACACCATCGGCTACATGGAGGAAGACCCCGGCTACCAGCGATTCTTCGCCTACATCTCGCTGTTCACCTTCTCGATGTTGATGCTCGTGATGAGCAACAACTTCCTGCAGCTGTTCTTCGGCTGGGAGGCGGTGGGCCTGGTGTCGTACCTGCTGATCGGCTTCTGGTTCAAGAAGCCCACGGCCATCTTCGCCAACATGAAGGCCTTCCTGGTGAACCGGGTGGGCGACTTCGGCTTCATCCTGGGCATCGGCCTGGTGGTGGCTTTTGCCGGCACGCTCAACTACACCGAAGCCTTCGGCAAGGCCGGTGAGCTGGCCAAGCTCAGCTTCCCCGGCACCGAATGGATGCTGATCACGGTGATCTGCATCTGCCTGTTCATCGGGGCCATGGGCAAGTCGGCGCAGTTCCCGCTGCATGTGTGGCTGCCCGATTCGATGGAAGGCCCCACGCCGATCTCCGCGCTGATCCACGCGGCCACGATGGTGACGGCCGGCATCTTCATGGTGGCGCGCATGTCGCCGCTGTTCGAGCTGTCCGACACCGCGCTGAGCTTCATCCTCGTGATCGGTGCCATCACGGCGCTTTTCATGGGTTTCCTGGGCATCATCCAGAACGACATCAAGCGTGTGGTGGCCTACTCGACGCTGTCGCAGCTTGGCTACATGACGGTGGCGCTGGGTGCCTCGGCCTATTCCGTGGCGGTGTTCCACCTGATGACGCACGCGTTCTTCAAGGCGCTGCTGTTCCTGGGCGCGGGCTCGGTGATCATCGGCATGCACCATGACCAGGACATCCGCAACATGGGCGGCCTGCGCAAGTACATGCCCATCACCTGGATCACCTCGCTGCTGGGTTCGCTGGCGCTGATCGGCACGCCGCTGTTCGCCGGCTTCTACTCCAAGGACAGCATCATCCTGGCGGTCGAGGCCACGAACATCCCGGGTTCGGGTTTTGCCACCTTTGCCGTGCTGGCGGGTGTGTTCGTCACGGCCTTCTATTCGTTCCGGATGTACTTCCTGGTCTTCCATGGCAAGGAGCGCTTCCACAACAAGCCGTTCCCGCCCGAGGACGATCACGCCCATCATGGCGAGGACAACGAGCACCATGAGCCGCACGAGTCCCCCTGGGTGGTCACCGCGCCGCTGCTGCTGCTGGCCGTGCCTTCGGTGGTCATCGGTTTCATGACGGTCGGACCGATGCTTTTCGGCGACTTCCTGAAGGATGCGATCCATGTGAACACCGACGCCCATCCGGCCATGAAGGTTCTGGCCGAAGGCTTCCACGGTGCCGCTGCGATGGCGTTGCACGGTCTGCAGACGCTGCCGTTCTGGCTGGCGCTGGCGGGTGTGGCCACGGCCTACTTCTTCTACATGGTCAAGCCCGAGATTCCCGCGGCGCTGCACAAGCGCCTGGGCTTCCTCGTGCGCATCGGCGAGAACAAGTACTACATGGACTGGATCAACGAGAACATCCTGTCGGCCGGCGCGCGCCTGCTGGGTCGCGGGCTGTGGAAGGGCGGGGACGTGGCCCTGATCGACGGCCTGGTGGTCAACGGCTCGGCCAAGCTGGTCGGCTGGACCGCCTCGCTCGTGCGCCTGTTCCAGACCGGCTACATCTACCACTACGCGCTGGTCATGATCGTGGGCATCTTTGCCCTGATGACCTGGCAGCTTTGGCCGTATCTCCAGTCCTTCCTGACGCGTTGAGCGAGGACATAACAACATGAGTCTGCTGAGCCTCGCGATCTGGACGCCGGTGTTTTTCGGCGTCGTCCTCCTGAGCCTGGGACGTGATCAACACGCCAATGCGGTCCGATGGATCGCCCTGGTGGGTGCCGTCCTGAGCTTCCTCATCACCGTGCCGCTGATCACCGGCTTCGACACCACCACCTCGGCGATGCAGTTCGTCGAGAACGTGCCCTGGATCGAGCGGTTCAATGTGAACTACCGCCTGGGCGTCGACGGCCTGTCGGTGTGGTTCGTCCTGCTGACCGCGTTCATCACGATCATCGTCGTGATCGCGGCCTGGGAAGTCATCACCGAGCGCGTCAACCAGTACATGGGCGCCTTCCTGATCCTCTCGGGTCTGATGGTCGGCGTGTTCTCTGCGCTGGACGGGCTGCTCTTCTACGTGTTCTTCGAGGCCACGCTGATCCCGATGTACATCATCATCGGCATCT
>CAMLSD010000124.1 GCA_946482595.1 uncultured Comamonadaceae bacterium
GAATGACTCCCTCGCCCCCGGGGACGGGGGGGGAGGGAGAGGGGGTGGGGCAACCGCTGCAAGCTCAGCTCGCAGCAACGGCCCTCCCCCTCGTTTGCGTCTCAGCCCTCGGCAGGCGCAGCGTCACCCGGCCGGCTGGCCAGCACCTTGTCGACCCGCTTGCCGTCCAGGTCGACCACCTCGAAGCGCCAGCCGCTCCACTCCACCACATCGGCGGTGCGCGGCAGGCGGCCGAGCAGCAGCATGATCATGCCGGCCAGGGTGTTGTAGCGCCCGCGGTCCTCGTCGGGCAGCTCCTTCAGCTCGAGCCTGTCCTTCAGCTCGGGCACCGGGATCAGGCCGTCGATCAGCCAGGAGCCGTCCTCACGCTGCACGGCCCAGGCATCGTCGGCCTCATGGGTGGTGAACTCGCCGGTGATGGCCTCCAGCACGTCCTGCAGCGTGATCACGCCCTGGATCTCGCCATATTCGTCGACCACGAACACCATCTGCATGCTCGACACGCGGAAGTTCTCGAGCAGCTCCATGCCGGTCAGGGTCTCGGGCACGAACACCGGCGCCTGCAGGCTTTCGGTGAGATCCAGGCTGCGACCCTGTGACAGCTGGTGCAGCAGTTGCCGCGCCGTGACCACACCGATCACGTCGTCGAGCCCGCCACGGCACACCGGGTAGCGTGAGTGTTCGGTCTGGCCGATGAGCAGCAGCGTCTCGTCGATCGGCGCCTCGGCGTCGAGCCAGGCGATGTCGCCGCGCGGGATCATCATCGAGGTGATCTGGCGGTCGTCGAGGCGGAACACGTTGCGCACCATCTGGTGCTCGTGCGCCTCGATGACACCGGCGTCCAGCCCCTCTTCCAGGCTGGCGGCGATCTCTTCTTCGGTCACGCCGCGGTTGGGGTTGTCCTTGATGCCCAGCACCTTGAGCACGCCGTGCGTCGCCGCGGTCAGCAGCTTCACGAAGGGCCGCGCGATGAAGGACAGCCATTCCATCGGCTGCGCCACCAGGCGGGCCACCGCCTCCGGGTACATCTGGCCCAGGCGCTTGGGCACCAGTTCGCCAAAGATGATCGTGAGGAAGGTGATGATCACGACCACCAGCGCCGTGCCGGCGATGTCGGCTGCCTGTTCGGGCACGTTGAAGGTGAGCCCGAGCCAGTCGGCCAGCGGCTTGGAGAACGCCGCTTCACCGACGATGCCGTTGAGCACGCCGATCGAGGTGATCCCGATCTGCACGGTCGACAGGAACTTCGTCGGGTCCTCGTGCAGCACCATCGCCGCCTTGGCACCGGCGTCACCGGTTTCGACCAGCACCTGCAGCCGCGCCTTGCGAGCAGCCGTCAGGGCCATTTCGGACATCGCGAAGATGCCGTTGAGAAGAATCAGGAAGACTAAAAGGGCAACGTCCATTCAGGGCCCCGCGGGCAGATCCCGTCGGGCCAGAGCCAGCAAACCCCGGCAGCGTAGCAGAATCGGTCCATGATCTACCTCATTGGCGACCTGCAGGGGTGCTGTGACCCCCTCGAACGACTGCTGGCCGAAATCGGTTTCAGCCCCTCACGCGACCGGATTCACCCGCTGGGCGATCTGATCAACCGCGGCCCGGGCTCGCTTTCGGTGCTGCGCCGACTGCACGGCCTGGGCAATGCCGCCGTCAGCCTGCTGGGCAACCATGACCTGCATTTCCTGGCCGTGGCCCACGGGATCCGCCGGCCGCATCGCTCGGACACGGTCGGTGCGATCCTCGACGACCCGCAACGCGACCACTGGCTGGACTGGCTGCGCCACCAGCACATGGCCCTGCACACCGAGGGTTACCTCATGGTGCACGCCGGTGTGGTGCCGCAATGGACGGTGGCGCAGACGCTGACGCTCGCTGCCGAGGTCGAGTCCGAATTGCGCAGCGATCACCTCCCCACTTTCCTGCAGGTGATGTACGGCAACGAACCCGCCCAGTGGAGTGACGCGCTGCAAGGCCATGACCGCCTGCGGTTCACCGTGAATGCCCTCACCCGGCTGCGCTTCTGCTCGCCCGAGGGCCGCATGGACTTCGACGCCAAGGAAGGCCTGGACGCCGCGCCGCCCGGCATGCTGCCGTGGTTCGACGTGCCCGGACGCCGCACCGCCGACACCCCGATCGCCTGCGGCCACTGGTCCACCCTGGGCCTGCTCAGCCGCCCCGATCTGCTGGCCATCGACACCGGCTGCGTCTGGGGCGGCCAGCTCACGGCCGTGCGCATCGACGGCGGGCGCCGCGAGGTGATCCAGGTGCCGTGCGAACAGGCGCAAAAGCCCGGGCAGTGAACACCCGACCCGCCCGATGGCGCCACGGCGTTCAACTTCGGCGACAATACGGGCCCTGCTGGAGGTGTGGCCGAGCGGTTTAAGGCACTGGTCTTGAAAACCAGCGAGGGTTTGCGCCCTCCGTGAGTTCGAATCTCACCGCCTCCGCCAGCAGAATTCACCCATGGCCTCCCCTGCCCTGACCCGCCGCCGTCTGCTGGCCGCTTCGTGCGCGCTCGCGGTGCTGCCGGCCCACCTGCAGGCCGAGGCGGCAAGCGAGCCGTTTTTCGACGCGCACGTGCATCTCAACGACCTGGACCTGCAGCTGCAGCTGATGTCGCGGTTCAACATTCCCAGGGCGGTGATCTTCTGGGGGCGGCGCAGTGACAACCAGCGCATCCTGGAGGCCGCGCAGGCCCATCCGGGCCGGCTGGTGCCATTTGCCTCGATCTCCCCGGAGCGGCGCGACTACCGGCCGCTGTGGACACGTGAAGACCCGGCCCTGCTGGACGAACTCGAGCGCACGATCGAAGCCGGCCAGGGCGCCGTGCGCGGCATCGGCGAGATCTCGGCGGTGCACTTCCCGTCGTCAGGCTTCCCCGAAACCGATTTCGACCCGGCCGGCTCGACGATGCGCGGCATCTTCGCGATCGCGCGCAAGCACCGCCTGCCGGTCATGGTCCATGTGGAGCTGACGCGCCTGCGCGAGCTGGCCTGGCTGATGAGTGCCTATCGCGACGTGCCCACGATCTGGGCGCACGGCGGTTATGCCCCGCTGGTGATCGCCGAGCGCATGCTCGCCGAGCATGCCAACCTCGTGTTCGAGCTGAGCGCCCGCACCTGGCCGCTGCACCCGCGTTCGCCCGAGTACACGCTGTTCAACGGCCCGCAGGTCTGGCCGCGCTGGTTGGCGCTGATCGAGCGCATGCCGCAGCGTTTCATCGTGGGCACGGATGCCAGCCACCACAGCCTGGCGGCTGAAGAAATGAAGATCACCAGCGTTCAGCGCTTCCTGGCCCAGCTCAGCCCGGCGGCCCGCCCGGCCGTGGCGATGCACACGCTCGACGCCTTGCTGGCGCCGCGCTGAGCCGGCGACCGCCTCAGCCGAACTGGCCGATCAGGCCGGCCAGCCGTTCGACCGTGTGCTCCTTGTTCAGCACCGCCTGCACGCCCAGCGCCAGGGCACGGGTCTGCAGTTCGTCCGACAGGTAGCCCGAGCTCAGGATGATGGGCAGGCCCGGGCGGATCGTGCGCACGGCGCTGGCCAGCTCCAGCCCGGACGTGCCGGGCATGTTGTAGTCGGTCACCAGCACGTCGAAGTCCTCCGGGCCGGCACGCAGGCGTTCCAGGGCCTGGATCGCATCGGCGCAGGTGGTCACGGCATGGCCGTCGCGCTGCAGCAGTCCTTCGACCATGATGCCCATGACCTCATCGTCATCGACGTACAGCACACGCCGCGGCGAGACCGACTCGGGCAGGCGCAGGGGTGGCGCTTCGCTCCAGGCACCTGCTGCGGGCTCCGGTGCCGGGCCGTCCTGCTGCAGCGGCAGATAGACATGAAAGGTCGTTCCCTGCCCTTCGACACTGTCGACACGGATGGTGCCGCCGTGCGAGGTGACGATGCCGTGCGCCACGGGCAACCCGAGGCCAGTGCCCCGGCCGACCGGCTTGGTGGTGAAGAAGGGCTCGAACAGGCGGTTGAGATGCGCTTCGGCAATGCCGCAACCGGTATCGCTCACCCACAGGTGGGCATAGCGCCCGGCGGGCAGCGCCGGGTTGTGGGCTGTGGCCGGCAGGCCGGGGGTATCGAGCAGGGCCATGCTGACGGCCACCCGCCCCGGTTGGTCGCCCAGCGCATGCCAGGCGTTGGTGCACAGGTTGACAACCACCTGGTGCATCTGCGTGGCATCGGCCCGCACCCACAATGGCTGGGTGTCCAGCGAGGTCTCCAGCCAGACGGTGGGCGGCAAGGTCACGCGCAGCAGCGCCAGCGACTCCTGCACCATGGGCTGCAGCGCCTGCACGCTGAAGGCCTGCGGCTGCCGGCGGCTGAACGCAAGGATCTGCTGCACCAGATCGCGCGCCCGGACGGCGCCCTTGTGGATCTGCGCCAGGTGCGTCCGGGCCGGATGACCGGCATCGACATGGCCCTGCGCCAGGGCCAGGTTGCCCAGGATGCCGCCGAGCACGTTGTTGAAGTCGTGCGCGATGCCACCGGCCAGTGTGCCCAGCGATTCCATCTTCTGGGCTTCGCGCAACTGGTCTTCGAGCGCACGGCGGGCCTGGTCGGCCTTGAGCTGGTCGGTGATGTCACGCACGAACGCGCAGTTGAACTCGCGGTCACCATAGGCGATGAAGTGCGCACTGATGTCGACGTCGAATTCACTGCCATCGCGCCGGCGGTGACGGCTCACGACGTTGACGATGCCCTTTTCGCGCAGTTCGGCCCAGTGTGCCGGCCAGCGCTCGAACGGAAACGCCACGTCGATGTCGTTGACGCCCATCTGAAGCAGTTCGGCGCGAGAGTAGCCGGTGCTGCGGCACACCGTCTCGTTGACGTCGATGAAGCGGCCGTGTTCGTCGATCCAGAACATCGACACCGCCACATGGTCGACGGTGAAGCGTGCCATGCGCAAGGCCTGTTCGGCACGCGTGCGTTCGATGGCCAGGGCGGCCATCTGGGCCGCGTCGGAGATGGTCGCGATGTCGTCGTCGTCCGGCACCCCGGCATAGGGCCGGTACATCGCAAAGCTGCCGAGCACACGGCCCGAGCCGTCACGCACCGGTTCGGACCAGCACGACACCATGCCCGACAGGCGGGCGAGGTCGCGGTAGTCGTCCCACAGGGGGTCGAGGTGGATGTTCTCGGAGATGACGCGCCGGCCCAGGTAGGCGGCCGTGCCGCACGAGCCGGCGCGCGGGCCGATCTCGGCACCGTCCAGCGCCTGGTTGTAGCTGGCGGGCATGCGGTTGCCACAGGCCACCTGCACACGCTTGCCGTCCTCGCTGAGCAATAGCAGGGTGCACACGGTATCGGCATGGGTGGCCTCGACGGATTGCACCACCGCGTCGAGCACCGTGCGGTACGGCGCGCCGGCCAGCAACAGCGACATGGTGTGTGCCCGGCCGGTTTCTCGCGCCTCGATGCGCTGCTGCTCGGTCACGTCGCGGCCCAGGCCGAAGATGCGTTGACCGCTGCCATCGCGATGCAGCCGCCACGCCAGCACATGTTCGCTGCCGTCGCGTGCCGGCATGCGGCATTCGAACTCGTCGCGCAGGGGGCCGCGGTGGATCTCGGCCAGGGCCGATTCGGCGGTTGCCCGATCTTCGGGTTGCAGCAGGTCGAGCCAGCGCCGCCCGATCAGTTCGCCGGGCGCCCAGCCCAGGTGACGCTGCCACGCCGCATTGGCCCGCACCAGGCAGCCATCGAGCCCGGCCACGAACAGGACCTCGGACGACAGGTCGAACAGCTGATCGCAATCATCCGGCGCAGACACGTCAACAAACTCCAGGGTCGGCTCGGGCAAGGTGGTCGCAGCCGTCTCAGGCCACGCAGGTGCGATTCTTGCCCGTGCGCTTGGCCTCGTACAGGGCTTCGTCGGCCCGATCGAGGGTTTCCTCCAGCCGCTCGCCGGCGCGGAACAGGGTCACGCCGGCCGAGAAGGTCACGAAGACCTGCTTGTTCTCGTGCATGAAAAAGCTGGCCGTGAGCGTGCGCTGCAGACGCGACAGCACGGTCTTGGCTTCTTCGGTGTTGGTCTGCGGCAACAGCACGACAAACTCCTCGCCGCCATAACGCGCCACGGTGTCCATCGGGCGCAGGGCCTGCTTGACGCTGTTGGCCAGGAACTTCAAGGCCTGGTCGCCCGTCTGGTGGCCCAGCGAGTCGTTGAGCTTCTTGAAGTTGTCGATGTCGAGCAGCCCGACCGACAGCTCCCCGCCGCTGCGCTGCATGCGCGCATGTTCGGTGTCGAAGGCCTGGATCAGGCCGCGGCGGTTGGCGATTTCGGTCAGCTGATCGGTCGAGACCTCGGTGGACAGGCGCTGCAGCTCGGCTTCGAGCTCGCGCACGCGGGCCTGCAGTTCGCTGGCCTGGTCATGCTCGGCCTGCAACTGGGCCTGGGTGCGCGTGACGGCGCTTTGCACCGACTGGGTTTCCTCGACCAGCTGCTTGACCACGCCGGCCAGGCTCTCCAGGGAATCGGCCTTGGCGATCTCGCCCGCGTAGCGACCCATGCTGTCGCGGTAGCGGCCGGTCTCGTCGCCCAGGGCGCCGATGCGCTCGAGCATGTTGTTGATCAACTGCTTGAGCACGTCACGCGCCTGGGTGCGCTCGGCCTTGATCTCCTGCTGCCGGCTGCGGGTGGCATGCAGCATGTGGCTGACGGTGCGCACCGTGCGGGCGGTGAGGCCTTCTTCGAGCCGGTCGCGGATGGCCGTGCACTGGCCCTGCACCCAGCTGCCGTCCTCGGCCAGGTCGGCCAGGCTGCCGGACAGCTCGCCGCACAGGCCCTGGAGCTGGTCGACCAGGTGCTGGCGGTGTTCGAGGAGGCGCTGGGCATCACCGGCCCAGCCGCGCCAGTCGGTGGCCAGGTCTTCATCGGCCTGTCCGGCCAAGGGCTCCAGCAGTTCGTCAAGACGCGACTTCAGCCGCAGGCAGCGTGGGTCGTTGTCGGGCATGGCCTGGGCGATCGCATCGGCCAGTTCGGCCACCACCATCTGCCAGGTGGCGGGCAGGCGATCGTCAGCTGCCTCTGCCGCATCTGCCGCAGCGGGCAGTGCGGGATGGGCGGCTGCGGCAGGTGTCAGGGGTGGCATGACTCCCGAGGCCGGGCCCAGCTCTGCCGGGGCGGTCAGGGGGCCCGAGGCCTGCAGGGCCTCGGCCAGCAGCGGATCACCCTGCATCGCCGGGTCGTCGATGGTGTCGGTTTCCCAGCTGCCGGCCAGCTGGCCCAGTCGCTGCAGGAGTTGGGCCGGGTCGCTGCGGCTGCCGGACAGCACACGCTGCAGGCTGTCCTTCTTGCGCGCGCTGGTCCATTGGCGCCCTCCCCGCTCGACCCCCTTGACGAGGCGGGCAATCAACGTGGCCCAGGCCTGGGCCTGGGGGGCCGTGTCGGCCGAGGTCGCTGCACCCGCCGCGGCCGGGGCTGAAGGCGAGGCAGCGGCCGGTTGCCCCGCACGCGCGAGGGCACGTTCGGCCTGGTCCCACTGGCCGTGCTGCACCGCCTCGAGCAGCCCCGGGGCCGTGCCCGCGAGCTGGGCGGCCATGCGCTCGAGCAGGCGCCGTGCCGACGGAGCCGGCGGGGGCTCGCCCGCAGGTTCGCCGGACTCGGCCCGGTAGGCACGCAGGTAGTTCTCGGGGGTGGGTTCGAGCCGGGCCTGGGCCAGGCGCAGGAGGGCGGCCTTGGCGAGCTGGGCCGGCGTCTGCGCCGCGCCACCCAGCGGGGCGGGCATCGTGACGCCACCCGGGGTGCGGGACGAACCGGAAGAAGCTGCGTCCGTCATGGGAGTCTCATGGGGTGGAGGCGGCCGAGTGGGCTCGGGCGTGGGTGCGCTCGCAGGCGATGCACGACCATGGGGGTTCCGTTCACACCCGTCAGATCGCCGGGTTGATGCGCGCACCCGTGCCTGCTGCCGCCGCGGCCAGGGTCTGGGTCTCGTCGGTCGCAGCCTCGACACTGCCGATCCAGGGCGCCTTGCGCGGCAGCACGGTCTGCTGCAGCCAGCGCTCGATGTCGTCGGGTGGCAGCGGGCGGCTGAACAGGAAGCCTTGCATGATGCTGCAGCCCAGCCGGTTGAGCACGTCCATCTGCACCAGGGTCTCGACGCCTTCGGCGATCACGCGCAGCCCGAGCGACCGGGCCAGCGCGATGATGGCCGTGACCACCGCCGAGCTTTCCGGGCGGGTGCCCAGGTCGCGCACGAAGGAACGGTCGATCTTGAGCTCGCTGATGGGCAGGGTGGTCAGGTAGGCCAGCGATGAATAGCCGGTGCCGAAGTCGTCGATCGAGATCTCCACGCCCAGCTCGTTGAGCCGCTTGAGCGAAGGGATGACGTTCTGCAGGTCCTTCATCAGGCCCGTTTCGGTGATCTCCAGCTCCAGGCAGGCCGGGTGCACATGCTCTTCGGCCAGGGCCACCTGCACCTTCTCGACCAGGTCGGTGCGCTGGAACAGCCGGCTGGGCAGGTTGACGGCCACCGAGGCATCGAAACCGAACGACTGCTGCCACTGGCGCGCCTGGCGGGCGGCCTCGCGGATGGCCCAGTGGCTCATGGGCACGATCAGGCCGGTTTCCTCGGCCAGGGGGATGAAGTCGCCCGGCGCCACGAGCTGCCCGCCGCGCTGCCAGCGCATCAGGGCCTCGGCGCCAATCATCCGCGGGCTGCGCACGTCGATCTTCGGCTGGTAGTACAGCACCAGCTCGCCGCGCTCGAGGGCCTTGTGCAGCGCACTTTCGAGTTCGAGCTTTTCGCGACCCTTGCCGGCCAGTTGCGGGGTGTAGATGGATGCGGCGTTGCGGCCCTGGTTCTTGGCCGAATACATCGCCACGTCGGAATTGCGCAGCAGGTCGGCCACGGTCAGGCCGTCGCGCGGGAAGATCGCGATGCCCACGCTGGCCGTCACGAAACATTCCTGGCCGCCGACCAGGATGGGCTCGCGCAGCGCGTCGAGGATGCGCGAGGCCACCCGCTCGGCATCGCGCTCGTCGGCCACTTCGGGCAGCAGGGCCACGAATTCGTCGCCACCCAACCGCCCCACGGCCTCCAGCGTGCGGTGGGCGCGCGAACCGAGTGCGTCCAGCGGCGCATCGATGATCTGGTCGGAATGCCGCACGCAGGCCCGCAGCCGGCGCGAGACCTCCATCAGCAGTTCGTCCCCTGCGGCATGGCCCAGGGTGTCGTTGATGATCTTGAAGCGGTCGAGGTCGATCAGCAGCAGGCTGACCTGGTGGTTGAGCTGCTTGGCATGTTCGATGGCCCGTTCGGCGCGCCACATGAGCTGGCGCCGGTTGGGCAGCCCGGTGAGCGAGTCGAAGTTGGCCAGGTGCTTGATCTTGTCCTCGGCAATGCGCCGGTCGGTCACGTCCTGCACGATGCCGTTGTAGCCGGCCACGGTGCCATGCTCGTCGAACTCGGGCTCGGCCTCGACGTGAACCACCCGCTGGCGTCCGTCGATCAGCGTGACGGGAATGTCGGTGCACAGCACGGTGTTGTGGCGCGCCACCTCGCGCAGGATCGCCAGGCACCCCTGACGTTCGTCGGGCGGAATCATGCGCAGCACCTGGTGCAGCGTCAGGCGGTCGCCCGGGCCCAGCCCGAACACACGCAGCCCTTCGAGCGAAAACGCGAGGTCGCCGTGGCTGGGCCGCCAGTCGAAGCTGCCCATGCGGGCCAGATCCTGGGCGCGGGCCAGCTGGGCCTTGCTGCGCTCGAGTTCCAGGCGGGTGCGCGCCGAGCGCAGCAGGTAGCGCAGGCGCCCGGCCAGCAGGCTCCATTGCGTCGACTTGACGAAAAAGTCGGTGGCTCCGACCTCGTAGGCCCGTGCGATCGAGGCCTCGTCGTCCAGGCCGGTGAGCATCAGGATCGGGATGGACTGGAAGCCGGGCAGGCCGCGCAGCTCCTGGCAGGTGGCAAAACCATCCATGCCGGGCATGATGGCGTCGAGCACGATGATGTCGGGCGACCAGTCGGCCAGCAGGCGCAACGCCCGCTCCCCGCTGGAGGCTTCGGTGATGTGGAATCCGCGCTCGCGCAACGCGATCGAGGTCAACAGCAGGTTGACCTCGTCATCGTCGACCAGCAGCACCTTGGGCTGCTCGGGGTCGTTGTCGTCGGCAAAGGGCAGAGGAACGGTCATTCGGCTTCCAGCAGCGACCGCAGGCTGTGCGATACGCGGTCGGCTTCCATGCGGATGGCGCTCACGTGCGCATCGTAGGGTCCATTGTGCCCGGAGCGGATCATCCCTTCGATTTCGGCACACAGCGACGACAGCTTGAGCGCCCCCACGCTGGCGCACGACGACTTCAGGGTGTGGGCCACCAGCCGCACCGTGGCGAGATCGTCGCCGTCATGGGCTTCGATCATCTGGGGAATCATGCGCTCCAGCGAGGTCTCGAAGGTCTTGAAGAGTCGCTGCATCAGGCGGTTCTCCCCCTTGGGATCGAGCTCGCGCAGACGCCGGACGGCTTCTGCGTCAAAGACCTGCGGGTCGGGGGTGAGCATCATCGACTCCATCTGTGCACTGAGGGCATGGGCCACCGGGGTGGCAGGATCGGCTTTCGCCGGCTCGGCTGGAGACGCCGGCGGCGGCAGCCAGCGGGTCAGGACCGACAGCAGCTGGCTCTGTCGGAAGGGTTTGGACAGGTAGTCGTTGAATCCATGGTCAAGAAATCGCTCTTCATCACCTCCCAGGGCATTGGCCGTGACCGCCACCACCGGCGTGTCAGCCGCTGAACGGAAGCTGAACCGCCCGCCGGGGCCGCGACGGAACCAGCGCAGCGTCTCCACACCATCCATCCCGGGCATCTGGATGTCCATCAGCACCAGATCAAAGTGATGTTCGCACAGCATGCGCAGTCCTTCCAGCCCGGACTGTGCCAGATGCACCGTACAGCCCAGCCGGCGCAACATCTGGTGTATCACCTCCTGGTTTACCGGATTGTCCTCGACCACCAGCACGCGCCGGGCCAGCCGGGGCAGCGGCTGCTCGCGCTCACGCGCCGGCATCGCCGACACGCCCAGGATCGCCTGGCGCAGCTCGACCTTGCGCACCGGCTTGGCCACGAAGCGCTGGAAGCCCGCCTCGTGCGCTGTTCGCACATCATCCGGACTGGAGACCGACGACAGCAGGATCAGCTTGGGGGGCTCGCCCAGCGGCAGCAGCCGCACCGCATGGGCAAACTGCAGCCCGTTGACACGAGGCATCTGCATGTCCACCAGCGCCAGGTCGAAGCGCGCGCCGCTGGCATGTTCGCGTTCCAGCAGGTCCAGCGCGTCCTGCCCGTCCACCGCCAGGCTCACACGCATGCCCCAGGCACTGAGCATGTTCTCCAGCACGGTGCGGTTGGTCTCATGGTCTTCAACCACCAGCACGCGCAGCGCGGGCATCTCCAGCGCGTCCAGCGCCGCGGCGGCCGCGTCGCTCTGGGCCACCTGCACCGGCACCCGGAAGATGAACTGCGAGCCCAGGCCCGGCAGGCTGCGGGCCTCGATGCTGCCGCCCATCAGTTCGACCAGTTGCTTGGAGATCGCCAGCCCCAGGCCGGTGCCGCCGTAGCGCTTGGCCATGCCGCCATTGGCCTGGGTGAAGGCGCTGAACAGGCGCGGCAGCACCTCGGGCGAGATGCCGATGCCGGTGTCCTTGACCGTGAACTCCAGCCACAGCGCCGGGTCGGCCAGGTGCGCCCCCCCGGAGGCCGGCGCGGCGGCCGGGCCGACGTCGACGACCACCTCGCCGGACTCGGTGAACTTGATGGCATTGGCGACCAGATTCGTGAGGATCTGCCGCAGGCGAAGCGCGTCGCCGTGA
This sequence comes from uncultured Comamonadaceae bacterium, assembly GCA_946482595.1. Next base: position 11,809 of record CAMLSD010000124.1, read on the forward strand.
ACGGCTGCCGGCAGCCCGGGCTGCTCGCGGAAGCTCAGCTCCAGGCCCTTTTCATGCGCGCGCGGCGCCATCAGCTCCAGCGTGTCCTCGACGACCGCTCGCAACGAGAAGTCGGCGCCGGCCAGTTCGAGGCGGCCGGCCTCGATCTTCGAGAAGTCCAGGATGTCGTTGATGATCTCCAGCAGGCTTTCACCGGAGCGGTAGACCGCATGGGCAAAACGGCGCTGCTTTTCGCTCAGCGCGGTGCCCAGCAGCAGTTCGGTCATGCCGAGGATGCCGTTCATCGGCGTGCGGATCTCATGGCTCATGTTGG
>CAMLSD010000125.1 GCA_946482595.1 uncultured Comamonadaceae bacterium
ATTGCCCGGGGGGCGGGCCGGGGGGGGGTTTGATTGTGCTGTTTTTGGGGGTGTGGGGGGGGGGGGGGGGGGGTGGGAGGCCGCACCCTCTCCCCAACCCTCTCCCTGGGAGGGAGAGGGGGCAATGCGCACGGCGGGGTACTCCCTCTCCCTCCCAGGGAGAGGGCCGGGGAGAGGGTTGAGCGCCCCACCCACCTCACCCTCCGAGCGAGAGGGCGTACCCCGCGGTGTGTATTGCCCCCTCTCCCTCCCAGGGAGAGGGTTGGGGAGAGGGTCGAGCGCCCCACCCACCTCACCCTTCCATCACCCAATCAAGAACGATTCGCATTAGTGTTAACATGTAAGCCGATGCACAAGCCCCCCCAGGCCGTGCATCCGCCCGCCCGAAGCCAGCCACCGCCAGCCTTCGCACGTCACCCGCCCTGATCGCCAGGGAGGCCCGCATGTGCGCCGCGGTGCCCGTCGCCCCCCACCGAACGCCCGACGTCTCGTCGACCCCTGCCCGTCAGCTTGCGGCGGCGCCGGGCCTGCGGTGAGGGAATGTCCGCCTGACTTCGCCCTGCTCAAACCACATGGTCCGCTCGCCCTCCCGTTGCCCCATCGCCCTGGCCGCCTTGCTTGCCATGGCCCATGCCCATGCCGCCGATGAACCCGGCACCGCCCCGGCCATGCTGCCGGCCGTCACCGTCAAGGCCACACGCGATGCGCCGGCCGACCCGCTGGTGACGCAGACCCGTTCCACCACGGTCGGCAAGAGTGCGGTGCCCATCCAGGACACGCCGTTCTCGATGTCCGTGGTCGACGTCGAACAGATCCGCGAGACCGGTGCCCGCAACGTGCAGGACGCGCTGTCGTACAGCGCCGGTGTTTACGCCGGGCGCTATGGCTTCGACACCCGCGGCGACTGGGCGGCCATCCGGGGCCTGTCGCCCTCGATCTATCAGGACGGCCTGCGCAGCAGCTTCGGCTTCTACAACAACGTGCGGCCCGAGCTGTACACGCTGTCGGCGGTGGAAGTGCTCAAGGGCCCGTCCTCGGTGCTGTATGGCCAGGCCGAGCTGGGCGGGATCGTCAACGTGGTCAGCAAGCGGCCGCAGGCCACGGCTGCGCGTGAGGTCGAGCTGCAGCTGGGCTCGTACAACCGCAAGCAGCTGGGCGTGGACCTCACCGGGCCGCTGAGTGCCGACGGCACCTGGCTGTACCGGCTGGTCGCACTGGGCCGCGACAGCGACACGCAGGTCGACCACGTCAATGACGACGCCCGCCTGATCATGCCTTCGGTGAGCTGGGAGCCGGTGGCCGGCACGCGGCTGACGGCGCTGTTCGCTCACCAGAGCAACCACAGCAAGGTGTCGTCGCAGTTCCTGCCGTCCAAGGGCACGCTCGATCCCGCCCCGCTGGGCCGCATCCCGAGCAGCCGGTTTGCCGGTGAACCCGACTGGGACCGCTACGACACGCGCAAGAACGAGTTCACCCTGATGCTCGACCAGCGCCTGAGTTCGTCGTGGAAGCTCGCCGCCAGCGTGCGCAAGACCCACTCGGCCAGCCTCACGCGCGAGATCTACACCAGCGTGGGCCCCATCCCGGACGATGCCGGCAACATCTCGCGCACGGTGCACGCCGCTGACCGCAAGACCGACGTGCTGGCGGCCGACGTGCGGCTGGAGGGGGCTTTGACGCTGGGCCCGACGCGGCACCAGCTGGCCGTGGGCCTGGATCACCAGGACGCCTTCTGGGAGGAGTACAACTACTTCAGCCAGTCCGGCGTGGGCAGCTTCAACGTCTACCACCCGGTCTACGGCAACGTCGGCACGCTCGATCTGTCGGCATTGCCGCTGGCCGACCGGCCTGACAACAAGATCGTCCAGACCGGCCTGTATGCGATGGACCACATCACCTGGGGGCCGTGGGTCGGTTCGCTGGCGCTGCGGCACGACCGCGCCCGCAACCAGGTGCTCAACCTCACCACACCCGACACCGTGGTGCGCAACTCGGCCACCACCGGGCGGGTGGGCGTGATGTATCGCTTTGGCCTGGGCGTGTCGCCCTATGTGAGCTACTCGAACGCCTTCGTGCCCAATCTGGGCACCGACGGCACCGCGGCCGCGAGCTACCTGAAGCCGACCACCGGCACGCAGAAGGAGGTTGGCGTCAAGTACCTGTCGATCGACGGCAACACCTCGGTCAATGTGGCGTGGTTCGACATCGAGCAGAAGAACCGGGTGGTCGACGGCGACACCCCCGGCGGGCGTGAACAGGTGGGCGCCACGACCGACGGTTTCGAGCTGGAGGTGCGCCACCGCATGGCCGCACTGGAGCTGATGGCCAACTATGCCCAGATCGATGCGGTCAATGCCGTCACAGGCAAGCGGCTGAGCTCGATCGCCGAAAAGACGGCGTCGGGCTGGGCGCAGTACCGCTTTGGCGCCGGCTGGCGCGTGGGCCTGGGGGTGCGTCACATCGGCAACGTCACCGGCAATGCCGGCGTGCCGGTCGTGCCCTCGGTCACGCTGTTCGACGTGATGGCCGGCTACACGACCGGGCCGTGGGACTTCCGCTTTGACGTGAAGAACGTGGCCGACAAGCAGTATGTGTCCTGGTGCCGTGGCCTGAACCAGGACTGCGGCTATGGCGACCGGCTCAACGCGTCGCTGACCGCGCGCTATCGCTTCTGACGCACCATGGCGGCGGTGGCCCCCTCGATGCACTGGCGTGACCGCCTGGGTGTGGCGTCACGTGTCGTGGCGGCCGCCCTCGGCGGTTATGTGCTGTCGGCGCTGGTGGCCACGGTGCTGGCCATCCACCTGCCTGGCGGGCGGGCCGAAGCGGCCGTCACCGGCATGCTGGTGTCGTTCTGGATCTACGCGCTGGCGGTGATGTGGGTGTTTGCCGTGCGCAGCGCCGCCCGGGCCTGGCTGGGGCTGCTGCTGGCCGGCGCGCCGCTGGCCGTGCTGGTGCTGCTGCACCTGGCGCGGCGCCCTCCGGTCTGAAGGAAACGCAATGAAGGACGGCCTGCGCCAGTCGATGAGCTGGCTCCACACCTACAGCGGCCTGCTGGTCGGCTGGGTGCTGTTCATGATGTTCGCGGCGGGGACGGCCTCGTACTTCCGCGACGAGATCACCTTCTGGATGAAACCGGAGCAGCACCGCGTGGGCCTGGAGCCGTTGCCTGCGCCTGAGGTCGCGGCGCGTGCCGTGGCGCAACTGGCCCGGCAGGCACCCGGCAGCGCCCGCTGGACGATCACGCTGCCGACCGAGCGCGAGCCCGGCGTGCGGGTGTCGTGGATCCGCAAGCCGCCGGCCGCCGGCCAGAGCGAACCGCCGCCGCCCGAAGGCGTGAGCCGCCGCGGCCGCTTCGACAACGCCGTGCTCGACCCGGCCACCGGCGAGGTGCTCGCCGCCGCCCGCGACACCCAGGGGGGCAATTTCTTCTACCGGCTGCACTTCGACCTGCACTACATGCCGGCGCTGTGGGCCCGCTGGATCGTCGGGGTGTGCGCGATGTTCATGCTCGTGGCCCTGCTCACCGGGGTGGTCACCCACCGCCGCATCCTGGTCGACTTCTTCACCTTCCGGCCGCGCAAGGGCCAGCGCAGCTGGCTGGACGCCCACAACGCCGTGGGCGTGCTGGCGCTGCCCTATCACCTGATGATCACCTACACGGGGCTTGTGACGCTGATGCTGCTGTACATGCCGTGGGGGCCACAGGTGAGCTACCGCGGCGATCAGCGGGCCTTTGCGGCCGAGGTCTTTCCGGCCGGGGTGGCGCGCGACGCCCGCGCCAGCGGCATCCCCGCCCCGCTGGCCGACGTGGCCGCCGTGATGGCCGCGGCCCAGGCAAACTGGGGCGAGGGCATGGTCGGGCGCATCACGATCAGCCACCCGGGTGACGCGGCCGCGAGCATCGTGGTGTCGCGCCGCGAGGGCCGCGACATGGCGTCGGCTCAGCCGTCGATGCATTTCAGCGGCACGAGCGGGGCGCTGCTGTCGGTGGCGGGCGAGGCCCCGGGCCCGGCGCTGGAGACCCGCAGCGTGCTGTATGGCCTGCACATGGGCCGCTTCAGCAACCCGCTGCTGCGCGGGCTGTTTTTCCTCTGCGGGCTGGCGGGCTGCGCCATGGTGGCCACCGGCCTGGTGCTGTGGGCCGTGAAGGCGCGCGACAAACACCTGCGGGCCGTGCGGCGCGGCCAGGCCGCGCCGGCCCGGGCGCTGCGTCTGGTGGAAGGGCTCAACCTGGCGGCGATCGCCGGCCTGCCGATGGCGATGGCGGCGTTCTTCTGGGGCAACCGGCTGCTGCCGCTCGACATGGCCGCGCGCGCCCAGACCGAGATCCACCTGTTTTTTGCCGTCTGGGGGCTGGCCGCCGTGGCGGCGCTGCTGCGCCCCGACCGGCGCATGTGGCAGGGCCAGCTTGCGCTCGGCGGCCTGCTGTTTGCGCTGGTGCCGGTGCTCAACGCCGTGACGACCGCGACGCACCTGGGCGTGTCGATTCCCGCGGGCCTGTGGCGTGTGGCCGGGTTTGATCTGGTGTGCCTGGGTCTCGGCCTGGCCTTGCTGGCGGCCGGCGTGCTGGTCGCCCGGCACGGGCCCGCGCGGGCGGCTCGCGCAGCCAACGCGGCGTCCAGCTCCGGCGCGGGGCCGGTGCAGGTGAACTCCGCATGACGGCGGCGTGGATGGCGCTGGCCGCGGACGTCGTGGCCGCCTTTGCGCTGGCCTTTGCCGGCTGGGTCGCGTTCAGCCGGACGATGGAGCGCCATGCGCTGCCCGCCGGGCGGCACCGCGGCGTACTGCGCGGCGCCGGAGCGGCCGGGCTGGTGCTGTCGCTGCTGGCCTGCCGGCAGGCCCAGGGCAGCAGCCAGGGCTGGGTGCTGTGGTGCGGGGTGCTGACCCTCACTGCCATGGCGCTGATGCTGGTGCTCACCTACGCGCCCCAGCGTGCCGGCCGGGCCGGCTGGGTGGCTGCCGCGGTGGGTGTGGCTGCCGCGCTGGAGGGCCTGTCCAGCCCCTGAGGGCGCGCGCGCCGCCCCGCCGCACGCCCGGCGGCGCTGGCCCCCTGCTGACAGCGCGTGACAGGGGGGCGATCTATCATGGAGGGTTTTCCGCCCCTGCCCCCACCCATGCCCAAGCGTTCGCCCGCACCCGCCGCCAGTCCGCCGGACACGCAGTTGATCCGCATCCGTGGCGCGCGCACGCACAACCTCAAGAACATCGACCTCGACCTGCCCCGCCACCGCCTGGTGGTGATCACCGGGCTGTCGGGCTCGGGCAAGTCGTCGCTGGCCTTCGACACCCTGTATGCCGAGGGCCAGCGCCGGTATGTGGAAAGCCTGTCGGCCTATGCGCGGCAGTTCCTGCAGCTGATGGACAAGCCCGATGTCGACGTGATCGAGGGCCTGAGCCCGGCGATCTCGATCGAGCAGAAGGCCACCAGCCACAACCCCCGCTCCACGGTGGGCACGGTCACCGAGATCCACGACTACCTGCGCCTGCTGTACGCACGCGCCGGCACACCGTTCTGCCCGGACCATGCGCTGCCGCTGGAGGCGCAGAGCGTGAGCCAGATGGTCGACGCCGCGCTGGCCCTGCCCGAGGACACCCGGCTGATGGTGCTGGCCCCGGTGGTGCGCGACCGCAAGGGCGAGTTCGCCGAGCTGTTCCAGGACATGCAGGCCCAGGGGTATGTGCGCTTTCGTGTGGACGGCCAGGCCTATGAGGCGGCCGATCTGCCGCGGCTCAAGAAGACCGAAAAGCACGACATCGACGTGGTGGTCGACCGCATCAAGGTGCGCACCGAACGCAGTGCGGCGGCTGATGAACCGCAAGCCGCAGCGGCCGGCAGCGGCGCGGCACCCGGCCTGCGCCAGCGCCTGGCCGAAAGCTTCGAGGCGGCGCTGCGCATCGCAGAAGGCCGGGCCATCGCGCTCGAGATGGACTCGGGCCGCGAGCACCTGTTCTCGAGCAAGTTCGCCTGCCCGGTGTGCAGCTATTCGCTGGCCGAGCTGGAGCCGCGCCTGTTCTCGTTCAACTCGCCGGTGGGCGCCTGCCCGAGCTGCGACGGCATCGGTCACGTCACCGTGTTCGACCCAGATCGGGTGGTGGCCTTCCCGTCGCTCAGCCTGGCCAGCGGGGCCGTCAAGGGCTGGGACCGCCGCAACGGCTACACCTTCTCGATGCTCGAGAGCGTGGCGCGGCACTACAAGTTCGACATCGACACCCCCTTCGAAGACCTGAGCGCCCAGGCGCGGAAGGTGCTGCTGCACGGCTCGCAGGGCGAAGACGTCGAGTTCATCTACGAAGCCGAAGGCACCAACGGCAAGAAGCGCAGCGTCAAGCGCTGGCACCCCTTCGAGGGCATCATCCCGAACTTCGAGCGCCGCTACCGCGAGACCGACTCGGTCACCGTGCGCGAGGAGCTGGCGCGCTACCAGAGCAGCAAGCCCTGCCCCGACTGCCACGGCACGCGACTGCGCCGCGAGGCACGCCATGTGAAGCTGGTCGACGCCGCCGGCGGTGCGCAGCGGGCGATCTTCGAGATCTCGCATGCCACGCTGCGCGAGGCGCTCGACTACTTCGAGGGCCTCACGCTCAAGGGCGCCAAGGCCGAGATCGCCGACAAGGTGGTGCGCGAGATCCGCTCGCGCCTGAGCTTCCTGAACAACGTCGGCCTCGACTACCTGAGCCTGGACCGCAGCGCCGACACCCTCTCGGGCGGCGAGGCCCAGCGCATCCGCCTGGCCAGCCAGATCGGCTCGGGCCTGACCGGCGTGATGTACGTGCTCGACGAACCCAGCATCGGCCTGCATCAGCGCGACAACGACCGGCTGATCGGCACGCTCAAGCACCTGCGTGACCTCGGCAACAGCGTGCTGGTGGTCGAACACGATGAAGACATGATCCTCGCGGCCGACCATGTGGTCGACATGGGCCCCGGCGCCGGCGTGCACGGCGGGCGGGTGCTGGTGCAGGGCACCCCGGCCGAGGTGGCCGCCAGCGACGACTCCCTGACCGGCCAGTACCTGGCGCGCCGCCTGAAGATCCCGGTGCCGCAGCGTCGCCGGGCGCCGGGCGACGGCACCGACCCGCGCCTGCTGCGCATCGTCAATGCCCGCGGCAACAACCTCAAGGGTGTGACCGCGGAGATCCCGGTCGGGCTGTTCACCTGCGTGACCGGTGTGTCCGGCTCGGGCAAGTCCACGCTGGTCAACGACACCCTGTACGCGGCGGTGGCGCGCAAGCTCTACCAGAGCCACCTCGAGCCGGCGCCCCACGACGAGATCGAAGGGCTGGACGCGTTCGACAAGGTGATCAACGTCGACCAGTCGCCGATCGGGCGCACGCCGCGTTCCAATCCGGCCACCTACACCGGGCTGTTCACGCCGATCCGCGAGCTGTTTGCCGAGGTGCCCACCGCCCGTGAACGGGGCTACGGGCCGGGGCGCTTCAGCTTCAACGTGGCTGGCGGGCGCTGCGAGGCCTGCCAGGGCGACGGCGTGATCAAGGTCGAGATGCACTTCCTGCCCGACGTCTACGTGCCCTGCGACGTCTGCCACGGCAAGCGCTACAACCGCGAGACGCTGGAGGTGCAGTACAAGGGCCGCAACATCAGCGAGGTGCTCGACCTGACCGTCGAGGACGCCCATGCCTACTTCAGCGCGGTGCCGGCCATCGCCCGCAAGCTGCAGACCCTGCTCGACGTGGGCCTGGGCTACATCCGCCTCGGCCAGAGCGCGACGACCCTCAGCGGCGGCGAGGCGCAGCGGGTCAAGCTGGCGCTGGAACTGTCCAAGCGCGACACCGGGCGCACGCTCTACATCCTGGACGAACCCACCACCGGGCTGCACTTCCATGACATCGAGCTGCTGCTGCGGGTGCTGCACCAGTTGCGTGACCACGGCAACACCATCGTCGTGATCGAGCACAACCTGGACGTCATCAAGACGGCCGACTGGCTGATCGACATGGGCCCCGAGGGGGGCGCGGGTGGCGGCACCGTGGTGGCCGCCGGGACGCCCGAACAGATCGCCGCGCACGCGGCCAGCTACACCGGCCGTTACCTGCGCCCGCTGCTGGACACCTGAGCGGCGGGTGGTTGTCCCGTCGCGCTGCGCCGGGCGGGGTGCGGCGAGGTGCAGCGAGGCGCGGCGCAGGTGCGGGGCTCAGGTGCGTTACCCCAGGTTGCACATGACCCCTCTTTCGTGGGGGGTGGGTCAGCAGCCGGAGCGTCGAGAATGCCCGGCATGCGACGCCTCACCGGGCTGCGACCGCGCTTGCCGGCCGGGCGTTGCAGGCACTACATTGACCTGCCACTGCCGAGTTCCCCCCATGTCTGCTGGACGCACCCGACTTTCCCTGCTGCTTGCCCTGGCCCTGACCGCCTGCGGCGGCTCGCAGGCGCCTGAATCCGCGCAATCGACCGAGGGGGTGGCCGCGGCCGCCCCGCCCGCGGCCTCGGCGCCGCCGGCCGCTGACGCACAGGCCGGCCTGCAGGCCGACATCACCCCGCAGGCCGTGGGCCCGGTCGTCTACCGCTTTGCCAAGTCCAACGGGGCCTACTTCTACACGGGCAACGAGGCCGAAAAGGACGACATCGCGCGCAACTTTCCGAACTTCCGGTACGAGGGCGTGGCGTTTTCCAGCAGCACCGGCGATGGCTCGGTGCCGGTGTACCGGTTTGCCAACCTGGGCAACGGCGGCTACTTCTTCACTGCCAATGAAGGCGAGCGTGACTTCGTGCGCCAGACCCGCCCCGACATGCGCTACGAGGGCAGCAGCTTTTCCGTCGCCAGCGCCGACGACCCTGCCGCCTCGCCGGTGTACCGCCTGGCCAACCTGACCAACGGCGCCTACCTCTACACCGCGTCCCGCCCCGAATACGACCTGGCCGTGGCCAGCGGCACCTGGCGCGGTGAAGGCATCGCGTTTTACGCCTACGCCGGCGGCAGTGCACCGAATGCCCCGCTGGTCTATGACAACACCACCAGCGTGCCCGTGCCCGACAACTCCACCACCGGCATCAGCAGCACGCTGCAGGTCACCCGCACCGGGCCATCCGGCACCGTGGAGGTGAGGGTGCAGGTCACTCACACCTACATCGGCGACCTGGTGGTCGAGCTCGTGCACCCGGACGGCACGGTGTATTCACTGCACAACCGTGACGGCGGGACGACCGACAACATCAATCGCAGCTACACCGTCAACGTCGGCAACCGAGCCTCCCAGGGGACCTGGACCTTGCGGGTGCGCGATGTTTCGCGCCTGGACACCGGCACGCTGACGGGCTGGCGGCTGAGTTTTGCCACGCCCGGCACCGACCCCGGACCGGGCACCGACCCGAATCCGGTGCCCATGCCACCGGGCGGCTGGACGGTCAGCGGCACCATCAGCATGGCGCCCACGGCGGCCGTCGACTCCGACACCAACGACCCCAACCAGACCAACCGCCGCAACAACGACGACTTCCCGGTGGCACAGGCCTTGCGCACGCCGGTGCTGCTGGTCGGTTCGGTCAACCTGCCGCGCACCGGGCCGCAGGGTGCCACCTACTCCAATGGCGACGAGTTCGACGTGTCCCGGGTGTCGCTCAAGGCCGGGCAGGTGGTCGAGATCGAGTTCTCCGCCGACCCGGACATCAACGACCTCGACCTCTACATCTTCAATTCCGACATGGGGATCGTCGGCGAGTCCTATGGCCTGAACCGCTACGAATGTGTGCGCATCCGCACCGATGGCACCTACTACGTGGCCGTGCATGCCTATGACGGTGCCTCGGTCTACAACCTGCGCATCGGCTCCCCCGGCGAGTCGGCCGGCTGCCCCAACTCCACCGCCCGGTCGGCCTCGATCGTCACGCGCCAGCTCGTCGCGGCCCCGATCGACACCACGGCGGCCACCGCCGAGCGCCAGCGCGAGACGCAGCAGTCGATTCGCGTGCAGGGGCCGGCCGTCACCCGACCGGGTGTGCCGCAGTTGCTGAGCCTGCCGGCCTCGGCGCGCGAGCGTGCCCAGGGGCTGCGCGCGCTGACCGGCCGCGCCCAGGTGGCACCGAGCGTGCCCACGCCCGCGCGGTCCGAGGCCCTGCAGGACGTGGTCGACACCGTCGGCTATGCCAAGCGGTTGCAGAAGTCGGGGCTGTACCGCTACGTGGAGCCCAACCGCTACATGTTCCGCCAGGCGCTGACCGGCAACTTCCCGCCGAACGACCGGCAGTACGTGTCCCAGCGCTGGCACTACAACCTGATCAGTCTGCCCGAGGCAATGGCACGGGTCACCGCGCTGTCGCCGGCTCCGACCCGGCGCCCGCTGGTGGCCGTGATCGACACCGGCATCGTGGCGGACCACCCCGACCTGCTGACCCAGATCGCCGACGGGTACAGCTTCATCTCGGTCACGCGCGAGGGTGACCGCAACACCGCCAACCCGGACGATCCGTCCCGCCAGGAAGACCGCCCCTCGTTCCACGGCACCCATGTGGCCGGCACCATCGGTGCGGTGACCTACAACGCGGTGGACGGCGCCGGTGTGGCACCAATGGCCCAGCTGATGCCGCTGCGCGTGTTTCGCCCCGAGTCCGACGGCGCGACCGCCTACGACATCGTCCAGGCCATGCTGTACGCGGCAGGCCTGCCCAACAGCTCGGGCCGCATTGCCCCGCGCAAGGCCGATGTCATCAACATGAGCCTGGGGGGCAATGCCTCGTGCCCGTCCTTCTACCGCGATGCGATCGCCCAGGCCCGTGCCCAGGGGGTGATCGTGGTGGCGGCGTCGGGCAATGAGTCGCGCAACGACCTGGGCTCGCCCACGGCGGTGGGCACGCCGGCCAACTGTGCCGGGGTGATCTCGGTTGGCGCACTCGATGCGCGGGCCCGCCAGACCTACTACTCGAACAGCGGCCCGCAGCTCACCGTGGCGGCACCTGGCGGCGATGCGGCCCAGTCCACCAACGGCTCGGGCTACCCGGACTCCATCTACAGCACCATCGGCGCGTTCGACTTCTCCGGGCGGCGCGTGGCCTCGTTCGGCCCGCTCGACGGCACCTCGATGGCCACACCGCACGTGGCCGGTGTGATGGCGCTGATGCGCTATGTGCATCCGGCGATCACGCCCGACCAGATCGACCAGCTGTTCGCTGCCGGCCGGCTGACCGACGACGTCGGTTCGGCCGGGCGAGACAACGCCACCGGCCACGGCCTGATCAACGCGGCCAAGGCCGTCGATGCAGCCCTGGCACTGCGTGACGGCGGCACCGCACCGCCGGTGACCGGCACCATCGTGGCCTCGCCCGCGTCGCTCGACTTCGGCAGCCTGCAGACCAGCGCCGAGATCGAACTGCGTGCCACCGGCGGCACCGCCGAGGCGGTGACCGGCGTGACCTCCGGTTCGACGGCTGTCACCGTGACGGCCAACCAGGTCGATGCCAAGACCCGCCTGGGCACCTACACCGTGCGGGTCGACCGTTCGCGCCTGACCGACGGCACCCACCTGACCAAGCTCACGGTGCGCACCACGCTGCGCACGTTCGAGGTGGCGGTGTCGGTGTTCAAGCCGTCGAGCGGCACCACCGGCACGCAGGCTGATTTCGGCCCGATGTACGTGCTGCTGATCGACCCGGCCACCGACACCGTGGTGGCCGACGCGCTGGCCACGGCGTCCAACGGCCGCTACCGCTGGCAGGTCACCGGCTTGCGCACCCACACACGGGTGCAGGTGCTGGCCGGTGCCGACACCGACAACGACAGCTACATCTGCGCGCGCGGTGAACCCTGCGGCGCCTTCCCGGTGATGGCGGCCGAGCCGGTGGTGGTCGACCTGTCGCTGCGCCGCACCGAGCTCGATTTCAGCGTCGTGCCCTTTGGCGGCAGCAACAGCTCGTCGCAGTCGCTGCTCGCGCCGCTGCCGGCGGGGCCGGGCGCCGCGGGATCTGGCGTTGCGCGGCCTCGACCGCGGTGACACGACTGCGGTGACACGACCGCGGC
>CAMLSD010000126.1 GCA_946482595.1 uncultured Comamonadaceae bacterium
GCACCTACAACTTCCCGCAGGGCCGGCTCACCGACCACCGCATCAACCTCACGCTGTACAAGCTGCAGGCGGTGATGGACGGTGAACTCGACGACGTGATCGCCGCACTGCGTACCGCCCGCGAAGCCGAACAGATCGCCGAGCAACTCGACGAACTCGGCGTGAGCACGTCATGACGATTGACGGCCCTGCCGCCACCACGCTGGCCGCGGCCTGCCAGGCGGCCGTGCATGACGGGCTGAGCCGTCTGGACGCACAGCGCCTGCTGGCGCATGCCGCCGGCCGACCGGCCGACACAGCCCGCACCTGGCTGGCCGCACATGGCGACGAGCCCCTCACCGGCCCGGTCGCCGAGCGCTTTCGCGCGCTGGTGCAACGTCATCGCGACGGCGAGCCGATGGGCTATCTGCTGGGCGAACAGGAGTTCCACGGGCTGCCGCTGCAGGTGGGGCCTGGCGTGCTGGTGCCCCGTCCCGATACCGAAACACTGGTCGACTGGGCCTTGTCCTGCCTGCACATCGGCCGCACACCGCGACCACGGGTGCTCGACCTGGGCACGGGCAGTGGCGCCATCGCGCTGGCCCTGGCCCACGCTCACCCGCAGGCCGAGGTGAGCGCAGTGGATCAGAGCCAGGACGCCCTCGCCATCGCGCAGCGCAATGCCCGGCAGCTCGGACTGAGCCCACGCTTCCTGCATGGCAGCTGGTGGGACGCGCTGCCGCCGGACGAGCCGCCCTTCGATCTGGTGGTAAGCAACCCGCCCTACATCGCCGAAGGGGATCCGCATCTGCCGGCGCTGCGCCACGAGCCGCGACAGGCGCTGGTGTCCGGTCCCGATGGTCTGGACGCCATCCGCGCCATCCTGGCCGATGCACCCCGCTGGCTGCAGGCGCAGGGCTGGCTGCTGTTCGAGCATGGCCACGACCAGTCGGAGGCGGTGGGCGAGTTGATGCGATCCCGAGGCTGGCGCGAGGTGCAGCACCGGCACGATCTGGCCGGCCACCTGCGCTGCACCGGCGGAAAGCCGCCCCTGCCTGCGCAGTGAGCGCCTGGGGCACGGTTCGATCAGGCGTCGACTCGCTTCGGTGATACCCGAAGAAGCGCCCGGCGAGGGCGCTCACACGGGGTCACACCGCGTCACCTCAGGTTACGTTCCGTCGGCGACAGACCACACCGGCGCCCACCGTCATTCCGCCGACCCACGGCCTGGCGCGGCATCGATCACACCGCGGCCCTGTTTGCAGTGGGCCCACTTGGCGAGGACCCCCGACGGGCATAGCATGGGCTCTCACGCCGTCGCGGCGAGCCCGCATGCCGCCGCACCTTGCAACTCGGAGCAGGAGCATGGTCATGAGCACCGTTTTCCGCTGGATCGGCACGGGTCTCCTCGCTGCGCTGGCCACTCAGGGGGCGGCGGCGCAGGCGCCCGGCTCGCTGTCGCTGCACCTGCGCAGCTCGGCCTCGGGACTGAGCTACTCCATGCCGTTGACCCTGTCCGCCGAGGCTGCGGCTGATCCCGCGACCGGCTTGAACTGGGCATCGTCAGAACAGCGCGCACGACTGGGGCAGACGGACCGGGCCGGCCGCGGCAGCGCCGTCTCGGCCGACCTGTCAGTGCTGGGCGACTACTGGTTTTCGGCCAGCGGCTTTCGGGCCACTGGCGGCCTGATGGTCTATCGCCAGCCACGCCCCCTGGGCTGGCAGCCGGCCCCCGGGCAGGCGCTGGGGATGAGCACACGCCTCGGCGCAGGCACCCTCCCGTACATGGGCCTTGGCTACAGCGCAGGCATGGGCCGGGCGCTGGCCCAGCCCTGGGCTTTTTACGCCGACGTGGGTGTGGTCATGCTCAAACCCCGGTCGTCGGTGCGTCTGGGCAGCACCGGCAGCCCGAGCTGGCTGGGCGGCGGCCCGGGGAGCAGTCAGGACATCGACGCCGGGCGCGACTGGCGGGTCTCGCCGGTGATCCAGATGGGTGTGTCGTACAGCTTCTGAGCGCCCGCAGGGCCGGGCTGCGCGTCACGTGCACGGGCGAGCTGGCCGTGCCTGTCGTGGCAGCCCGATACAGGGGCTTGACGCAGCCGGGGCGCAATACCGGGGCTTTTGCTCTATAAAGGCGGCTGTTCACCTTTCCATCCCGGGCCTTCGCCGGCCCGCAAGACCATGAGCGACGTTCAACAACGCATCGACGACCTCGTCAAGAACCACCGTGTCGTGCTATTCATGAAGGGCACGGCGCAGTTCCCGATGTGCGGCTTCTCGGGCCGCGCGGTCCAGATCCTCAAGGCCTGTGGCGTGAACGACCTGAAGACCGTGAACGTGCTGGAGGATGAAGGCATCCGCCAGGGCGTGAAGGAATACGCCAACTGGCCGACGATCCCGCAGTTGTACGTCGGCGGCGAGTTCGTCGGCGGCTCGGACATCATGATGGAGATGTACCAGTCCGGCGAACTGCAGCAGGTGCTCGGCGCCCAATGAGGCAGCCGCCCGGCACGGCGCGCGCAGCAGCGTGACACCCCGCATCGTCATCGGCATGACCGGCGCCACCGGCGCGGTCTATGGGGTGCGGCTGCTGCAGCGCTGCCGCGAACTGGGCCTGGAGAGTCACCTCGTGGTGTCGCCGGCCGGTGTGCTCAATGTGCACCATGAGCTCGGCCTGGATCGGCATGCACTCGAAGGCCTGGCCACCGTGGCCTACCACCCGTCTGACATCGGTGCGGCCATTGCGAGCGGCAGCTTTGCCACGACCGCGATGATCATTGCCCCGTGCTCGATGCGCTCGCTCGCCGCGATCGCGCATGGCCTGGGCGACAACCTGCTGGCCCGTGCGGCCGACGTCACGCTCAAGGAGCGCCGCCGCCTGATCCTGATGGTGCGCGAGACGCCGTTCAATCTTGCCCATCTGCGCAACATGACGTCCGTCACCGAGATGGGTGGCATCGTGTTTCCGCCGCTGCCAGCGTTCTACCATCGCCCAGCGACCATCGACGAGCTGGTCTCGGAAAGCATCGAGAGGGTGCTGGCACTGGCCGGTGTGGACCAGGCCCGACCGCGGTCGTGGGAGGGCCTGCCCTCCCCTTCGCCCACCCCTTCGATCAGGCCGTGAGGTCCCAGAACCGGCGGTTGCTCAGCACGGCGTCCGGATACTCAGAACGCCCGCGGCTGCCGTTGTAGCGGCCCAGTGCCATGAACAGGTTGCCACGCTCGATGTCGAGGTAGTGGCGCAGGATCACGCAACCGAAGCGCAGGTTGGTCTGCATGTGGAACAGCTTGGACGGGTCGCCGTCACCGATGAGGCGACTCCAGAACGGCATCACCTGCATGTAGCCACGTGCGCCGACCCGGCTGATCGCGTACTTGCGAAAGCCGCTCTCGACCTGGATCAGCCCGAGCACCAGGGCGGTTTCGAGTCCGGCCCGGCGGCTCTCGTACCACACGGTCTGCAGGAACTCCTCGCGCACCTGGGCATCGCTCTTGCGCCGCTTCAGGCGTTCGCTGCTGCTGGCCAGCCAGCGCAGGAAGCCCAGGCGCTCCTCGGTGCTGGCAAACACCACACGGGGCGGCGCCGAATTCGACACCGCGGCCGACAAGGCCGTGCGCACCGAGTTGGCCAGGGGCTCCTCGATCTGGCCACCGGCCCACACCGGCGGCGCGGCGGCCACCATCAGCGGACCCAATCCCCCGGCCAGCAACTGGCGCCGGTTGATGCCCGGGGCCTTCATGCGGCCAGGCGGCCCTTCAGGAAGGCCAGCACGTCATCGGACACCACCGCAGTGGCCTGCGCATCGCGGCGCCCCTGGTATTCGACCTTGCCTTCCTTCAGGCCCCGGTCGGAGATCACCACACGGTGCGGCACGCCCACCAGCTCCCAGTCGGCAAACATGGCGCCTGGGCGCTCGCCGCGGTCGTCGAGCACAACATCGACCCCGGACTCGACGAGGCTGTCGTGCAGGCGGTCGGCGGCGGCCTTGACCTCGGCCGACCGGTCATAGCCGATCGGGCAGACCACCACGGTGAAAGGCGCCATCGCATCGGGCCAGACGATGCCGCGCTCGTCATGGTTCTGCTCGATGGCCGCACCCAGGATGCGGGTGACACCGATGCCGTAGCATCCCATCTCCATCAGCCGGGGCTTGCCGGTCTCGTCGAGGTAGGTGGCCTTCATCGCTTCAGAGTACTTGGTGCCGAGATAGAACACGTGGCCCACCTCGATGCCGCGCTGGATCGCCAGCACACCGCGGCCATCGGGCGAGGGATCGCCCTCCAGCACGTTGCGGATGTCGGCCACGAGATCCGGCTCTGGCAGGTCACGGCCCCAGTTGGCACCGGTGAAGTGGAAGTCGGCTTCGTTGGCACCGCAGATGAAGTCATGCATCTGCGCCACGGTACGGTCCGCGACGACCTTGACCGGCTGCTTCATGCCGATCGGCCCCAGGTAGCCGGGCTTGCAGCCGAAATGGGCTTCGATCTCGGCCACCGTGGCAAACCGGAAGCCCGCATCCAGCCCGGGGATCTTGCCGGCCTTGATCTCGTTGAGTTCATGATCGCCACGCACCAGCAGAAGCCAGACCTGGCTGCGCACGATGTTGCCGGCGTCGTCCTTCTGGTCAGTCGCCAGCACCAGTGACTTGACGGTGGTCTGCAGCGGCACCCCCAGCAGCGCGGCCACATCCTCGCAGGTGCTCTTGCCCGGCGTTGGCGTGCGAGTCAGGGCCGCACCCGGCGCAGCACGCCCGCCGGCCGGGGCCACGGCCTCGGCCAGCTCGATGTTGGCGGCATAGTCCGACGTCGGGCAATACACGATCGCATCCTCGCCGGTGTCGGCGATCACCTGGAACTCGTGGGAACGATCTCCCCCGATGGCACCAGTATCGGCCGCCACAGCGCGGAACTGCAGGCCCAGGCGCTCGAAGATGCGGACATATGCCGCATACATGGCGTCGTAGCTGCGTTGTGCACCTTCGATGTCACGATCGAACGAGTAGGCGTCCTTCATCGTGAACTCGCGCCCGCGCATGATGCCGAAGCGCGGGCGGCGCTCGTCGCGGAACTTGGTCTGGATGTGATAGAAGTTGCGCGGCAGCTGCCGGTAGCTGCGCAGCTCCTGGCGTGCGATGTCGGTGATCACCTCTTCAGAGGTCGGCTGGATGATGAAGTCGCGGTCATGGCGGTCCTTCACGCGCAGCAGTTCGGGGCCCATCTTGTCCCAGCGCCCGGTCTCCTGCCAGAGCTCGGCCGGCTGCACCACCGGCATCAGCAGTTCCACGGCGCCGGCCCGATTCATCTCTTCACGAATGATGCCCTCGACCTTGCGGATCACCCGCAGCCCCATCGGCATGTAGTTGTAGATGCCCGCGCCGAGCCGCTTGATCAGGCCCGCACGCATCATCAGCTTGTGGCTGACGATCTCGGCGTCGGCCGGGGCTTCCTTCAGGGTGGAGACGAAAAACTGGGAGGCTTTCATTTCGGACGGTCGTGAGTCGGTGCAGTGCGCACCCGAGGCTTCGGTCGTGGAGGGGTTGAAACCGCACCAGCCGGTGCAATAATGGTTTCAATTGACAAAATCGAGGTCTGATTATGCTCGACCGTGAAGGCTTCCGGCCCAACGTCGGCATCATCCTGCTCAACCAGAGGAACCAGGTTTTCTGGGGCAAACGCATCCGCACGCACTCCTGGCAGTTCCCCCAGGGGGGCATCAAGTACGGCGAGAACCCCGAGCAGGCGATGTTCCGCGAGCTCCACGAAGAGGTGGGCTTGCATCCCGAGCATGTGCGCATCATCGCGCGCACGCGCGACTGGCTGCGCTATGAGGTGCCCGAACACTACATCCGCCGTGACGCGCGAGGGCATTACAAGGGCCAGAAGCAGATCTGGTTCCTGCTGCAGCTGACCGGGCGTGATTGCGACATGAACCTGCGTGCCACCGATCACCCGGAGTTCGACGCCTGGCGCTGGAACGAATACTGGGTCCCGCTGGACGCCGTGATCGAGTTCAAGCGCGGGGTGTACCAGATGGCCTTGACCGAGCTGGCCCGCTATCTGCCGCGTGTCAATCATCACAACCGCTATCTGCGCTCGGGCATGCGGCCGCATCATCGCGATCCGCGCGCCGAGGAATCGATGAATCACGAGGCGCCAGAGCCCATCGTGCCTGAGCCCAAACCCGAGGGCTGATCGCCCCGATCTGCCGGGCGGACGCGCCTCGGGCGTCAGACCAGCACGAGATTGTCTCGGTGGATCATCTCCGGTTCGCCGGTGTAGCCCAGCAGGCGTTCGAATTCGGCTGACGGCTTGCGGGCGATGAGTCGCGCCTGCGAACTGGTGTAGTTCGCCAGGCCGCGCGCAATCTCCCGGCCCTCCGGGCTGCGCACGGCGATGACGTCGCCACGCATGAAGTCCCCCTGCACCTCGATCATGCCGATGGGCAGCAGGCTCTTGCCTTCGTCGCGCACCTTGGCCACTGCGCCGGCGTCGATCACGACGGCGCCACGCAGTTGCAGGTGGTCAGCCATCCACTGCTTGCGCGCCGCCAGCTTGGGCGTGGCCGCCACCAGCAGCGTGCCGATCGACTCGCCACGTGCCAGACGCAGCAGCACGTCGGCCTCGCGGCCCCAGGCGATCACGGTCGATGCGCCGCTGCCCGCAGCACGCCGCGCGGCCACCACTTTGGTGATCATGCCGCCCTTGCCGATACTCGAGCCGGCGCCACCGGCCATGCGCTCCAGCGCCGGATCCCCCGCCTGGGCCACATCGATGAAGCGTGCGTCGGGGTCCTTGCGCGGGTCGGCCGAATACAGGCCCTTCTGGTCGGTGAGGATCACCAGCGCATCGGCTTCGACCAGGTTGGCCACGAGCGCGCCCAGGGTGTCGTTGTCACCGAACTTGATCTCGTCGGTGACCACGGTGTCGTTTTCATTGATCACCGGAATCACGCCCAGCCCCAGCAGGGTCACCAGCGTCGAGCGGGCGTTGAGGTAACGCTCCCGGTCGGCCAGGTCCGCGTGGGTCAGGAGCACCTGCGCACTGCCCAGGCCATGCTCGCGCAGCTTGGTCTCGTAGATCTGCGCGAGCCCCATCTGGCCGACGGCGGCAGCCGCCTGCAGTTCATGCAGTTCCTTCGGGCGGGCCGTCCAGCCGAGGCGCTTCATGCCTTCGGCGATCGCCCCGCTGGACACCATCACCACCTCACGACCTTCGGCCGCCAGTGCGGCCATCTGGCGGCACCAGTTGCCAATGGCCTCGGCATCCAGGCCACGGCCTTCGTTGGTCACCAGGCTGGAGCCCACCTTCACGACCACACGCCGTGCGGTCTTGAGCACCTCGTTCATGCTGTCCCTGTCAGATATGGAGAATGCGGCACTTCAGCGGAAGCGCGGGTCCGTCGTATCGGGTTGTGCGGGCGCCGGCGTCTCGGGGGGCGCAAAGCGGACATCCGGGTCGTCGATGACCGGCCCGCGGATGGATTGCACATGCTTGTACACCGCCTGGATCAGCGGCTCGCAGCCTTCGCGCGTGAGGGCGGAGATCTGGAAGACCGGCCCCTTCCAGCGGAAGCGCTTGACGAAATCCTTGACGCGCGCCTCGCGCTCGTCCATCGGAATCATGTCCAGCTTGTTCAGCACCAGCCAGCGCGGCTTCTCGTACAGCGTGGTGTCGTACTTCTTGAGTTCGGCCACGATCGCCTTGGCCTGGGCCACCGGGTCGACGCCTTCGTCAAAGGGAGCCAGATCGACCAGATGCAGCAGCAGGTGCGTGCGCTGCAGATGGCGCAGGAACTGGTGGCCCAGCCCGGCGCCCTCGGCAGCCCCCTCGATCAGGCCGGGCACGTCGGCCACCACAAAGCTCTGCTCCGGGCCGACGCGCACCACGCCGAGATTCGGATGCAGCGTGGTGAATGGGTAGTCCGCGATCTTGGGCCGGGCGTTCGAGATGGCGGCAATCAAGGTGGACTTGCCGGCATTGGGCATGCCCAGCAGGCCCACGTCGGCCAGCACACGCAGCTCGAGCTTGAGCTTGCGGTGCTCGCCGGGCCAGCCTGGCGTCTTCTGACGGGGCGCACGATTGGTGCTGGTCTTGTAGTGCAGATTGCCAAAACCGCCATCGCCGCCCTTGGCCAGCATCACCGGCTCGCCGGGCACCAGCAGTTCGGCAATGACTTCGCCCGTTTCGGCATCGGAGATGATCGTGCCCACCGGCATGCGCAGCGTGATGTCGTCGGCTGCCGCACCGTACTGATCCGACCCGCGACCATGCTCGCCGTTGCGAGCCTCGTGGCGCCGCGCATAGCGGAAGTCGATGAGCGTGTTGAGATTGCGATCGGCGACTGCGAACACATGCCCGCCCCGCCCGCCGTCCCCCCCGTTGGGGCCACCGAAGGGAATGAATTTCTCCCGCCGGAAACTGACGCAACCGTTGCCGCCGTTGCCTGCGGCAACGTCGATGGTCGCTTCGTCTACGAATTTCATGAATGCTTGTCCGTTCTGGATGAGCGTGTGCCGGTTTCGTTGTCACCGCGCCGATGCGACACGATCGACCAGGCGCCCAGCCCGATCAGCAGCAGCGGCCACCACCTCGACAGCCAGTCCCAGGACACGAGGCCGAAGTTGTGGGCCAGCAGGACGCTGCCGACCACGATGAGAATGATGCCGCTCTTGTTCAAGTGGGCCTCCAGCCAGACGCGCACTCAGGATGGTACTGCAGGCCGGCGGCGTGATCTGGCCTGCGAAAACGACAAAGCCCCGGAGGCCGGGGCTTGTGCTTGAAAGCGTGAGCCTTCAGACGGGGGTGACGCTGACGACCTTGCGGTTCTGCGGACCCTTGACGTCGAAGCTCACCTGGCCGTCCACCAGCGCGAACAGCGAGTGATCGCGGCCGGTGCCGACATTGGTGCCCGCATGGAAACGGGTGCCACGCTGGCGGACGATGATCGAGCCGGCCGGGATGACCTGGCCACCGAACACCTTGACGCCGAGCATCTTCGGCTGGGAATCACGGCCGTTCCGGGTGGAACCGCCGCCTTTTTTCTGTGCCATGTTTCAGCTCCTTGAACTGTTGCCGCCGATCAGGCGCTCACCGCGCTGATCTGAAGCTCGGTGTAGGTCTGGCGATGACCCTGGCGCTTCTGATAGTGCTTGCGACGACGCATCTTGAAGATGCGAACCTTGTCGTGCTTGCCATGAGCCACCACGGTGGCTTTCACGCTTGCGCCGGCAACCAAGGGCGTACCGACCTTCAGTTCTGCGCCGTTACCCACGGCCAGCACTTCACTCAGCACGATCTCCTGGCCAACGTCCGCAGCAATCTGTTCTACCTTGATCTTTTCGCCAGCAGCAACGCGATATTGCTTGCCGCCGGTTTTTATGACCGCGTACATGTTCAGCCCCTTGCAGATCTGGTGATCCGCTCCAGATGTGGGCGCCTGGCCAACCGCACACTACCGTGGACAGCCGGGTCGGCGACCCGAAGATTGACAACACTCTGCACCCCGCGCGAGCGCTGCACCCACCCAGAGCGAACCGGTCAACCAGCCCTACCCGGACACAAGCACAGCATCGCACGCGCAATGCAAAGCCCGACCCAATCGGTCGAGCCCGAGATTCTAGCACGATCGAACGCAAAGAGAAACCGCCGCCGGGCCCCGCCTGGCGCGCTCGCCGGGATCCCTATAATTTGACGAATTTCGTCAACAGGTCCAAGCGTGCCAGTCGCCCCCTTGTCAGCCCCACCCCGTCTGAACGTCATCCAGCTGATGGCCACCGAAATGAGCGAGGTGGACGCAGTGATCCGACGGCGACTTGCCTCCGAAGTCGTGCTGATCAACCAGATCTCGCACTACATCATCAGCGCAGGCGGCAAGCGCATCCGCCCGATGCTGCTCCTGCTTTTCGCGAAGGCGCTGGGCTTCACCGGGTCGCAGCGGCACGAGCTGGCTGCCGTGGTCGAATTCATCCACACGGCAACGCTGCTGCACGACGACGTCGTCGACGAGTCGGCGCTGCGCCGAGGCCGGGACACGGCCAATGCGCTGTTCGGCAATGCCGCCAGCGTGCTGGTCGGCGACTTCCTGTATTCACGCGCCTTCCAGATGATGGTCGGCATCGACCAGATGCGCGTGCTGGACGTGCTTGCCGAAGCGACCAACGTGATCGCCGAAGGTGAAGTGCTGCAGTTGATGAACATGCACGACCCGGAGATCGAAATCCCCGACTACCTGCGTGTCATCCGCTACAAGACCGCCAAGCTTTTCGAGGCCAGCGCGAGGCTGGGCGCCGTGCTGGCCGGCGCGTCGACGCCGGTGGAGTCCGCCTGCGCCGACTTCGGGCGCCACCTCGGCACCGCCTTCCAGTTGGTCGACGATCTCCTCGACTACGAAGGCTCCACCCCCGAACTGGGCAAGAACGTCGGCGACGATCTGCGCGAAGGCAAACCCACGCTGCCACTGCTGCTCGCGATGCAGCGGGGCTCGCAGGCCCAGCGCGAGACCATTCGTCACGCCATCGAGCATGGCGAGGTCGATCGACTGCAGGAGATCGTCCAGATCGTGAAGGACACCGGCGCCATCGAAGGCACGCGCGAAGCCGCCCGCGAGGAAGCGGGGCGCGCCGAAGCCTGCCTCGATGCACTACCCCCTTCACCCTATCGCGAAGGTCTGCTAGAATTATGCGTTCGCTCGATCGACAGATCTTTTTGAGACAGACAGGGCGCACAAGGTGCATTGAACCTTGCGCAAGCTGAGTTGAATCAATTCAAGATCTGGCGCTTCATGAGCACCTGCCGCGGGCTGAGCTTGTTGGCAAGTGCAAGGACAATCTGGCCCTTGTGGCCATTTTGTTTTCTATGACGCGGTTGGTCGGTGCGCGTGATTTCCGGGGTCGATGCGGGTTACCCAGCCTGTACGACATGACCCCGGCACATCGGGGTGTAGCTTAGCCTGGTAGAGCGCTACGTTCGGGACGTAGAGGCCGGAGGTTCGAATCCTCTCACCCCGACCAGGATTGCTCTGGTGATCAGAGAACAACAACGCCTCGCACTGCGAGGCGTTGTTGTTTCTGCCGTCATGGGTGGGCGGATCCCATCTGACTGGTCGGCGGACCCGAGCCAGCCACCCAGAGACCGGTCAGCGCCCGCAACCCCACCCTTCGCAACACCCGTGCGCTCGGCGGCGACCCACCAAGACACCACGACCTGGGTCAGAGTCCGCAATCCGGTGATTTTCATGCGGCGCAGCGCGTCAGCGCCGGTTTACAGTACCCGATGAATCGGCGATCATAGATTGGCAGTGACCGCGCCTGTATGGCGCGGCCCGCCACCCTAGTGATCACTTGCACACCCTCCTTGCGAATCTGGATACATGGACACATTGGCTGAGGCACCCAGTCCCACGCTGTCGGGTGTGGCTCGTGTGCTGGTCAATGCCGGCAAACTGACGGCCAAGAATGCCGAGGATCTGGCCAAGGCGGCCGCTGACAAGCGCACCAGCTTCATTTCAGCGGTAATCGCAGCCGGCGCGGTCTCGTCTTCTGATCTGGCGCACGCGCTCTCAACGGCATTTTCATTGCCGCTGGTCGATCTGGCGGCGATTGACGCCCAGCGTCTTCCCAAAGGGCTGATCGAGGCCAAGCTTTCCGCACAGTATCAAGTCGCCGCACTCGGCAAGCGTGGCAGTCGCCTGTTCCTCGCGGGAGCGGACCCGACCGACCAGGAGGCGCTGGAGCGGATCAAGTTCGCCACGCAGCTCACGCCGGAGTGGGTCGTTGTCGAGCACGACAAGC
>CAMLSD010000127.1 GCA_946482595.1 uncultured Comamonadaceae bacterium
AGCTCGACCAGATGACGCAGCAGAACGCGGCGCTGGTCGAGGAGTCGGCCGCCGCAGCCGAATCGCTGAAGGAGCAGGCCCACCGCCTGGCCGGTGTGGTCGCCCAGTTCAGGCTCGCGCATGGCAGCTCATCAGCTGCCAAGGGCCCGGTGGACACCGAAAACTCGACCCCGATGGTCACGCCGCAGGTGCGCAGCCTGATCGAACGCGTGAAGACGCAATCGTCGGCCCCGGCCCAGGACGCTTCGACCCCGACCGCTTCAACCCCGTCCGTTGCCCCCAGGACGTCCGCTGCCCAGGCCGCCACAGCGCCTGCGACACAGCGGCCGGCGCCAGCGCTTGCCACGGCAGGCAGCCAGGGTGACGACGACTGGGAAACCTTCTGACCCCCAACCTCTCGACGCTCTCTCGAACAATCGACAAGGAGACTTGCATGACCGGAAGCACACTGCTCACCAAGACACGCATCTCGACCCGTCTGGCCGTGGCTCTCGGGCTGCTGATGGCCTTGATGGTCGGCGTCAGCGGCTACAGCGTGAAGAAACTGTTCGACACCACTGCGGTGCTCGACCGGCTCTCACGCAATGAATGGAAGCTGATGCAGCTGGCCAGCGAATGGAAGTCCCTGGTCGAACTCAACGTGCTGCGTATCGCCACGCACTCGCGGCTGGGCACGGGCGACTACCCCGACCAGCTGATGAAGGACTACGCCGCCACCTCGCAGATCCTGGACAAGGTTCAGAAGGAAGTGGGCGAGATGGCCACCGGCACCAGCCTGAGTGCCCAGTACGAACAGATCAACGCGCTGCGCAAGCAGATCACCGCGTATGCCCCGAAGATCAAGGAAATGCGCGACACCGGCGACTACGTGGCGCTGGAAGGTCTGCTCAACGGTGATTTCGAGAAGGCGCGCAAGGCCTACATCGAGGCCATCACCAAACTGCAGTCCGACGCACTCACGGCCGCCAACGAAGCCTCGGCTTCGGCCCAGGCCGACACGCAGGCCGCAGCGATCCTGACGGTGATCCTGGTCGGCGTGAGCCTGGTGTTCTCGGGCGCCTTCGGCTGGTGGCTGAGCCGGTCGATCTCGCGCCCGATCAACGACGTCGTGCAGCATGCCCGCGCCATCGCTCAGGGCGACCTGTCCACCGAAGTGCGAGTGACCTCTGGCGGCGAAGCCGGCGAACTGCAGCAGGCCCTGGCCGACATGCAGGCGTCGCTGCGCAGCATGGTGGCGCAGGTGCGTGCCGCCACCGACAGCATCTCCACCGCCTCGACCGAAATCGCCACCGGCAACCAGGACCTGAGCGCGCGCACCGAACAGACCGCCTCGAACCTGCAGCAGACCGCCTCGTCGATGGAGCAGCTCACCGGCACGGTCAACCAGAGCGCCGAAAGCGCCCATCAGGCCACCCAGCTGGCCAGCACCGCCGCCCAGGCGGCGCAGCGCGGCGGCGACGTCGTCTCGCGCGTGGTGTCCACGATGGACGAGATCAACGCTGCCTCGAAGAAGATCGCCGACATCATCGGCGTGATCGACGGCATCGCCTTCCAGACCAACATCCTGGCGCTGAACGCCGCCGTCGAATCGGCCCGCGCCGGCGAACACGGCCGCGGCTTTGCAGTGGTGGCCAACGAGGTGCGCAACCTGGCGCAACGCTCGGCCCAGGCGGCCAAGGAAATCAAGACGCTGATCGGCACCTCGGTCGACAAGGTCGAAGGTGGCGCCCGCCTGGTGGCCGATGCCGGCACCACGATGGACGAGATCGTGGCCGCGGTGAAACGCGTGACCGACATGATCGGCGACATCTCGGCCTCGGCCCGCGAGCAGAGCTCGGGCATCGGCCAGGTCAACCAGGCCGTCACCCAGCTCGACCAGATGACGCAGCAGAACGCGGCGCTGGTCGAGGAGTCCGCCGCCGCGGCCGAATCGCTGAAGGACCAGGCCCAGCGCCTGGCCAGCGTGGTCGGCCAGTTCAGGCTCGACCGCTCGGCCCAGCTCGAAGCAGAACCTGCTTGATACAGCGCAACAAGGGCCCCAAGGGGCCCTTTTTTCCAGCTCAAGTGCGGACTCGAAACGTCCGATAACCCGGGAAGCGGTGGCGTGTCCTGCACGGGCCCTGCCACCCCACCGACTCACCGAACCAGCTCGCAGACCATGGGTGCTCCAGACAACTTCATCGACAGCGCCGCCCGCGCACGCGAATACCTGACCTTCCGCCTCGGCAAGGAGGAGTACGGCATCGACATCCTGCGTGTCCAGGAGATCCGCTCGTATGAACCGCCCACCCGCATCGCCAATGCGCCGGGCCATGTGAAGGGTGTGATCAATCTGCGCGGCGTGATCGTGCCGATCGTCGACCTGCGCACGCGCTTTGCCACTGAACAGTGCGAATACAACGCCTTCACCGTGGTGGTCGTGCTGCACGTGGGCGGCCGAGTCGTCGGCGCCACGGTGGACGCCGTCAGCGACGTGCTTGAAATCGCCCCGGACGTGATCCGCCCGGCACCCGAGCTGAGCTCGGTGATCGATGCGAGCTGCATCGTCGGACTGGCCAGCCTGTCCGAGCGCCTGCTGATCCTGCTGGACATCGAAAAACTCATGACCGACCCCGCCATGGGCCTGGTTGACTGATCCCGAACAAACCCAAGGAGACCGCCATGCAGTTCCTCGACCTCATGCGCCGATTCACGATCCGCACCCGCATGATCGGCGCCATCGCCGTCGTGCTGTGCCTGCTCGCCCTGGTGGGTGGCGCCGGCCTGTTCGGCATGTACCGGATCCAGTCCCTGAGCTCGGACTTCATCGAGACCTCCTCGACCCGCAGCGACACGCTGGCCACGCTGCGCAACGGCATGAGCAGCATGCGCCTTCACGAGAAGGACATGATCATCAACTATGAGAACGCCGAGGCCGTCAAGGCCGGCAAGGCGGGCTGGGATGCGGCCTACAAGGTGGTG
This sequence comes from uncultured Comamonadaceae bacterium, assembly GCA_946482595.1. The sequence goes on from CAMLSD010000127.1 coordinate 2,962, forward strand.
CAGGCACAGCTCAAGCTGCTGTCAGCCGAGGCCAGCGATGACGCCGCGGTGATCGAGCAGCTCACCAAGGGCCTGCAGGCCTACGCCACGGGCTTCGAGCCGGTGGCACGACAGCTCGATGCGGCCGGCTATGACTCGGCCACCACCGCCAACAAGGTGATGGGCCGTGCCCACGCGGCCTTTGCCGACGCCGAAAAACACATGGCCACGCTGAACAAGTCGCTGGCTGAGCAGGGCCTGCGCGCCCAAGGCGACAACGCCGATGCAATGAAGTTCACCATCACGCTGTTCGGCATCGCCGTGGCCGTGGCCACCGCCGTGGTCGTGCCGCTGACGCTGCTGAACATGGCCAGCATCTGCCGCCCGATCGCCGTGGCACAGGACCTGGCCCACTCGATCGCCAAGGGCGACCTGACCCAGGCGGTCGAGGTGCACGGGCGTGACGAAACGGCCCACCTGCTCACCGCGCTGACACAGATGCAGGCCTCGCTGAGCAGCATCGTGCAGCAGGTGCACAACTCCACCGAAAGCATCACGACGGCCTCGAGCGAGATTGCCTCGGGCAACCAGGACCTGAGCGCGCGCACCGAACAGGCCGCCTCGAACCTGCAGCAGACCGCCTCGTCGATGGAACAGCTCACCGGCACCGTCAAGCAGTCGGCCGATTCGGCCCGCCAGGCCAACCAGCTCGCCTCCTCGGCCTCCAGCGTGGCCGCCCGCGGTGGCCAGGTCGTCTCCCAGGTCGTCACCACGATGGACGAGATCAATGCCGCCTCCAAGAAGATCTCCGACATCATCGGCGTGATCGACGGCATCGCCTTCCAGACCAACATCCTGGCGCTGAATGCCGCCGTCGAAGCCGCCCGTGCCGGTGAACAGGGCCGTGGCTTTGCGGTGGTGGCCGGTGAGGTGCGCAACCTCGCCCAGCGCTCCGCCCAGGCGGCCCGCGAGATCAAGAGCCTGATCGGCGCATCGGTCGAGAAGGTCGAGGGCGGCACCAAGCTCGTGCAGACCGCCGGCGCGACGATGGAAGAGATCGTCGGCAGCGTGCGCCGCGTGACCGACATCATCGGCGAGATCACCGCGGCCGCCGCGGAACAGAACGACGGCATCGGCCAGGTCAACCAGGCCGTGACGCAGCTCGACCAGATGACCCAGCAGAACGCTGCACTCGTCGAGGAGTCCGCCGCCGCGGCCGAGTCGCTCAAGGAGCAGGCCTATCGCCTGGCCGAGCTGGTGAGCGCCTTCAAGCTGGGCGGCCATGCCCGCCACGGCAGCCCGGCACTGGCCTGAACCTGAACCCGATCGCTTCGCCGCCTTTCACCGCCGCCTGCGCACCTTCGTCCGACCATGAGCCTCGCAATGCCACCTGTGAACGATGCCACTGCGGATCAGAACCGGGAGTTCAGCTTCGACCGGACCGACTTCGAGCGCGTCCGCCAGCTGATCTACCAGCGCGCGGGCATCAGCCTGCACGCCGGCAAGCAGGCCATGGTCTACAGCCGCCTGTCGCGACGGCTGCGCGAGACGACCCACCGCAGCTTCGCGTCGTACCTGCAGTGGCTGGAGCAGGCGGTGGGGCCCCAGGCCGAGGCGGAATGGCAGGAGTTCGTCAACTGCCTGACCACCAATCTGACGTCGTTCTTCCGCGAGGAGCACCACTTCTCGATGTTGTCCGACGAACTGCGCAAGCTGGGGGCACAGCGCCCCTTGCGCATCTGGTGCAACGCGGCCTCCACCGGCGAGGAGCCCTACTCGATCGCGATGACGGTGGCCGAGACGCTCGGCGCCACCGCCCCGGTCAAGATCATGGCCAGCGACATCGACACCAAGGTGCTCGCCACGGCCAGCCGCGGCGTCTATGCCGACGACTCGCGCGGCCTGTCCCCCGAGCGGCTCAAGCGCCACTTCATGCGCGGCACCGGACCGAACGCCGGCTACATCCGCGTCAAGCCCGAGCTGGCGCGGCTGATCGAATTCCGCACCTTCAACCTGATGAGCAGCAGCTGGTCGATGGGTGATCCGTTCGACATCGTGTTCTGTCGCAACGTGATGATCTACTTCGACGCCCCGACCCAGCGCCGTGTGCTGGAGCGCATGCACGGCGTGATGCGCCCGGGCAGCGTGTTGTTCGTCGGCCATTCGGAGAACTTCACCGACTCGCGCGACCTGTTCCACCTGCGAGGCAAGACCGTCTATCAGCGCGTATGAACCCTGCCCTTGCCTGCAGCGCGCCCACGGCCCCACCGGCGTGGCAGATGCCTACAGTCAGCCCTCGATACGGACGAAATACCGACATGACTGCCAGCCCCCTCCTCAAAAGCTTCAGCGGCACGGCCGGTGCACCGACCGCCTCCCGCCTGGAGCGACTGAAGGCCCAGCCGCGCAAACCGGGTGAAGCCTCGTTCTTCTTCTATGACGCCCATTTCAAGAACGACGCGGTCAAGGTGCTGCCGGGCGAATACTTCGTGCACGAGGAAGACATCCTGGTGATGACCACGCTGGGTTCGTGCATCGCGGCCTGCCTGTGGGACCGCAACGCACGGGTGGGCGGCATGAACCACTTCATGCTGCCCGAAGGCGGTGGCGCGCAGGACAGCGGGCGCTACGGCTCGTTCGCGATGGAACTGCTGATCAACGAGCTGATGAAAAAAGGCGCGAGCCGCTCGACGCTGGAAGCCAAGATCTTCGGGGGTGGCCAGGTCATCAGCGGCATGAACACGCTCAACGTCGGCCAGCGCAACACCGACTTCGTGATGGACTACCTCAAGACCGAGCGCATTCCGATCGTCTCGAAGGACGTGCTGGACGTCTACCCGCGCAAGGTCTGCTTTTTCCCGGCCAGTGGCAAGGCGATGGTCAAGCGCCTGGCCGCCGCCAACACCGAGGCCCTGGTCGCCCAGGACCGCGCCGCCAGCCAGCGTGTCGTGCCGCCTGCCAGCGGTGCCGGCTCCATCGACCTGTTCTGAGGCAACAACATGGCAAAGATCCGAGCCGTGGTGGTGGACGATTCCGCCCTGGTACGCAGCCTGCTCACCGAGATCATCAACCGCCAGCCCGACATGGAGTGCGTTGGTGCGGCCAGCGACCCTTACGTGGCTCGCGAGATGATCCGCAACCTGAACCCCGACGTGATCACGCTGGACGTGGAAATGCCCCGCATGGACGGCATCGACTTCCTGTCCAAGCTGATGCGCCTGCGCCCGATGCCGGTGCTGATGGTGTCCACGCTGACCGAGCGCGGCGCCGATGTCACGCTGCGTGCGCTGGAACTGGGGGCGGTGGACTTTGTCGCCAAGCCCAAGATCGGCGTGTCCGACGGACTGCAGCAACTCGCGCAGGAGATCACCGAAAAGATCCGTGTGGCCGCCAAGGCCCATGTGCGCAAGCTGAGCCAGCCCGCGCCCAGCCCCGCCAGCCCGGGTGAGGCCCGCCCGGCCGCACCCATCAGCTCGATCGGCCGGCTGTCGACCGAAAAGATCATCTTCATCGGGGCGTCCACCGGTGGCACCGAAGCCACCCGTGAACTGCTGGTGAATCTGCCGGCCGACTCCCCGGCTGTGATGATCACCCAGCACATGCCGGCCGGTTTCACGAAAAGCTATGCGACACGCCTCAACGGCCTGTGCAAGATCGCGGTGAAGGAAGCCCAGGACGGCGAGCGGGTGCTGCCCGGCCATGCCTACATCGCTCCCGGGGGCCACCACCTGAGCGTGGAACGCAGTGGCGCGAACTACATTGCCCGGGTGCAGGACGGCGAACCGGTGAACCGCCACAAGCCGTCGGTGGAGGTGCTGTTCAAGTCCGCCGCGCGCGTGGTGGGCCCCAACGCCCTGGGCATCATGCTCACCGGCATGGGTGCCGATGGCGCACGCGCCATGAAGGAAATGCGCGACGCCGGCAGCTACAACTACGTCCAGGACGAAGCCAGCTGTGTGGTCTTCGGCATGCCCCGCGAGGCCATCCAGGCCGGTGCCGCCCATGAAGTGCTGCCGCTCACCCAGATCGCGCCGCAGCTCATCGATCGCCTGCGCAGCACGGCCGGCATGAGCCTGAACCGCGTCTGAAGTTCGTCAGGTGCCCTCCCGATCCGCGCCCGCGAAGGGGGCCGGATCCGGGCGTGTGGGCGCTGCAGGTGCCCGCAGAGGCGTCGGGTGCGTGCCCGTCAGCGCACGACCTGGGCGCACAGGCGCGCCACGTCCACGGCCGACAGCGGTTTCTGTATCAGGCGTTCCATGCCGCTGGCGCGGGCCAGCGGTGCGTCATCGACATCGGCACTGGTGCCCACCAGCACGACGGCCTGCCCGCCCGGCTCGGCCCGCAGCGCGCGGGCGAGGTCGTAGCCATTCATGCGGGGCATGCGACAGTCGGTGATCACCAGCACATGGTGGTGCTCACGCCACAGCGCCAGCGCCTCCTGGCCGTCCTCGGCCACGTCGACCTGGCATCCACAGGCTTCGAGATGGGTCGAGATCAGCAGTTGCTGCACCCGGTCGTCCTCAGCCACCAGCACGCGCAAGCCATCGGCAGGCGCGCCAGCAGAGGCCGAAGGAGGTTCATCGGATGCAGACATGGGCGGTCGGTTCACGGGTGCAGACGATTGAAGAACATGCTGCCACGCACATCGCCGGATGAAAAGCCCCGCGAAGGCGCTGTCAGGGTCAACCCGCGTTGGGGTCATCCCGCAGAAACAGGCTCTGCAGGTCGCTGAGGAAGTCGAAACCTCGGGCTGTGGGCCAGGCGCGCTGCCAGTCCCGGGCGAGCAGCCCGCGGCGCTCGGCTTCGTCGAGACCGGCGCTGATGGCCGAGATCGGCAGCCCGGTACGCTCGGTGAACCAGGCCAGGTCGAAGCCCTCGCGCAGCCTCAGCGCATTGAGCATGAACTCGAACGGCAGCTCGGCACGTGCCACCTCCTGGTCCTGCGACACCGCCTGCCCCGCCAGCGCCTCCTGCATGTAACGGGCCGGCTCGCGCCAGCGGGTCTGGCGCACCACACGGTGAGGAAAGCTCAGCTTGCTGTGCGCACCCGCGCCGATGCCGAGGTAGTCACCGAAGCGCCAGTAGTTCAGGTTGTGCTCGCAGGCATGCCCGGGCCGTGCGTAGGCCGACACCTCGTAGCGCTGCATGCCGTCGGCCTGGGTGGTCTCGGTGATGAGGTCGAGCATCTCGAAGGCCGTGTCGTCGTCGGGCAGCGGCGGCGGATGTGAGGCAAACCAGGTGTTGGGCTCGATCGTCAGGTGATAGACCGACAGATGGGGCGGCTGCCAGCTCAGGGCACGCCGCAGGTCGGCCTCGCATTCGGCCAGCGTCTGGCCGGGCAGCGCATACATCAGGTCGATGTTGAAGGTGTCGAAACACTGGGCGGCCTCGTCCAGCGCCGCACTGGCCTGGGCGGCGTCATGCACCCGGCCCAGGGCCTGGAGCTTGGTGTTGTCGAAACTCTGCACCCCCACCGACAGGCGGGTCACCCCCGCCGAGCGGAAGCCGCGGAAGCGGTCGCGCTCGAAGGTGCCGGGGTTGGCCTCCAGCGTCACCTCGCAACCCGGCTCCAGCGGCAGCAGGGCACGCACGTCGGCCAGCAGTCGGTCGATCGATTCCGGTGCAAACAGGCTGGGCGTGCCACCGCCGATGAAGATGCTGTGCACACGCCGGCCCCAGACCAAAGGCAGCGCGGCCTCGAGGTCGGCACGCAGCGCATCGAGGTAGCGCGCCTGCGGCAGTTCGCCGCGTCCCTCGTGTGAATTGAAGTCGCAGTAGGGGCATTTGCGCAGGCACCAGGGCAGGTGCACATACAGCGCCAGGGGCGGTGGTGCCCCCAGGCTCAGTGTGCCGGGCCGCAAGAAGCGGTCGGCCACCGGGGCCGTGGCGGGTGCGTGGCCGGCGGTGGCGATCGGAACCACCTTGGACGAGGGCGGAAGCGCCATCTCAACGATCCTTCAGGCGGCAGGCCAGCCGCTTTGGCACGCCAGCCGCGGGTAGCGCGGGCCGGCCAGGGGTCGGCAGTTCCAGCTCATTCAAGATGCCAGGCCTCCCGCATCAGCGCCAGCATCTGGCGGGCCGCCAGGGCGCGGTGGCTGTGCGCGTTCTTTTCGGTGGGGCTCAGTTGCGCCACCGTCCTGCCCAGCGCCGGGATGAACATCAGCGGGTCATAGCCAAAGCCGCCCTCGCCGCGCAGGCTGTCGAGGATCTCGCCGTGCCAGCGGCCGGTGGCCACCAGCGGCTCGGGGTCATCAGCCGAACGCACGGCCACCAGCACGCTGACAAAACGCGCCCGGCGGTCGTCCACACCGGTCATGCGCCGCAGCAGCTCGGTGTTGTTGGCGGCATCCTCGCGCGGGCCGCCGAACAGCGTGGCATAACGTGCCGACAGCACTCCGGGGGCACCGCCCAGTGCATCCACGCAGATACCTGAGTCATCGGCCAGGGCCGCGCCCTGCGCATGCAGCGCGGCGTGCCGCGCCTTGGCCAGCGCGTTTTCGAGAAAGGTCGGATGGGGTTCCTCGGCCTCGCCGATGCCCAGCGAGCCCTGGGTCACGAGCGCCAGGCCCAGCGGCTCGAACAAGGTCTGCATCTCGACCAGCTTCTTGGCGTTGTTGGACGCCAGCACGACACGATCGCCCCGCTTCACCTCAGACTCCCAGCGCGCTGCGCTGCAGGCCGACCAGCTCGCCGATGCCTTTTTCAGCCAGCGCGAGCATGTCGTTCATCTCGGCCCGGGTGAAGGCCTCGCCCTCGGCCGTGCCCTGAACCTCGACAAAGGCGCCGGCCGAGGTCATGACCACGTTCATGTCGGTGTCGCAGGCCGAGTCTTCTTCGTAGGCCAGGTCCAGCAAGGGCGTGCCCTGGACGATGCCCACCGACACCGCCGCCACGAAGGCGCGGATCGGCGAGGTGGTGATCCGGCCCTGGTCGATCAGCCAGCTCACCGCATCATGGGCGGCCACGAAGGCGCCGGTGATCGCCGCGGTGCGGGTGCCGCCATCAGCCTGGATGACGTCGCAATCGAGCGAGATCGTGCGTTCGCCCAGGGCCGCCAGGTCGAACACGGCCCGCATGGACCGCCCGATCAGGCGCTGGATTTCCTGGGTGCGACCGCTTTGCTTGCCGCGTGCGGCCTCGCGGTCACCTCGCGTGTGCGTGGCCCGGGGCAGCATGCCGTATTCGGCCGTCACCCAACCCTCGCCGCTGCCCTTCTTGTGCGACGGCACACGTTCTTCGACCGATGCGGTGCACAGCACCTTGGTGTGGCCGAACTCGACCAGCACCGATCCTTCGGCATAGCGGGTGTAGTGACGGGTCAGGCGCACGGGGCGCAGGGCATCGGCGGCACGGCCGCCCAGACGTTCGTAGGGCATCAGCTTCCTTGCATGGCATGGCAGGGCACCGGGGGTGCCGCTGCGCGGTCACGGGGCATGACCGGGGTGTCGAACCCGAAGGCGCGTGCCTTCAGGGCTTTTTCTGGGACGAGCGCTTGATCGCCTCGTTGATCTCGCGGATCGAGCGCTCGATCTCGGCTTCGTCCAGGTCGTCGGGCTCCTGGCCGAGCACACTGGCCTGGATGGTGGAGGCAAACACCTCCTCGCCGAGCGACTGTGTGGAAATGGCCTTGGTGGAGTCGTAGTCTTCGGACGACTCCCACTCGACCGACAACACCGTGACGTTGTCGCTCTTGGCGCCGGCCTTGCGCAGCGCCATCTCGACCAGTTCGGGCACGGCATCGGCGATCGGCCGCGTGGCGAGCTGGTCGGTGATGGTCTGGTCGGTCACGCTGCCCCACAGGCCGTCGGAGCACAGCAAGAGGCGGTCGCCTTGCTGCAGCAGCATCGGGCCGACGGTGTCGACCACCGGCTTGCCAGGGCTGCCCAGGCAGGTGAACAGCACGTTGCGGTTGAAGCGCTCGCCCATCGGCACCACACCGTTGAGGGTTTCCTGCAGCTCGGAGTAGGAGTGGTCGCGGGTGCGCGCAATCAGCTTGTCGCCGCGCACCAGGTAGAGGCGGGAGTCACCGCAATGGGCCCAGTAGGCCGCGCCGTTCTGCATCACGCAGGCCACGACGGTCGTGCGCGGTGTGTCGATCAGGGCCTTTTCGGTGGCGTAGCGCAACAGCTGGTGATGCCCGGCGATGATCGCATCGTGCAGGAAGCGCACCGGATCCTTCAGCATCGGCTTGGCATCGCGCTGGAACAGCGCCGACATGGTCTGCAACGCAAGCTGCGAGGCGACCTCGCCCTCGGGGTGCCCGCCCATGCCGTCGGCCAGGGCAAACAAACCGGAATCCCGCGTGTAGCAATAGCCCATGCGGTCTTCGTTCTTTTCGCGGCCACCCTTGCGGCTGACCTGATAGACGGAAAATCTCATCACCGGGCCTCCTTCGGGCGTCAGGCCTGTTTGCCGCCCTTGAGGTTCTCAAGCTGCAGCTTGAGACGTTCGCTGAAACTGAGCTTGGTGTAGCGGCGCTCGGTTTCGCGGGCCAGTTCCTTCTGCAGTGCAAACACGCTTTGCGGCCGCGACAGCGGATCCAGCGCCATGCACCATTCGGTGACCTCGATCAGGTTGTCGGAATAGATGTTGCGCAGCCGCGAAAGCGACAGCGTGAGGCGGTCTTTCTCGAGCCGCTGCGGCGCATCGTTCGGCGGATAGCCCTGCATGCAGGCATAGATGCACGCACCGATCGCGTAGATGTCGGTCCAGGGGCCCAGCGTGCCGTCGCGGCGGTACATCTCGGGCGCGGCAAACCCCGGCGTGTACATCGGCCGGATGAAGTTGCCTTCCTTGCTCAGCACCTCGCGCG
>CAMLSD010000128.1 GCA_946482595.1 uncultured Comamonadaceae bacterium
AGTCTGCCGTTTCGATGGCGCTCACCTGGGCGGTCGTCAGCGCCTTGATCTGCGCGGTCGTGAATGCTGGAACCTGCGTCGTGGTGAACGCAGCGATCTGCGCAACCGACAGCTTTGCGATGTCTGCCGTAGGAATGGCCGCAACAGCCGCGGTGGACAGCGCTGCAATCTGGTCCGTCGTCATCGACGCATAAATGGACATGGTTCCAACCCCTTCCAGGCTGATGATGTGTAACGACCTGCCGCTACATCTCCGCTATCACTGGTACATCCAGAACGAACGCGAGTCCTGACAGGTCTGCTTGAGATCTTCTTGATCGTGCCGCTTTGTAACCAGTTGAAACTACGGCCACAAGGCAACTTCTCGCACTTAGGCGGATATCGACTCGATCAACAACAACTTGAGGCCAACTAGTTCACATGGCAGGCATCAGGATGCGCGCCGATGCGCCGTGGACCACGGCTTCACTGCCGCTGCTGCCGGCCGGCTCGGGTTCGGCATCGTCGTCGCAGGCAAAGTCGTCGGCGATGCCGCCGAAGTCCGCACTGCGTGCCCGGGCGATGGTGCGTTCGTGCAGCGTCGTCGGGCGCTTGGTGAGTGCCACCTTCATGAAGGCGGCCGCCGCCTTGTCGCAGGGTTTGAGTTTCGAGTCCAGCCACACGAGCTGACTCAGGTCGAAGCGGTGCGTGAACCAGCCGAGGTACCAGAACCAGTCGGTGTAGTAGAGCCACGAGTTCTCGTTCATGGCGCGCACATGCGTCGGGTCCTGCCAGGCGGTCAGGGCACGCTCATAAGGCACCTCGATCTCGAACACGCCGCCTTCGCGCAGCAGGGTCAACGCATTGGTCATCAGGCCCGGCAGATCGGGCACATGCTCGAGCACGTTGTTGGCATAGATGCGCTCGACACTGCCCGCGGCCAGCTCCAGCGGTGAGCCGAAGCGTGAGACCGCCTGCACCGGAAACTCGACCGCACCGGCAAGGTCGAGCACCAGGTCGGGCTCGGCACGGTCCAGCACGTCGATGTTGAGCCACCCGGGCTTGTAGTCCTTGCCGGAGCCCAGGTTGATGAACACCGGGCGCCAGGGTTCGGGGCTGCGGTAGGGCTGGCTGCCCTGGTGCACGCCGAGGCAGAAGGCCATCAGGTCGGCATAGACCTCGCTGGGGTCGTGCAGGGCAAAACCCGCCAACTTCTCGCGCGCGCGGGCGTAGTAGTCAGCCTTGGCGAATTGATCACGGAAGAAGCTCGCCGGGTCGTCCTGGGGCAGCCAGAACACGGCGTCCTCGAAGGCAGCCGAGGGCTGGGAGTTCGGATGCCGCTCCGAGATGACCGGCGTGCCCAGCGACAGGCAATGGCTCACGCGCGCCTGCTCGAAGCGGCTGGTTTCGTAGAAGCTGCAGTTCAGCACCGCCTTGGCCTGCACGATCATGCTGTCGCGCTCGGGCCCGTAGATCGGGTGATCGAACATCGAGACCTGCACGCCACTTTCCTCGACCTGCGCAATGAAGCGCCGGCGGCGCTCATTCATGCTGCCGAAGAACAGCAGGTCGATCGGGCGCGACTCGAGCGCGGGCGCCGTCGCATCATGCAGGTACGGCGCGTGCAGGAAGGGCACGAGCGGCACGTCCAGCGGGTCACTGCAATAGGCCGCCACGTTGCCCGGGTCGTAGTCGATCACGGCCGAGCTGCGCAGCAGCGCGAGGTACTCGGGCCGTACCTTGGCCCCCATCTGGCCGAGCTGTTCGAGGTTGAAGAACAGGCAGGTGTGGCGCCGCTTCCACTCGTTCGGAAAGCCCAGGTGGGCACCGAAGACGATGTTGATCGCGTCCTCGCGCACCCGGTTCTTGGCGATCGTCACACGCGCACCGTGGCGGCGGAACTGATGCCGCAGGTAGCGGGCCTGGTCGATGAAACCCAGCGAGTGCACATAGCCCGCGGGCTGCATGATGGTGAGGTGGAAGTCGGGAAGAGCGCTCATGTCCGGACGCATCCTGGTAGGCCGTTGATGCGTTCGATGGTAGGGACTGCGCCCCGGCCCCGATGCCTGGAACAAGGGGGCATCAACCCCCGATTTCAGCCGGCAGGGCCTCGGGCGGCAGGCCTTGAGCCGCGCGATCGAACATGCGCTCGTACAGGCGTTCGAGGTCTGCCGCAAAGCGCTCGCCGTCGAACAGCGGGAAGCTGCGGCAGCCTTCGTTCAGGTGGCGGCGCACGGCCTGCAGCCGCTCGGGCCGGGTGACCAGGTCGATGGCGGTGGCGACGTACTCGTCCTCACTCTGACAGGCCAGCTCGGGCAGGCCCACGGCATGCAGCAGGCTGCCGGCCACGCGCGAGGCAAAGCTTTCGCCCACCAGGGTCACCACCGGCACGCCCATCCACAGCAGCTCGCTGGCCGTGGTGTGGGCGTTGCAGGGCCAGTTGTCCAGCATCAGGTCGGCCGCGGGCAGGCGCGCGAGGTGGCGCTCCACCCCCACGCGCTGCGCGAAGATCACCCGGCTGGCGTCGATGCCGCGCGCCTGCGCCTCGCGCAGCAGGTTGCGACGGGCCTGTTCGTTGTCGGCCAGCATCCACAGCACGCTGTCCGGCACGGCCTGCATGATGCGGGCCCACACGTCGAAGGCACGCGGCGACTGCTTGAAGCTCTGGTTGAAGTTGCACAGCACGGGCACGCCCTCGGGCAGGCCCGCCTCGGCACGGCTGAGCGGCGCCGGTCGCTGGCGCTGGCTGTCGTTGGGCTGGTAGCTGTGCGGCATCTGGGCGATCTTCTCGCTGTAGTGACCGGCATGCTCCAGCGGCGTGACCCAGCGGTCGCCGATGATGTAGTCGATGTAGTCTGCGCCGCAGGTGCCGGGAAAGCCGAGGAAAGCGGCCTGCACCGGCGCGGGCCGGTAGGCGAACACCTTGAGCCGGTTGCCGAAGGTGTGCCCCTTCAGGTCGATGAGCACGTCGATGCCGTCGGCATGGATGCGGTGCGCCATCTCGCGCTCGGACATGGCCGACATGTCGACGAAGCGCTCGCAAGCGCTGCGCACGCGGCGCTGCACGGCCGAGCCGTCGTCCTTGCCGTGCGAGTACAGCGTCACCTCGAATCGTTCGGTGTTGCGGGCTTCGAGCGCCTGCACGAACAGCAGCGTCGTGGCATGGCTGTGGAAGTCCGACGAGACATAGCCGATGCGCAGCTTGCGGTTGCCGCGCGGCGCCGGTGTAGGGTGCACGAAAGGCTCGATGCCGGCGGCACACTTGGTCGCCACCTGCGCCGTGGCCTTCAGGAACAGCTCGGGCGGGCAGTCCATGGCGGTGAGCGCCCAGACGCCCCCCTCGCCAGTGAGGCTGCCGTCGCCGGGCTCCATCGCGCGCAGCGCGTCCACCACGCCCTGGCACAGCGGGTCGTAGTGCTGCCAGGCACAGGCGAACTGGGTCATGTGCATCACCATGACCTGGGCCGCAAAACGTTGCGGGTTGAGGGCGACGGCCGTCTTGAAGCTTTCGGCCGCTTCCTCGAACATCTTCATGGCCTTGAACGACAGCCCCAGCTTCATGTGGATGGCCGGATCGGCCGGCTCCAGCAGCAGCGCCTCGAGGTAGACGTCCGCCGCCTGCGCATGGCGCCCCAGTGTGGCCAGCGTGGTGCCGTGGTTGGAGACGAAGTGGTAGTTCTCTCGCACCGGGCCGCTGCGAAAACGCTCGAACCACGGCAGGGCCTCGGCCCAGCGGTTCTGGCGGATCATGGCCATCGTGAACAAATGCACAGCCTTGACGTTGTCGGGCTCCATCTGCAGGGCCTTGGCCGCCGCCTCGCCCATCAGTTCGAACTGGCCGAGCCGATAACGGGCCGTGGCCAGAGCGATCCAGTCGCCCACGGTGAAACGCTCATCGGCCGACAACGCGCGAAGTTCCCTCTCTGCCTTCTTCCAGGCGCTGCCAAGCACCGCCTCGTAGGCGCGCCGACGGGACAGTTCGTAGTCCTTGCGGCGGGACGCGGCAGCGGGGGGCGACTGGACGGACATCTGGGAACTCCCGGTAGGTGTTTCGAAGGGGGCAGGCCCCACCAACTCTAGGGCAGTCGCCCGGTAGCGAAAACGAGGATTAGCCGGGTCGAATCGAGCCATATCGGCGAGTCAAGCCGTCCAAACGGCGAACAGCACCGCAAATTGCCCTCAAGTCCTGAAGACAGCCGTCGATAACCCACTCAACGAGGCCAAACATCCCAGGCTTCGTGGTCCGGAACAGCCGACCGATGATCCGAAGCCACATGGCGCGAAACGGGTTAACGAGGTGACTGCCGCCGGGCGCAGCTGGATGTTCGCAAGGACGTCCAGCGCGTACAGGGGCCGAAAGGTTCAGGTACGAGGCAAAGTCGGCGTCCACGCCGGGAGTTCATCAACATAAGGAGTGTTTCATCATGGCAATGACCATCAACACGAATGTGGCTTCGCTCACCGCCCAGCGCAATCTGAACATGTCGCAGGGGACGCTGGCCACCGCAATGCAACGTCTGTCGTCCGGCCTGCGCGTCAACAGCGCCAAGGACGATGCCGCCGGCCTGGCGATCGCCGAGCGCATGAATGCGCAGACCCGCGGCCTGAACGTCGCCGCCCGCAATGCCAACGACGGCATCTCGCTGGCCCAGACGGCCGAAGGCGCCCTGGGCAAGGTTGGCGACATGCTGCAGCGCATGCGTGAACTGGCTGTGCAGTCGGCCAACGCCACCAACAGCGACGCCGACCGCAAGGCCCTGCAGGCCGAAGTGGGCCAGCTGCGCGACGAAATCGACCGCGTGGCCAAGACCACCTCGTTCAACGGCGCCAAGCTGCTCGACGGCTCGTTCGCTGCCGCCAACTTCCAGGTGGGCTCCAACTCCGGTGAAAGCATCACCGTGGCCGCCCTCACCGACTCGTCCGCCGAAGGCCTGTCCAAGGTGGTGTACGGCTCTGCCAGCGAAGTCGACCTGTCGGCCGATGGCATCACCGACCTGGCCGAGATCACCGACGGTTCGCTGGTCATCACCGTGGACGGCGACGCCTACACCCTGGGTGACCTGGCCGTGGCCCGCACCGGCGAAGAGCGTCTGGGCCAGGTGGTCGAGGCGGTCAATCGCCGCACCGCCGACACCGGCGTGGCCGCCTTCCTGAAGAAGGAAGACGATGGCGAATACACCATCGAGTTCCGCTCGTCCAAGCTGGATGCCGACGGCAGCGCCGTGGCAGTGAGCTTCGCCGGCTTTGCAGCCACCACCACCGGCATGGCCGGCAGCCAGACGATCGCCAACGACGACTCCGTGTCATCGGCCGGCATCGACGAACTGTCGATCGAGACGGTCGAGGACGCCTGGCTGGCCATGAAGCAGATCGACGACGCGCTGAACCAGGTCAACGAAGCCCGCGCCACGCTGGGTGCCGTCCAGAGCCGGTTCGAGAACGCCGTGTCGAACATCGCGATCCAGGCCGAGAACACCGCCGCCGCCCGAGGCCGCATCGTCGACGCCGACTTCGCCCAGGAAACGGCGAACCTGTCGAAGTCGCAGATCCTGCAGCAGGCCGGTACCGCGATGGTGGCCCAGGCCAACCAGCTGCCGCAGCAGGTGCTGTCGCTGCTGCGCTGATCGAATCACAGCTTCCTCCTGCCGGGCGCCCTGCCCGGTTCCATGCCCGGCCTCGTGCCGGGCATTTTTGTTTTCGGGGCGGCAAGGTTCACAAAAGGCCGGGGTTTGCAGGCCTTATCCGGCGAATGGCGGGGCCGGCGATGTCGAAAATTCGACCATACCGAATGCGGTAGTGCCGGCACGCAGCCGGATCCTGATCCTGGTTCTCAAGGAGAGCTGCCATGCCTCAGACCATCAATACCAACGTCGTCTCGCTCACCGCCCAGCGAAATCTGAATGCATCGCAGAGCTCGTTGGCGACCTCCATGCAACGCCTGTCGTCCGGCCTGCGCGTCAACAGCGCCAAGGACGACGCCGCCGGCCTTGCGATCGCCGAACGCATGAACACCCAGGTGCGCGGCCTGAACGTCGCGGCCCGCAATGCCAACGACGGCATCTCGCTGGCCCAGGTGGCCGAAGGCGCCCTGGGCAAGGTCGGCGACATGCTGCAACGCATGCGTGAACTGGCCGTGCAATCGGCCAATGCCACCAACAGCCCCGCGGACCGCAAGGCCCTGCAGGCTGAAGTGAGCCAGTTGCGCGATGAAATCAACCGGGTCGCCAAGCAGACCTCGTTCAACGGCACCAAGCTGCTCGACGGTTCGTTTGCTGCGGCCACCTTCCAGATCGGTGCCAACTCCGGCGAAAGCATCACGGTCGCCTCGCTGACCGACGCCTCGGCCGAGGGTCTGTCCAAGGTGGTGTACGGCGCCGCCAGTGAAGCGGACCTGTCGGCCGATGCCATCACCGACCTGGCCGAGATCACCGACGGATCCCTGCTGATCAATGTGGACGGCGTGGACTACACCCTGTCTGACCTGTCGGTGGCCCGCACCGGCGAAGAACGCCTGGGTCAGGTGGTGGAGGCCATCAACCGCCGCACCGCCGACACCGGCGTGGCCGCCTTCCTCAGCGAAGAAGCTGACGGGGAATTCACGATCGAGTTCCGCTCGTCCCGCCTGGACGCCGACGGCAGTGCCGTCGCGGTGACACTGGCTGGGTTCGCGACTGCCACCACCGGCCTGACCACCGCCGCCACCATCGCCAACGACGACTCCACCTCGAGCGCCGGCATCGACGAACTGTCCATCGAGACCGTCGAAGACGCCTGGCTTGCGCTCAAGCAGGTCGACGACGCGCTCAACCAGATCAACGAGGCCCGCGCCACGCTGGGTGCCGTGCAGAGCCGCTTCGAGAACGCCGTCTCCAACATCCAGATCCAGGCCGAGAACACCGCAGCGGCCCGCGGACGGATCATGGACGCCGACTTCGCGGCCGAAACGGCCAACCTGTCGCGGGCGCAGATCTTGCAGCAGGCCGGCACGGCGATGGTGGCGCAGGCCAACCAGTTGCCCCAGCAGGTGCTTTCGCTGCTGCAGAACTGACGAAGAAGTCACGGATGCCGGCCCCGACGCGACCGGGGGCCACCACACGACAGCCCACTCGGATACCCTGTGGGCTGTTCGCGCTTCAGATACCGCTCAAGGATGTGCGCAAGGTGCCGATCTAGTACCGACAGCGCAGGAGATTGTCCATGGCAACCATTTCTTCCCCCGGCGTGGGCAGTGGCCTCGATGTCGATGCCATCGTCAAGCAACTGGTGTCGATCGAGCGCAGGCCGATCAACCTGATCACCGAACAGAAGACCACGCTGCAGTCCAAGCTGTCGGCCTTTGGTCTGATCAAGAGCTACACCGTCAACGTTCAGGACGCCGTGGCCAAGCTGGCCGATGCCAGCCTGTGGACCAAGACCAAGGCGCTGACCACCGACACCTCGCTGACCGTGTCGTCGACGGCCGCCGCCGTCAAGGGCAGCTACAACATCGGCATCACGCAGCTCGCCGAGGCCCATGCCCTGGCGTCGCAGGCCTACACCAGCAGCACCGACCCGGTCGGCTCCGGCAAGCTCACGATCGAACTTGGCACCTGGACCAGCGGCCCCGCCACCTTCACGCCCAAGTCGGGCAGCACCGCGGTCGAGGTGACGATCGAGCCAGGCCAGGACTCGCTCGAGCAGGTGCGCTCGGCCATCAATGCCGCCAATGCCGGTGTGACTGCCTCCATCGTGCGCGATGCCTCGGGCGCGCGCCTGGCGATTACCTCGAACGCCACCGGCGCCGACAACGCGATCCGCATCACGGCCGCTGCCGATGCGCCGGCCCAGCCGGGCGATCCGACACTCGATGACCTGGTCTACAACCCCGAGGTCGGCCCCGGCAACGTGACCCAGACCATCGAGGCCCGCAATGCGACAGCCACCGTCAACGGGCTGAACGTGACCTCGACCACCAACACCTTCGACAACGTGATCGAAGGCGTGAAGTTCACTGCCTCCAAGGTCACGACCACACCCGCCACCGTCGCCGTGAGCCTGGACACCGACACGATGAAGTCGGCAGTCAACACCTTCATCAGCGCCTACAACGACATCGCGAAGTACATCAACCAGCAGACCAAGTACGACGCCGAGACCAAGGTGGCTGGTGCCCTGCAGGGCGACCGCTCGACACTCTCGGTGCTCAGCCAGCTGCGCTCGGTGGTGACCGGCGCCAGCCAGGCCTCGTCGAGCCTGCGAACGATGTCGGACATCGGCATCCAGCTCCAGCCCGACGGCACGCTCAAGCTCAACGAGGCACGTTTTGCCACCGCGATGGAAAACCCCGAGGAAGTGGCCAAGGCCTTCTCGGCCAAGGACGCCATCAACCCGGCGGACAACGGTTTTGCGGTGCGCATGAAGGCCATGACCGCCGCGATGCTCAGCACCGACGGGCTGGTGAGCAACCGCGCCGACGGCCTGCGCAGCAGCATCACGCTCAAGGACAAGCAGATCGCGACCTACGAGCAGCGCGTCGCCCAGACCGAAGCCCGCCTGTACCAGCAGTACAGCGCGCTGGACTCGAAGATGAGCACGCTCAATGCGTTGAATGCCTATGTGACCCAGCAGGTCACGAACTGGAACAAGGCGAAGTCCTGAGGGTCATCGCAGGGCTCAAGACCTGCTCCTGACCTGCCGATAACCCAGGTACAAGGCATAACTCAGAGGACTACGCATCATGTTCGCTCCGCACAGAAGCTTCGCAGGGTCGTATCACAAGGTTCAGGTGGAAACCGGCGTCGAAGCCGCCGATCCGCACCGCCTGGTGACCATGCTCTTTGACGGCACGCTGTCGGCCATCACGGCCGCACGGGGTGCCCTGGCGCGAGGCGACATCGCCGAGAAAGGCCAGAAGATCGGCAAGGCCGTGCGCATTGTCGAAGAAGGCCTGCGCGGTGCCCTCAACAAGGATGCCGGCGGCGACCTCGCCGTCAAGCTCGACCAGTTGTACATCTACGTCACCCAGCGCCTCACCCTGGCCAACCTGCGCAACGACGACGCGATGATGAAGGAATGCCACGACCTCATCGCCTCGGTGCGTGATGGCTGGGTGAACATGAACAAGGCGGCCCAGTGAGCCGGAAAGCCCCCCGAATGAATACCTCCGCCACGCCGATGACCCCCTTGAAGCTGGAGATTGCGATGGCTGACCAGGCACTCCTGAGCTGCTACGAAGCCATCGAACGCGCCAGCGAAGAGATGCTCGAAGCCGCACGCAACGGCGACTGGGATCGCGTGGTCAAGCTCGAGGGCGCCTGCGCGGTGCTGATCGCCCAGCTCAAGCACGCCGCTGCCGGGCGCGAACTCGCCCCGGACGAAGCCAAGCTCAAGACCCGCATCATGCAGCGCATCCTCGTCAACGATGCGCAGATCCGCAATCTCGCCGAGCCCTGGCTCGACGACCTGGACCGCCTGCTCAGCGGCTCGCCTCGCACGCTGCACTGAAAGCAGGGCACGCACTCGTCGCACGCCGGGACACGCCATGATGGAAACGATGCCGATGCCACTGTCGCCCGAGCCCGAGGCTCAGGCTGCGCTGGACGACTTTCGCATCACCGAGCCGTTCGAGATGCTGTCGCTGCTGCGCCAGATGTGCGAGCAGCGCGTGCTCGTCACGCTGGCCACGCCCAGCGGCGCGGGCTTTTCGACCACCGTGTGGGAAGTGGACCGCAACAAGGGTGTGGTGCGCTTCTCGGCCGACCGCCATGAACCTCAGCTCGAGCGGGTGCTCGATGCCGACGACGCCGTGGCCGTGGCCTACCTCGACAACATCAAGATCCAGTTCGACGTGGACGGCCTGGTGCACGTGCACGCCGGACAAGGCATGAGCGCGCTGAACTGCAGCTTCCCGCGGGAGATGTTCCGCTTCCAGCGCCGTTCGAGCTTCCGCGTGCGCCCGCTGCTCAACGCCCCGCCGTCGGCACGCATGGTGCACCCCACGGCCACCGACCATGTGATGGAACTGCGCGTCATCGACGTGAGCATCGGTGGTGTGGCGCTGTTCCTGCCCGAGGACCAGCCCCCGCTCGAACCCGGCAGCATCATCAACAAGGTGCTGATCGACCTGGATGCCGAAACCCGCTTCAGCGCCACGCTGCGCGTTGCCCACGTCACCGCGCTGAACCCGTCGTCGCGCGGCGTGCGCGTGGGCTGCGAGATGGAGCGCATGAGCGGCGACGCCCTGCGCTCGCTGCAACGCTTCATCGACCAGACCCAGAAGCAGCGCCGCATGATGGCGCTGGACGGCGGCTGACGGCCCCCTGGGCAAGCCTGGCGCTCAGCGCCACCACCCCTCCCCCTTGAGCGCCTCCTGCAGGAAGGCGATGAAACCGGCCACCTTGCCCGGCAGCAGCTTGGGCGAGGGAAACACCGCATGCATCTCCTGCACCGGCAGCCGGCAGTCGTCGAGCACGGTGCGCAGATGGCCTTCTGCCAGCGACTCGCGCGCCACGTAACACGGCAGCACCGCCAGCCCCAGCCCGGCGCGCGCCGCCGCCAGCACCGCCGACAGGTTGTTCGAGCGCAGCGGCCCGCGCACCGGCACGCTCACACCCGCCCCTTGTGCATCGGTGAACTGCCACAGGTCGTCGCCCTGCACGCTGCTGTAGACGAGGCAGGCATGACGCGCGAGGTCCTGCGGCTGACCGGGCACACCATGCTGGCGCAGGTAGTCGGGCGAGCCCACCAGCACCCAGGGGTTCACGCCAAGGTAGCGCGCTCCCAGCGATGAATCGGCCAGCCGCCCCATGCGGATGGCCACGTCCACGCCCTGCTCGACCAGGTTCACGTAACGATCATCGAAGCTCAGGTCGACCGTCACCTCGGGATGTTCGGCCATGAAACACAGCACCAGCGGCGTCAGCACACGGCGGCCAAAGGCGACCGACGTGCTGACCCGCAGCTGCCCGCTCACCCGCGACTGCATCAGGCTGGCCACGTTGTCGGCCTCTTCCAGCTCGCGCTGGATGATCTTGCACTTGTCGTAGTAGCGCTGCCCCACTTCGGTGGGCGTCACGCCGCGCGTGCTGCGGTGCAGCAGCCGCGCACCCAGGTGCGCCTCCAGTGCGGCGACGTGTTTGGTGGCCGTGGGTTGCGTGATGCCGAGATCGGCCGAGGCCTTCGAGAAGCTGCCGGTTTCGACCACACGCACGAACAGTTGTATGCCGGTGATGCGATCCATGCCACCAATCTAGGCGCAAAGCGGCCGGCCATTCCTGCACGGAATGGCAGTTATGTCCTGACTTGGATTCACGGGACGTGCGCGACGTCCGACCATGCGAGCCATCCGATCCAATGACCCAAGGAGACTCGACATGGCTCGTATGACCGCGGCAATGGCTGCCGTGCTGGTGATGGAAAAGGAAGGCATCACGCAGGCCTTCGGCATTCCGGGTGCCGCCATCAACCCCTTCTATGCGGCGCTTCGGCAACGCGCCTCGATCGCCCATGTGCTGGCGCGCCACGTGGAGGGCGCCTCGCACATGGCCGAAGGCTACACCCGGGCGCGCGCCGGCAACATCGGCGTGTGCATCGGCACCTCGGG
>CAMLSD010000129.1 GCA_946482595.1 uncultured Comamonadaceae bacterium
CTGCGCCCCGCCCGCCCCCCGAGGGGGTCAAGGAAACTTGGGGCGGCCCGGCGTTGGCTTGTGACTGCCCCCAGGGCCGGGCTGCGCCCCGCCCGCCCCCCGAGGGGGTCAAGGAAACTTGGGGCGGCCCGGCGTTTCCTTGAGAGCGCCCCCAGGGCCGGGCTGCGCCCAGCGCTGGATCAGGGCGCGCGCGTGGCTTGCCAGGCGGGCAGCCGCCAGTCGAAAGCCACCGCGGCCAGACGCAGTCCGCAGGCCACCACGGCCCCGCCAAGCAGGGCCATCCAGGGGGGCAGTGCCAGCATCTGGGCCCCCACGACAATCCAGCCGCCGATGAAGGCGCAGATCGCATAGGGGCGGTGGTCATTGAAAGCCCGGGGGATCTCGTTGCAGACGATGTCGCGCAGCACACCGCCAAAGACGGCCGTCATCAGCCCGAACAGCACCGCCACGATGGCTGGCATGCCGCTGTCCAGCGCGATCTGTGTACCGCTGGCTGAGAACAGACCCAGCCCGACCGCATCGGGCCATTGCATTGCACGTTCGGTGGGCTCGAGGTGACGGGCCCGCATGAACAGCATCGCGGCCATGCACAACACGAGCAGGCCCCACAGCCAGCCGGCATGTTCGACCCAGAACAGCGGGCGCCGGTCGAGCAGGACGTCACGCACCGTGCCGCCACCGAAGGCGGCCAGCCCGCCCACCACGCAGATGCCCACCGCATCGAGCCGCTTGCGTGCGCCCTCGATGACGCCGGACAAGGCAAAGGCCACCGAGGCGGCCGCCTCGGCAACCACCTGAACCTGACTGAGAACCCACGGGGTCGTGCCGGACATGCGTGCTGTGCCAGAACCGTTGAGCCGGATTGTAGGCAGCGTGGGGCGCCGCCTCGGCGACACGGCGTGCGCGCAGCGGTTCAGGCGTAGACCGCGACCACCTGGTAGCCCAGCGCGGCCAGTTCGCCCGATGGCGTCCACAGCTTGGATGACTCATTGATGTAACCGCCGCCGGCCGCGTGCGTGTCCTTGTCGACACGCCACCATGCCTGCGGATCGGTATCGGTGTGTGCCCCGGCCTGGGGTCGCAACTCCAGGGACCATGAAACCGAACTTGCCGGCGTGGGCTGGCGCACGCGACCGATGGCGGGCGTGGGCGCGGCGTCGGCCAGCATCACGGTCATCAGTTCATCGTCGACCCCGTGCGGCTGCACCAGCCGCAGGTGAATGCGCGAATGCCAGGCCGAGCCGCCACCATAAGGCAGGTCGCCCTCGGCCCAGCGCATGTCAAGGTGCTGTACGAAGTTGGGCGCCACGCCCGGCACGAAAGGCCGCCATGCCGAGTCCTCGGGCGTGAGACTCACCTCAGGGCGGCGTGGGCGCAGTTCGTCCAGGGACGATACGCGCGCCGCACCGAACACACCGACCAGCAGCGCGCTCACGTCGCCGTCGCGCATCACGCTGGCCTGCACCTGGCGCACATTGCGCCCGGCCCGGATCACCTGAACGCGCACCTCGACCGGGCCCGCGTCGATCGGCCCGATGAAGTTGGTCTGCAGTGCACGCAGTGGCCAGTCCGCGCCTGCGAGATCGCGCATGGCCTGCACGCCGAGTACGGCGATCAGGCCACCGAACGAGGTGCGCCCCTGCAGCCAGTCCGGGGTGACGTGAAAGCCGACCCGGTCATCTTGCCGTTGGCGCAGCGCCAGGACCTGCGCCAGGGAGGTGAGTTCGTTCATGGGTCGAAGTGGCCGAAGCCGTTGGATGGGTTGACCCATTATCGAACGATCGTGCTTTTTTTGCACCCGGTTTATTGGATCTCCACCTCGCGGCCTTCCCGGGCGGACTGCAGGCCGGCTTCGATCAGCGTCATCACGCGCAGGGCCTCATGCGCGGGGACCGGATTCGGGCCCTGGCCCTGCAGGGCATCCCGCACCGCGGCGTAGTAAGCGAGGTAGTCGCCGCGCAGCGTGGGCCAGGGTTGCGGCACGGGCGTGCCGGACGGGGCGGTGGTGAGCGTGCCCACGCGGGGGTCGATGCCGAACAGGTCCGACAGGCCCTGCATGCCGTGACGGGGGCGCGCGCCAGCCTTGAGGGCGTCTTCCTGGGTGTCGAGCCCATGTTTCACATAGCTGCCCGCCGTGCCGTGCACGGCAAAACGGGGGCCGGGTGAGGCGACCAGGGCGCTGGCATGCAGGATCACCCGCAGAGCCTCGTTGCGCTGGCCGTAACGCAAGCGCGCCTGGAACCAGTCGTCCGCCTGGGCGCCGTCGCGCTGGCGGGCCAGGTCCAGCGAGACCGCGGCCGGGGTGCCGAACAGCATCAGCGCCTGATCGAGCAGGTGGGGCCCCAGGTCGTACCACAGGCCGGTGCCGGCGCCGGCCTGTTCGCGCCAGCGGGCGCGGACCTCCGGGCGATAGCGGTCGAAATGCGACTCGAAGTGCACGATGCGCCCAAGCTGGCCTGAGTGCATCACCTGCTGCAGTGTCAGGAAGTCGGCGTCCCAGCGGCGGTTGTGGAAGACCGACAGCAGGCGGCCCCGCTCGCGGGCCAGCGCCTCCAGCTCGCGACCCTCGTCGAGCGTGACGGTGAAGGGTTTGTCCACCACGACATGCTTGCCGTGCAGCAAGGCGGCCCGTGCGATCGCATGGTGGGTGTCGTTCGGGGTGGGCACGACGACCAGATCGACATCGCTGCGTGCCAGCACCTCGTCGACCGTTCCAACCACCGCCACCTCGGGCCAGTCCGCCCACACCGGGGCCGGGTCACGCCCGGTGCACACGACCTGCAGGGTCAGGCCCGGAACGCCGGCCACCAGCGGCGCGTGGAAGGTCTTGCTGGCATAGCCATAGCCGATGAGGGCAACGCGGATCGGATTCATGGTGGCGGAGGCGAGTGGTGTCGACCCTCATTGTCCGCTGGCGGGCGCGGACGTTGTTGCACCGTACTGATCGAAGTCCGGGCGTGCGAGCGCCACGAGCATGGCCACCCCCGTATAGAGGCCCACGAGGTGTGTGATCTCGATGAGCGTGGCGTCGTCGTGGTGGGTGCGGAGCCGGGCATACAACTCATCGTCGACGTCCAGACGGAGCACCAGCGCGTCCACCAGATCCAGCACGGCGTGTTCTGCCGCAGACCACAGTTGCGGATCGATCGTGTGACGACGCAGATCCTGGATCTGCGCGACGCTCAGGCCCATGCGCCCGGCGATCGTCTGCTCATGAAGGTTGGCTTCGTAGGCCGCGCCCGTGGCTTGGCACGTGCGCAGCACGATGCACTCGCGCAGCGCTGGCGGCAATGTCTTGCGGTCGAACAGGCCCGTCGGCCCCAGCAGGCCGCTGTCCACCAGTGCGATGAAGAGGCCCGGATTGCGGGCCACGGTGGCAAACAGGCGGGGCGCCGGCATGCCCGGTGGCAACAGCCGGTCCAGGCGGGCCTGGATCTCGGGCGGATAGGGGGTTGGCAGCGGGGCGATACGGGGTGAAGTCGGCATGAAAGCTCCTTAGCTACAAAAATAGTAGCAATCGGATGATGCCATAAGCTACGGAATTTGTAGCAAACTGCCGGCAGCGCTTTTTACCCACGGTCAGCCCCGACTGCCTGTTCGACCATGCACCACACCACCGAGCCCATCGTCGCCAAGGACGCCATCAATGCCGCCATCGAGCTGTTTCACCGCCGTTGGGTGTTGCGGATCCTGTGGGAGCTGCGCAGCGGACCGATGACCTTCCGCGCACTCCAGGTGGCCTGCAACGAGGTCTCGCCCACTGTGCTCAATCTGCGCCTCAAGGAGCTGCGTGCGGCCCGGCTGGTCGTTCACGCCTCAGGGCAGGGCTATCAGCTGGACCACCACGGGCAGTCGCTGCTTGACGCCATGCAACCGCTGATGCGATGGTCTGTGGGCTGGTGGAAGGACACGACGACCGCCGATGGGGCGGCTGCTCAGGAGTGAAGGTACTGGGGCCTTGCGGACCCTGGTCGGCCTCAGGGCGCCGGGCGGCGTACCATCTGCGCCCATGTCCACCGCACGCCGAACCCTTGCCGACTGGCTCGCCCATTGCGAGCGCATCCATCCTGTCACCATCGACATGACGCTCGAACGCGTCGCGTCGGTTGCCCGTCGCATGGCGTTGCAGATGCCCTGTCCGGTGTTCACCGTGGCCGGCACGAACGGAAAGGGCTCGACCTGCGCCATGCTCGAAGCCATCGGGCTGCAGGCAGGCTACCGCACCGGGGTCTATACCTCGCCGCATCTGGTGCGCTTCGAGGAGCGCTGCCGGCTCCAGGGTGAGCCGGTGCGGGCCGACGCCCTGTTGCCGCATTTCGAGCGGGTCGAGGCGGCACGAGGCGACACCTCGATCACCTATTTCGAATTCACGACGCTGGCTATCCTGAGCCTGCTGGCCGACAGTGCGCTGGACATGATCGTGCTGGAGGTCGGCCTGGGCGGGCGCCTGGATGCCGTCAACGTCATCGACACCGATTGCGCCATCGTCACCAGCATCGACATCGACCACACCGAATACCTCGGGCCCGACCGAGAGTCCATCGGCCGCGAAAAGGCGGGCATCTTCCGCGCCGGCCGGCCGGCCATCGTCAGTGATCCGATGGCACCGCAGTCCGTGCGGGCCCATGCCGAAGCCCTCGGCGCCGACCTGTGGGTCTTCGGTCGCGATTTCAACTATTCGGGGGATCGTCAGCAGTGGTCCTGGGCCGGCCGCACGAAGCGCTTCAATGGCATGGCCTACCCGGCCCTGCGCGGGGCCAACCAGCTGCTCAATGCGTCCGGCGTGCTGGCCGCATTCGAAGCCGTGCGTGATCGCCTGCCGATCACCGCCCAGGCGGTGCGCAACGGGCTGGCCATGGTGGAGCTGCCGGGGCGATTCCAGATCGTGCCGGGCCAGCCCACGCTGGTGCTCGACGTGGCGCACAACCCGCATGCCGTGGCCGCGCTGGCCGAAAACCTCGACCAGATGGGGTTCTTCCCGCGCACGCACGCTGTTTTCGGCGCCATGGCCGACAAGGACACCGCCGGCATCCTGGCGCGCATCGCCCCATTGGTCGACGCCTGGTATTTCACCGACCTGCCCACACCCAGGGCGGCCAGTGCGGCGCAGTTGGCGGCGCTGTGGCGCACGCTGCCGTCATTGCCCGGTCCGGCCCGCCCGCCCGTTCCATGCAGCGAGCACGCAGACCCGATGCAAGCTTTGCATGCTGCCCTGGGCGCCTGTGACCCCACTGATAGAATCGTGGTGTTCGGCTCGTTCTTCACCGTCGGGGGCGTACTGCAAGACGGGGTGCCCCGGCTCTCCGCGAAACACCTCGGTTGAGTTCTGCCCGTGCGGCGCCATCTTGTGTCCTGTCCCACCAGCTCTCCGACGCATGGGTCTGTCCTCATTTCTGAAGCGGTTCAAGCAAGCCCCGGGCGCATCCGGTGCCACGGCGAATGCCGACGAGTCCGTCGAGCAGGCGCGTGCACGGGCCCGGCATCGGTTGATCGGCGCCGTGGTGCTTGTGGGCATCGGGGTCATCGGTTTCCCGCTGCTGTTTGAGACCCAGCCACGCCCCATTCCTGTCGATCTGCCGATCGAGATTCCTCGACGTGACGGCGCGGCACCCCTGCCGATGCCGCCCCGCCCGGTGACTCAGGCGCCTGCGCCTGCCGCAGCCGACGGCGATGCGCCAGCGGTGGCCGAACGCCCTGCAGCGCAGCCTGCTCCCGCGGCCGGTGGTGCGAGCGCCGGTGGCAGTGCCGCAGGGGCGGCGACTGCCACGCCCGCTCCCCCTGCGACCCCCCGCACCGTCACCGAGACACCGCCAACCCCGGCGACTCAGCCCGACGAACCCGCCCGTCCCGCCACGGTTGCCCGCCCGGCCACCCCCCCGGAACCAGCTCGACCTGCCGAACCCGCGCGTGCGACCGAGCCTTCCCGGCCTGCCGCCGCAACGGCCGCGACAACGCCCGCTGCACCAGCCGCCGCACCGTCCCCAGCCGCCGCCGAGGCCGCCCGCGCCCGTGCGCTGCTTGAAGGCCGGCCCGCCGCGGTGGCCTCGTCTGCCAGCGCGGCCACGGCCGATGCCGCTGCGGGCAAGCGGTTTGTCGTCCAGGCCGGGGCCTATCTTGACCCGGCGGATGCCAGCGCTGCCCGCCAGAAGGTCGAGAAGCTCGGCTTGAAGACCTACACCCAGGTGGTCGATTCGGCCACGGGCAAACGCATCCGTGTGAGAGTGGGGCCGTTCGCCTCGCGCGAGGAGGCCGACCGGGCCGCGGCCCGACTCAAGGCGACCGGCCTGCCGATCGCCGTGCTGGTGTTGTGAATGGATGCCGGCCTGACCCTCGGCTGGGTGGACATCGCCCTGCTGGCCGTGCTGCTGCTCTCGGTGGTGCTGGGCATCGTGCGGGGGTTCGTGTTCGAGTTGCTGGCCATCGCGGGCTGGGTGGTGGCCTTTTTCGTGGCGCAGTGGGCGGCGCCGCAGTGGTCCGGTCACCTGCCGGTGGGCGAACCGGGTTCCACCGTCAACCACCTGAGTGCGTTTGCGCTGCTGTTCGTGGCGGCGCTGTTCATCTGGAGCCTGCTGGCCTGGCTGGTCAAGCGCCTGATCCGTGCGTCGGCACTCAGTGCCGTCGATCGGGTGCTGGGAGCGGCTTTCGGGATGGTGCGCGGCGTGCTCATCGCGCTGGTGGCGGCCGTGCTGGTGCTATGGACCCCCATGGCACGCAGCGAGGCCTGGCAGCGCTCGCATGGTGCGGCGGTGCTGCAATCGATGATCCTGGGCCTCAAGCCGCTGATGCCCACCGAGCTGGCACAACGCCTGCCCGGCTGAAGACGGCAATTTCGTTGGAAGGTTAAACATGTGTGGCATTGTGGGCGTCATCTCGAAGTCGCCGGTCAACCAGCTGATCTATGACGCGCTGCTGCTGCTGCAGCATCGTGGCCAGGATGCCGCAGGCATCGTGACCGCACTGGGCACCAAGGTGTTCATGCACAAGGCGCGCGGCATGGTGCGTGACGTCTTCCGCACGCGCAACATGCGGGCCCTGCCGGGCACCGTCGGCCTCGGGCAGGTGCGCTATCCCACGGCGGGCAATGCCTACAACGAAGAAGAGGCCCAGCCGTTCTACGTCAACGCGCCGTTCGGACTGGTGCTGGTGCACAACGGCAACCTGACGAATGCCCATGCACTGAAGAGCGAACTGTTCGAGATCGACCGCCGGCACATCAACACCGAGAGCGATTCCGAAGTCCTGCTCAACGTGCTCGCGCATGAACTCGAGCTGGCCGCCCGCGACCTGCCGCTGTCGCCCGACGAGGTCTTCAAGGCCGTGCGCGCGGTGCACAAGCGCATCAAGGGCTCGTATGCCGTCGTGTGCCTGATCGCCGGGTACGGGCTGCTGGCTTTCCGTGACCCCTATGGCATCCGTCCCCTGTGCTACGGTGAATCAACGACGCCCGACGGCCCGGAGGTCGTGGTGGCCAGCGAGTCGGTGGCACTCGAAGGCACGGGACACCGGTTCGTGCGCGACGTGGCGCCGGGCGAGGCCATCTTCGTCGACCTCGACGGGCGCGTGCACGCTCAGCAATGCGCCGAGTCGCCGTCGCTGAACCCCTGCGTGTTCGAGTTCGTCTATCTGGCCCGTCCGGACTCCGTCATCGACGGCGTGTCGGTCTACCAGGCGCGTCTGAACATGGGCGAGACCCTGGCGCAGCGACTGATCTCGACGATGCCGCCCAGCGAGATCGACGTGGTGATCCCGATCCCCGAGTCCAGCCGGCCCTCGGCCATGCAGCTGGCGCAGAAGATCGGCAAGCCCTACCGCGAGGGTTTCGTGAAGAACCGCTATGTGGGCCGGACCTTCATCATGCCGGGCCAGGGCGTGCGCAAGAAGTCGGTGCGCCAGAAGCTCAACGCCATTGCCCAGGAGTTCAAGGGGCGCAACGTGCTGCTGGTCGACGACTCGATCGTGCGCGGCACCACCTCCAAGGAAATCGTGCAGATGGCCCGTGAAGCCGGCGCCCGCAAGGTCTACATGGCCTCGGCCGCACCGCCGGTGCGCTTCCCCAATGTGTACGGCATCGACATGCCGACCAAGGAAGAGCTGATCGCCCACGACCGCAGCATGGAAGAGATCCGCCAGTTCATCGGCGCCGATGCGCTGATCTACCAGGACGTGGCGGCCATGAAAAAGGCGGTGGGCTCGCTCAACCCGCAGCTCGACGGCTTCGAGGCCTCGTGCTTTGACGGCACCTACATCACCGGCGACGTCAGCGCCGACGACTTTGCCGCCATCAAGAACCAGCGGGCCACCCAGGGCGACGAGGAAGACGCACAGCGCAGCCGCCTGGCCCTGCAAAGCGCCGGTGAGCACTGAAAGGCAGGGGCCACCGCCATGACCGACAAGAAGATCCCACGAGTCGACCTGCCCGAAGGGGTGCACCTCGATACGCTCGCCGTGCGCGAGGGCCTGCCCCCGTCGCCATGGGGCGAGAACTCCGAGGCGCTCTACCTCACCAGCAGTTTCGTGCACCCCGACGCGGCCACGGCCGCAGCGCGGTTTGCCAACGAGGAAGAGGCCTTCGTCTACTCCCGTTTCGGCAACCCCACCGTCATGATGATGGAGCGCAGGCTCGCAGCCATGGAAGGCGCCGAGGCCTGTGTGGCCACCTCCAGCGGCATGAGCGCGATCATGCTGCTCATTATGGGGCTGCTGAAGGCCGGAGACCATGTAGTGTGTTCGCGCAGCGTCTTCGGCTCGACCATCAAGCTGATCGGCGGCGAGCTCTCCCGCTTCGGCATCGAGTCCACCTTCGTGTCGCAGACCGACCTCGACGAATGGAAGGCTGCGGTGCGCCCGACGACCCGGCTGCTGTTTGCCGAAACGCCGACCAATCCACTGACCGAAACCTGTGACGTGCGCGCGCTGGCCGACATCGCCCATGCCGCGGGGGCGTGGCTGGCCGTCGACAACTGCTTCTGCTCGCCGGCACTGCAGCAGCCGATCCGCCTGGGTGCCGACTTCGTCATCCATTCGGGCACCAAGTACCTGGACGGGCAGGGCCGCGTGATTGCCGGCGCGGTCTGCGGGCCGGCGCAACTCGTCAACGACAAGCTCGTGTCCTTCCTGCGCAGTGCGGGCATGAGCCTGTCGCCGTTCAACGCCTGGGTGGTGCTCAAGGGCCTGGAAACGCTGTCGATCCGGATGCAGGCGCAGAGCGCCCGCGCGCTTGAGATGGCGCAGTGGCTCGAAGCCCATCCGCAGGTCGAGCGTGTGTACTACCCCGGGCTGAAGTCCCACCCACAGCATGAGCTGGCGATGCGCCAGCAAGGCGGCAGCGGCGGGGCCGTGGTGTCCTTCATCGTGAAGAGTCCGACGCAAGGTGCTGCCGCCGCCGCGCGCGCAGCGGCCTTTCACGTGATCGACAACACGCGCATCTGCTCGATCACGGCCAACCTGGGCGACACCAAGACCACGATCACGCACCCGGCCAGCACTTCCCATGGCCGGCTCACCGAGGATCAGCGCCTGGCCGCCGGCATCACGCAGGGCATGATCCGCCTGGCCGTGGGGCTGGATGACGTGCGTGACCTGCAGGCCGACCTGGCGCGCGGCCTCGACAGCCTACCTTCCGATACCGCAGCAGCATGACCCAAGTCCGCACCCGATTCGCGCCGTCTCCGACCGGCTTCATTCACCTTGGCAACATCCGTTCGGCGCTGTATCCCTGGGCGTTTGCGCGTGCGAACCAGGGCGTGTTCATCCTGCGCATCGAGGACACCGACCTCGAGCGCTCCTCCCAGGAGGCGGTGGACGTCATCCTCGAGGGCATGCAATGGCTCGGCCTGGACCACGATGAAGGCCCGTTCTATCAGATGCAGCGCATGGACCGCTACAAGGCCGTGCTCGCACAGATGCTCGACCAGGGGCTGGCCTACCGGTGCTACACCTCGCAGGCCGAGCTGGATGCCCTGCGTGAACGCCAGATGGCGGCAAAGCAGAAGCCACGTTACGACGGCACCTGGCGCCCCGAGCCTGGCAAGACGCTGCCACCGGTACCCGAGGGGGTGCAGCCGGTCATCCGCTTTCGCAACCCGGTGGGTGGTGTGGTGGCCTGGGACGACAAGGTCAAGGGGCGCATCGAGATCAGCAACGACGAGCTGGACGACCTCGTGATCGCGCGCCCGGATGGCACGCCCACCTACAACTTCTGCGTGGTGGTCGACGACATCGACATGGCCATCACCCATGTGATCCGGGGCGACGACCACGTCAACAATACGCCGCGCCAGATCAACATCTTCCGGGCGCTCGGCAAGGAGCCCCCGGTGTACGCCCACCTGCCCACGGTCCTGAACGAGCAGGGCGAGAAGATGAGCAAGCGCAATGGCGCCAAGCCGGTGACGCAGTACCGCGACGAGGGCTACCTGGCCGACGGGGTGGTGAACTACCTCGCACGTCTTGGCTGGAGCCATGGCGACGACGAGATCTTCTCGCGCGAGCAATTCGTGCAGTGGTTCAACCTGGACCACCTGGGCAAGAGCGCCAGCCAGTTCGACGAGGCCAAGCTGCGCTGGGTGAACGCGCAGCACCTCAAGGCCATGGACGATCGTGCGCTGGCTTCATTGGTGGCGGTGCAGATGCAGCGCCACGACATGGTGCCGCCGCCGGACGATCTGCTGGCGCGCATGTGTGGCCTGTTCAAGGACCGGTGCGCCACCACGGTGGAGCTGGCCCAGTGGCTGCGCATGTACGCCGGGCCGGTGCAGCCGTCCGCCGAAGACGCAGCGTTGCTGACCGACGGCGTGCGTGCCGCCGTCCACGCTCTGGCCGCGCGCCTGGAAAGCGTGGACTGGGCCCGGGCTGCGATTCAGCAGGCCATCAAGGACACCATCGCCGAACACGGCCTGAAGATGCCGCAACTGGCGATTCCCGTGCGCGTGCTCGTGTGCGGGCGCGCCCAGACGCCGTCGATCGATGCGGTGCTGGAGCTGTTCGACAAAAAAATTGTCATCGACCGCTTGCGCGCCTTTTGAAAGGCGGTATATACTCTCGTTCTCGCTTGAACAGCGCGGTACCTGAAGTCAACAAGCAGTATCAGTTGGCAAAAACGGGGGTATAGCTCAGCTGGGAGAGCGCTTGCATGGCATGCAAGAGGTCAGCGGTTCGATCCCGCTTACCTCCACCATCAAAGGCACAACGTCGCATCAGTCCAACAGGTCCCCATCGTCTAGAGGCCTAGGACATCACCCTTTCACGGTGAGTACCGGGGTTCGAATC
>CAMLSD010000130.1 GCA_946482595.1 uncultured Comamonadaceae bacterium
ACTTCCATCTCACCGAAGCGCTGGCCACCGAACTGCGCCTTGCCGCCCAGCGGCTGCTGGGTGACGAGCGAGTACGGGCCGGTCGAGCGGGCGTGCATCTTGTCGTCGACCAGGTGGTGCAGCTTCAGCACGTGCATGTAGCCCACGGTCACCGGACGCTCGAAGGCGTCGCCGGTGCGGCCGTCGTGCAGGGTGGCTTGCGTGCGGGTGGCGGTCAGGCCCTTCTTCGCGGCGATGTCGTCCGGGTAGGCCAGCTTCAGCATCGCGCGGATCTCGGCCTCGGCGGCGCCGTCGAACACCGGCGTCGCGAAGGGCACGCCCTTGGCGAGGTTGCCGGCCATCTCCAGCACGTCCTCGTCGGACAGCTCCTCGATCGACTCGGCCTTGCCGCCCGACTTGTTGTACAGCTCGTCGAAGAACTTGCGCAGCTCGGCCACCTTGGCCTGCTGCTGCAGCATGTCGCCGATGCGCTGGCCAATGCCCTTGCCGGCCCAGCCGAGGTGAACCTCGAGCACCTGGCCCACGTTCATCCGCGAAGGCACACCCAGCGGGTTCAGCACGATGTCGCACGGCGTGCCGTCGGCCATGTAGGGCATGTCCTCGACCGGAACGATCTTGGACACCACGCCCTTGTTGCCGTGGCGGCCGGCCATCTTGTCGCCAGGCTGCAGGCGGCGCTTGACGGCCAGGTAGACCTTGACCATCTTCAGCACGCCTGCCGGCAGCTCGTCGCCCTGGGTGAGCTTCTTGCGCTTCTCTTCGAAGGCCAGGTCGAAGCTGTGGCGGGTCTGCTCCAGCGAGTTCTTGATGCTCTCGAGCTGCTGGGCGACTTCCTCGTCGGCCGGGCGGATGTCGAACCAGTGGTACTTCTCGACGTCGGCCAGGTAGGCGCGGTCGATGGTCGTGCCCTTGGCCAGCTTCTTCGGGCCGCCGTTGGCGATCTTGCCGGTCAGCAGCTTCTCGATCCGGTCGAAGGCGTCGGCCTCGACGATGCGCAGCTGGTCGTTCAGGTCCAGGCGGAAGCGCTTGAGTTCATCGTCGATGATCTGCTGGGCGCGCTTGTCACGCTGGATGCCTTCACGCGTGAAGACCTGCACGTCGATGACGGTCCCGTTGGTGCCCTGGTCGACACGCAGCGAGGTGTCCTTCACGTCGGACGCCTTCTCGCCGAAGATCGCGCGCAGCAGCTTTTCTTCCGGCGTCAGCGTGGTCTCGCCCTTGGGCGTGACCTTGCCGACCAGCACGTCGCCGGGGCTCACTTCAGCGCCGATGTAGACGATGCCGGACTCGTCCAGGCGAGCCAGCTGCTGCTCGGACAGGTTCGGGATGTCGCGCGTGATTTCCTCAGGGCCCAGCTTGGTGTCGCGGGCCATCACCACCAGCTCCTCGATGTGGATCGAGGTGTAGCGGTCGTCGGCGACCACACGTTCGGAGATCAGGATCGAGTCTTCGAAGTTGTAGCCGTTCCAGGGCATGAAGGCGACCAGCATGTTCTGGCCCAGGGCCAGTTCGCCGATGTCGGTGGACGCACCGTCAGCGATGATGTCCTCGGCCGCCACCTTGTCGCCCCGGCGCACGATCGGGCGCTGGTGGATGTTGGTGTTCTGGTTCGAGCGCTGGTACTTGATGAGGTTGTAGATGTCCACACCCACTTCACCGGCCACCGTCTCGTCGTCGTTGACGCGGATCACGATGCGGTTGGTGTCGACATAGTCGACCACACCGCCCCGCTTGGCCGCGACCACGGTGCCGGAGTCCTTGGCGGCCACGCGCTCGACGCCGGTGCCGACAAAGGCCTTCTCGGGACGCAGCGTCGGCACGGCCTGGCGCTGCATGTTGGCGCCCATCAGTGCGCGGTTCGCGTCGTCGTGCTCGAGGAAGGGCACCAGTGAGGCGGCCACCGACACGATCTGCGTCGGCGCCACGTCCATGTACTGGATGCGCTCGGGCGAGGTCAGCACCGATTCGCCGTGTTCGCGGGCGGACACCAGCTCGTCGATCAGCTTGCCGTCGGCGTCGAGCGTGGCGTTGGCCTGGGCGATGACGTACTTGCCTTCCTGGATGGCCGACAGGTAGTCGATCTGGTCGGTGACCTTGCCGTCGACCACCCGACGGTACGGCGTCTCGAGGAAGCCGTATTCGTTGAGCTGGGCATACAGGGCCAGCGAGTTGATCAGGCCGATGTTCGGGCCTTCCGGGGTCTCGATCGGGCACACGCGGCCATAGTGGGTCGGGTGCACGTCACGGACTTCGAAGCCCGCACGCTCACGGGTCAGACCGCCCGGGCCCAGGGCCGAGACGCGACGCTTGTGCGTGATCTCGGACAGCGGGTTGGTCTGGTCCATGAACTGCGACAGCTGCGACGCACCGAAGAACTCCTTGAGGGCCGCAGAGATCGGCTTGGAGTTGATCAGGTCGTGCGGCATCAGGGCTTCGGTCTCGGCCTGGCCGAGACGCTCCTTGACCGCCTTTTCGATACGCGCGAGGCCGGAACGGTACTGGTTCTCGGCGAGTTCGCCGACACAACGCACGCGGCGATTGCCCAGGTGGTCGATGTCGTCCACCTCACCCTTGCCGTTGCGCAGGTCGACCAGGATCTTGACCACATCGAGGATGTCCTCGTTGGACAGGGTCATGGCGCCCTCGGCCGCGTCGCGGCCCACGCGGGCGTTGAACTTCATGCGGCCCACGCGGGACAGGTCGTAGGTGTCGGCGCTGTAGAACAGGCGGTTGAACAGGGCCTCGACGGCGTCTTCCGTCGGCGGCTCGCCGGGGCGCATCATGCGATAGATCGCCACGCGCGCGGCCAGCTGGTCGGCCGTCTCGTCAGACGCAAGCGTCTGGGAGATGTACGCACCCTGGTCGAGTTCGTTGGTGTACAGGCACTGCAGTTCCTTGATGCCTGCGGCACGCAGCTTCTTGAGCAGCGACTCGGTCAGCTCGTCGTTGGCCTTCGCGATGATCTCGCCGGTGTCCGGGTCGATCATGTTGCGCGCCAGGATGCGGCCGACGAGGAAGTCCTCGGGCACGGTCACGAACTGGGTGCCGGACTGCTCCATCGCACGCGTGTGGCGGGCGGTGATGCGCTTGTCCTTCTCGACGACAACATTGCCCGACTTGTCGGTGATGTCGAAGCGGGCGACCTCGCCCTTGAAGCGCTCGGCGACGAACTCCATCTGCGCGCCCGAGTCCATCAGGCGGAAGTTGTCGTTCACGAAGAAGTGCGCCAGGATCGCTTCCGGATTCAGGCCGATGGCCTTCAGCAGGATGGTGACCGGCATCTTGCGGCGACGGTCGACGCGGAAGTACAGGATGTCCTTCGGGTCGAACTCGAAGTCGAGCCACGAGCCGCGATAGGGGATGATCCGCGCCGAGAACAGCAGCTTGCCCGAGCTGTGGGTCTTGCCCTTGTCGTGCTCGAAGAACACACCGGGCGAGCGGTGCAGCTGCGACACGATCACACGTTCGGTGCCGTTGACGATGAACGAGCCGTAGTCGGTCATGAGCGGAACTTCGCCCATGTAGACCTCCTGCTCCTTGATCTCCTTGACCGTCTTCGCCTGGGGCGACTCACGGTCATAGATGATCATCTGCAGGCGGGCACGCACGGCCGCTGCATAGGTCAGACCGCGCTGCTGGCATTCGCGCGTGTCGAACGGAGGCTTGGCGATGTTGTATTCGATGAACTTCATCTCCACGAACCCGTTGTGCGACACAATCGGGAACGCGGACAGGAACGCGGCCTGGAGGCCTTCATCCTTGCGTTTCTGCGGGGGGATCTCCTGCTGCAGGAAGGCAACATAGGAGTCCTTCTGCATCGTCAGGAGATAGGGGACATTGAGGACGCTCTCGCGCTTGCCGAAGCTCTTGCGGATGCGCTTGCGCTCGGTATAGGTATACGCCATAAACACTCCGTGTCGAACCCCACCTGGCCGTGGCGGGGTTTCGTTCGGCGACTGGCACCAGATCTGGCATCTGAAGCTTGGTGGCTGGCCACTACCAGCCGCTGGCGGACAACCGGGGCATTGCACCCCAGTCCGACCAAACTGGTCCTCTGCAGTCGGTTCAGAGAACACTTGAAAGAACCCGACAGCATAACTTGTCAAGTGCTTTCAGGTGCTCTCCAGGGCTTTAGGCCCTGAAGCGCAAAAGGCTGGGGGCCTTGAACAGGCTCCCAGCCCCTTGAGGCAAGCGCAATTACTTGAGCTCGACCTTCGCGCCAGCTTCTTCCAGCTTCTTCTTGGCGGCTTCGGCGTCGGCCTTGGCCACACCTTCCTTGACGGGCTTCGGAGCGCCGTCGACCAGGTCCTTGGCTTCCTTCAGGCCCAGGCCGGTGATTTCGCGCACGGCCTTGATCACGCCGACCTTGTTGGAGCCAGCTTCCAGCAGGACCACGTTGAACTCGGTCTTTTCTTCAGCGGCCGGGGCAGCGGCACCACCACCAGCGGCCGGAGCGGCCATGGCAGCAGCGGACACGCCGAACTTTTCTTCAATGGCCTTGACCAGGTCATTGAGTTCCATCACGGACATGCTGTCCAGGGCCGTCAGAAATGCGTCTTTATCGAATGCCATTTGGATTTCCTAAACTTTGAAATGGGTTGAACAGGTCAGGCGGCAGCAGGCTCGGCGGCGGCTTCGGTGGCACCTTCGCCACGCTTTTCCGCCAGAGCGGCCAGCACACGTGCCATGCGCGACACCGGCGACTGCATGAGACCCAGCAGCTGGGACAGCAGCACTTCCTTGGTCGGGATGGCCGCCAGGGCCTTCACGCCGTCAGCGTTCAGCGGCTTGCCGGCATAGGCACCGGCCTTGATGACCAGCTTGTCGTTCGTCTTGGCAAAGTCGGCCAGGACTTTGGCTGCGGCCACGGCGTCTTCGGAGAAGCCGTAGATCAGCGGTCCAGCCATGGTCTCGGCCGCGCACTCGAACGAGGTACCAGCAACTGCACGGCGTGCAAGCGTGTTTTTCAGGACGTGCAGGTACACGCCCTTTTCACGCGCTTGACGGCGCAGCTGGTCCAGTTGAGCGACGGTGAGGCCACGATACTCTGCCAGCGCGAGCGTCTGCGACTTGGCCGCCTGGGCCGCCACTTCGGTCACGACAGCTTGTTTGTCGTTGCGATTCAGACTCAAGGTCTACTCCTCACATCACGCACCCGACACCGGTCGGGTGCACCCAGTTACAGCGACCTCTGTTCAGGAAACCAGGCCCGTCTTGCGACAGGCCTCACATCCATTCCAGCGGGACCGCCATCTGCGTTGGCCGGCGGGGCGAACCCCGACGATTAAGCGACTTGCATCACGCCAACGGTCTTTGATAGCCCGCAGCAGGTTGCCCCGCTGCGGCCCACCAATTCATGCACCCCGCCCGCAGGCCAGGTGCTCAAACACTTCAGCCTGCCGCCTGCGTCAGCACGGTGGAGCCGTCCACACGTACGCCCACGCCCATCGTCGAGGACACGGCGATCTTGCGCAGATAGATGCCCTTGCTCGAAGCCGGCTTGGCCTTGTTCAGTGCGTCCAGCAGCGCTGCCAGGTTGCCCTTGAGCTTGTCGGAGTCGAACGAGCGACGGCCGATCGTGCCGTGGATGATCCCGGCCTTGTCGACACGGAACTGCACCTGACCCGCCTTGGCGTTCTTCACGGCCGTGGCGACGTCGGGGGTGACGGTGCCGACCTTCGGGTTCGGCATCAGGCCACGCGGGCCGAGGATCTGGCCCAGGGTACCGACCACACGCATCGTGTCCGGCGAGGCGATCACCACGTCGAAGTTGATGTTGCCGGCCTTGACCTGTTCGGCCAGGTCTTCCATGCCCACCACGTCAGCACCGGCGGCGCGGGCTTCGTCAGCCTTGGCGCCCTGCGCGAACACGGCCACACGCTTGGTCTTGCCGGTGCCGTTGGGCAGCACGACGGCGCCACGCACGACCTGGTCGGACTTCTTCGCGTCGACGCCGAGCTGCACGGCCACGTCGATGGACTCATCGAACTTGGCGGTAGCGCATTCCTTGACGATGCTCAGGGCTTCTTCGATGGTGTACAGCTTGAGGCTGTCGACCTTGCCCACCAGGGCCTTTTGACGCTTGGTTTGCTTTGCCATGATCAGACCCCTTCCACGGCCACGCCCATCGAGCGGGCCGAACCGGCGATGGTACGCACTGCGGCATCCAGGTCGGCTGCCGTCAGATCCTTCAGCTTGGTCTTGGCGATCTCCTCGAGCTGGGCGCGGGTGATCTTGGCGACCTTGTCGCTGTGAGGACGCGGAGAACCCTTGTCGATCTTGACGGCCTTCTTGATCAGGACGGTCGCGGGCGGCGTCTTGATGACGAAGGTGAAGGACTTGTCTGCAAAGGCGGTGATGACCACCGGCAGCATCAGACCGGGCTCGACGCCCTGGGTCTGGGCGTTGAACGCCTTGCAGAACTCCATGATGTTCAGACCGCGCTGACCGAGCGCCGGACCGACCGGAGGCGAAGGATTGGCCTTGCCTGCCGGAATTTGCAGCTTGATGAAGCCGACAATCTTCTTGGCCATGATTTCTCCTGGGACAACCCCTGCGGCCACGCGGGAGTTGTTGAGTGCAAGCGCAAGGGACTCGGGCGATCAGGCCCATACCCTTGCTCCTCTTGGCGGTGTCACGTCACCACACGCAACGGGCCGGACAGGCATCGCCCGAAGGACGATGCGGGCCCCGGCCAGGGCCCGGATTCAGGATCAGATCTTCTCGACCTGATGGAAATCGAGTTCCACCGGGGTGGCACGGCCGAAGATCGTGACCGAGACGCGGACCTTGGATTTGTCGTAGTTGACTTCCTCGATCGCACCGTTGAAGTCGGTGAACGGGCCTTCCTTGACGCGCACCACCTCGCCGACTTCCCATTCGACCTTGGGCCGCGGTTTCTCGATGCCTTCCTGCATCTGGTTGACGATCTTCATGACCTCGTCTTCCGAGATGGGCACGGGGCGATTGCGTGCCCCGCCGACAAAACCGGTCACCTTCGAGGTGTGCTTCACCAGGTGCCAGGTGTCGTCTTCCATGACCATCTCGACCAGCACATAGCCCGGGAAGAAGCGTCGCTCGGTCACGGCCTTCTTGCCGTTCTTGACCTCAACAACCTCTTCGGTCGGCACGAGGATGCGGCCGAACTTGGCCTGCATGCCCGCACGGTCGATGCGCTCGCGCAGATTGCGCTCCACGGCCTTTTCCATGCCGGAGTAGGCATGGACC
This sequence comes from uncultured Comamonadaceae bacterium, assembly GCA_946482595.1. Next base: position 7,228 of record CAMLSD010000130.1, read on the forward strand.
ACGTACCAGCGCTTGTCGGTGCCGCCGCTTTCCACTTCACTCATCGTCTTGCCCCTTCAGCGCTTCCAGCCCAGCAGCAGGTCGTACAGGACCCATTCGAGCGTCTTGTCGGTAAGCCACAGGAACAGGGCCATCACCACCACGAAGGCGAAGACGTAGCCCGTCATCTGCATGGCTTCCTTGCGGGTGGGCCAGACGACCTTCTTGACCTCGCGCCATGAATCGCGCGAGAACCCGATCAACTGCTTGCCCGGTTCAGCCGTGAAGAACACGCCCGCTGCGGCCACCAGCACGAGCAACAGGGCCGCCACACGCACCCAGAGGTCCTGCTGACCCAGCAAATAGAAGGCCGCCACGGCGCCAATGACAAGCAGGCCGGCCACTGCCAGCTTGGCTTTGTCTGCGCCTGTGGAGACGGTTTCGACTTGAGGTTGAGTCATTTGCTTCGCTTTGCGCGGGCCCACCCTGGAGCACACCCGCAACCACCTATCAGCAGCAAAGCCCGCCGGGCTGTCTGGCCTCTTTCGAGACCCGCCTGCGGGCTGCTGCCGGGGCCGACCGGTTGGGGGTCAGCCGCTGATTTGCTCGAGAGATCCGGATCTGGCAGGGGCAGAGGGAATCGAACCCCCAACCTTCGGTTTTGGAGACCGACGCTCTGCCAATTGAGCTATACCCCTAGACCCTTATTACTCGATGATCTTGGCCACGACGCCGGCGCCGACGGTACGGCCGCCTTCGCGGATGGCAAAGCGCAGACCTTCTTCCATGGCGATCGGGGCGATCAGCTTCACCGTGATCGTCACGTTGTCGCCCGGCATCACCATTTCCTTGTCCTTCGGCAACTCGATCGCACCCGTCACGTCCGTCGTGCGGAAGTAGAACTGCGGGCGATAGTTGTTGAAGAACGGCGTGTGACGGCCGCCCTCTTCCTTGCTCAGCACGTACACCTCAGCCGTGAAGTGCGTGTGCGGCTTGATCGAACCCGGCTTGCACAGCACCTGGCCGCGCTCCACGTCTTCGCGCTTCGTGCCGCGCAGCAGAATGCCCACGTTGTCGCCGGCCTGACCTTGGTCCAGCAGCTTGCGGAACATTTCCACGCCCGTGCAGGTGGTCTTTTGCGTCGCGCGGATACCGACAATCTCGATTTCCTCGCCAACCTTGATCACGCCGCGCTCGATACGACCCGTCACCACCGTGCCACGACCCGAGATCGAGAACACGTCTTCCACCGGCATCAGGAACGCACCGTCGACCGCGCGCTCCGGCGTGGGGATGTAGGTGTCCAGCGCCTCGGCCAGCTTCAGGATCGCCTGCTCGCCCAGCTCGCCCTTGTCGCCTTCCAGCGCCAGCTTGGCCGAACCCTTGATGATCGGCGTGTCGTCGCCCGGGAAGTCGTACTTGCTCAGCAGCTCGCGCACTTCCATCTCGACCAGCTCGAGCAGCTCGGCGTCGTCCACCATGTCGGCCTTGTTCAGGAACACGATGATGTACGGCACGCCCACCTGGCGCGACAGCAGGATGTGCTCACGCGTCTGCGGCATCGGGCCGTCGGCGGCCGAGCACACCAGAATCGCGCCGTCCATCTGCGCCGCACCCGTGATCATGTTCTTCACGTAGTCGGCGTGGCCCGGGCAGTCCACGTGCGCATAGTGACGGTTCGCCGTCTCGTACTCCACGTGCGCCGTGTTGATCGTGATCCCGCGCGCCTTCTCTTCCGGCGCCGCGTCGATCTGGTCGTACGCCTTCGCCTCGCCGCCGAACTTCGTCGACAGCACCGTCGTGATCGCCGCCGTCAGCGTCGTCTTGCCATGGTCAACGTGACCAATCGTCCCCACGTTCACGTGCGGCTTGGTACGTTCAAACTTGCCTTTTGCCATTTCATTTCTCCTGATCAAAGAGCATTGCCAGTGTCGGGTTTAAGGTCTCCGCGAGTCGGGGGTTCCGCACGCCACTGGCAGCGTGCGGCCTCCCCGCGAAGACCGCTTTGAGGTTTACTTGGCGCGCGAGCTGATGATCGCTTCGGCCACGTTGCGAGGAGCTTCAGCGTAGTGCTTGAACTCCATCGTGTAGGTGGCACGACCTTGCGACATCGAACGCAGCGAGGTCGAGTAGCCGAACATCTCGGACAGGGGCACCTCGGCCTTGATGATCTTGCCGCCGCCGACCATGTCGTCCATGCCCTGCACCATGCCGCGACGGGACGACAGATCGCCCATCACGTTGCCGGCGTAGTCTTCCGGCGTCTCGACTTCCACGGCCATCATCGGCTCGAGGATCACCGGGTCGGCCTTGCGGCAACCGTCCTTGAAGCCGATCGACGCCGCCATCTTGAACGCGTTTTCGTTCGAGTCGACTTCGTGGTACGAACCGAAGGTCAGCGTGACCTTCACGTCGACCACCGGGAAGCCGGCCAGCACGCCGTTCGGCAGGGTGTCGATCAGGCCCTTCTCGACCGCAGGGATGAACTCGCGCGGCACCACACCACCCTTGATGGCGTCGACGAACTCGAAGCCCTTGCCGGCCTCCTGGGGTTCGATCTTCAGGACAACGTGACCGTACTGGCCCTTGCCGCCGGACTGGCGGACAAACTTGCCTTCGACATCGGACACCGCCTTGCGGATCGTCTCGCGGTAGGCCACTTGCGGCTTGCCGACGTTGGCTTCCACGCCGAACTCGCGCTTCATGCGGTCGACGATGATTTCCAGGTGCAGCTCGCCCATGCCGGAGATGATGGTCTGGCCGGATTCCTCGTCGGTCCGCACGCGGAAGGACGGATCTTCGGAGGCCAGGCGGCCCAGCGCGATGCCCATCTTTTCCTGGTCGGCCTTGGTCTTGGGCTCGACAGCCTGGGAGATCACCGGCTCCGGGAACACCATCTTTTCGAGGGTGATGACGGATTCGGGATCGCACAGGGTTTCACCCGTGGTCACTTCCTTCAGGCCCACGCAGGCAGCGATGTCACCGGCGAGAATTTCCTTGATCTCTTCGCGCTGGTTGGCGTGCATCTGCAGGATACGGCCGATACGCTCTTTCTTGCCCTTGATCGGGTTGTAGACCGTCTCGCCGGACTTCAGAACGCCGGAGTACACACGCACGAAGGTCAGCTGGCCGACGTACGGGTCGGTCATCAGCTTGAACGCGAGCGCGGAGAACTTCTCGTTGTCGTCGGCCTTGCGGGTGACTTCCTTGTCGTCTTCGTCGGTGCCGGCCACGGGGGGGATGTCCACCGGGGAAGGCAGGAAGTCGATCACGGCGTCGAGCATGCGCTGCACGCCCTTGTTCTTGAACGCGGTGCCGCACAGCATCGGCTGGATCTCGCCAGCGATGGTGCGGGTGCGCAGACCCTGCTTGATCTCTTCCTCGGTCAGCTCGCCGGTCTCGAGGTACTTGTTCATCAGCGTCTCGCTGGCCTCGGCGGCGGCCTCGACCATGCCTTCGCGCCACTTCTGGCAATCGGCTTGCAGGTCGGCGGGAATATCCTCGTAGGCGAACTTCATGCCCTGCGAGGCCTCGTCCCAGATGATGGCCTTCATCTTGAGCAGGTCGACCACGCCCTTGAAGTTTTCTTCGGCGCCGATGGGCACGACGATGGGAACAGGGTTCGCCTTCAGGCGAGTCTTCATCTGGTCGAAGACCTTGAAGAAGTTCGCGCCGGTGCGGTCCATCTTGTTGACGAACGCAAGACGGGGCACCTTGTACTTGTTGGCCTGGCGCCAGACGGTTTCCGACTGGGGCTGCACGCCACCCACGGCGCAGTACACCATGCAGGCGCCGTCCAGGACGCGCATGGAACGCTCCACCTCGATGGTGAAGTCCACGTGCCCCGGGGTGTCGATGATGTTGAAGCGGTGCTCGGGATAGGACAGGTCCATGCCCTTCCAGAAGCAGGTGGTGGCAGCGGAGGTGATGGTGATGCCCCGCTCCTGTTCCTGCTCCATCCAGTCCATGGTGGCGGCGCCGTCGTGCACCTCACCGATCTTGT
>CAMLSD010000131.1 GCA_946482595.1 uncultured Comamonadaceae bacterium
CAGGTGGCGCAGTACATCATCCTGATCATTGCCTACATGATCCCGGTGGTGTGGCTGTCGGTGAAGCAGACCGGCGTTCCGGTTCCGCAGCTCGTCTACGGTTACCAGCTCGAGAAGGTGACTGCGAAGGAAAAAGAGCTGCGCGCTGATCCGAAGGAACTCGAGGTCATCGAGATCTACAAGCAGCGTGCCGCGGCAGCCGATGCCAAGCTCAAGGACGTGCCGGCCGCCATGGCAGCCGACAAGGCCGCCGCTGAGCAGAAGCTGGCCGACCTGAAGGCACAGAATGCCCCGCTGAAGGACATCCAGGATGCCGAGAAGGCGCTGGCCTCACTGCCTGCCACCGAAGCCGACGCGAAGAAGGCGTACACGGCAGCCAAGACGCTCAACACCAATCTGGCCAAACCCCTGGCGGGCATGCCGGCTCACGCGACGATCTATGCGGGTGATCCGAATGGTGACGATGCGGCCAAGGCGGCGTTCGACACCTCGCGGCGCAACTTCCTCGCCCTGGTGTTCTGTCTGATGGTGGGGACGGCAGCCTTGCCGCACATCCTGATGCGCTACTACACCACACCGTCGGTGAAGGAGGCGCGGGAGTCCGTCACCTGGTCCCTGTTCTTCATCTTCCTGCTCTACTTCACGGCGCCGGCCCTGGCTGTGCTGGTGAAGTACGAGATCTTCAGCGTGCTGGTGGGCACACCGTTCGACAAACTGCCCGAATGGATTGCGGCATGGAACCGGGTCGACCCGGCGCTGCTGTCGGTGGCTGACGTCAACAAGGACGGCATCTTCCAGCTCGGCGAGATGAGGATCGGCGGCGACATCATCGTGCTGGCCACTCCGGCCATCGCGGGTCTGCCGTATGTCGTGTCGGGCATGGTGGCAGCCGGTGGTCTGGCCGCTGCTCTGTCGACGGCTGACGGCCTGCTGCTGACCATCGCCAACGCGCTGTCGCACGACCTGTACTACAAGATGATCGACCCGAATGCACCGACCTCCCGCCGCGTCATGATCTCCAAGATCCTGCTGCTGGTGGTGGCCCTGTGCGCGGCCTACGTGGCGGCTCAGAAGCCGGCGGACATCCTGTTCCTGGTCTCTGCGGCGTTCTCGTTCGCGGCGGCGGCGTTCTTCCCGGCGCTGGTGCTCGGCATCTTCTGGAAGCGCGCCAGCAGCATGGGCGCGGTGCTGGGGATGGTGGCCGGCCTGGGTGTCACGTTCTTCTACATGGTGACGACCCAGCCCTGGCTGCGCGGCATCTTCGGCGTGACCTCGCCCATCGAGCTGTGGTTCGGCATCCAGCCGATCTCGGCCGGTGTGTTCGGCGTACCGCTGGGCTTTGCAGTGATCATCCTCGTGAGCCTGGTGACTCCGGCTCCGAAGAAGGAAGTCCAGGAACTGGTGGAGCATGTGCGCTACCCCAACCTGAAGGCTGCCTGAGGCAGGTGTTCATTCCGGGCCGCTTCGGCGGCCCTTTTCAGGCCCGCTCTTCGCAGCGGGCCTTTTTGCGTTTGATGGGCTATAATCTTCGGCTTTCCTTGCTGCACCCGTTCTTGCACCACCAGGCAGTCGCTTGTGACGGTGCGGGTTGACGCCCGGGGCAGCTTCCCAACTCTGGAACCCAAAAGGAGTGTCAATGCGTCACTATGAAATCGTATTGCTGATCCATCCGGATCAAAGCGAGCAGGTCAATGCCATGGTCGAGCGCTACAAGGGCGTGGTGACCGCGGCCGGTGGCAAGGTCCATCGCGTCGAGGACTGGGGCCGCCGTCAGCTGGCCTACATGATCCAGAAGCTCGCGAAGGCTCATTACATCTGCCTGAACATCGAGTGCTCGAAGGAAACGTTGGCCGAGCTGGAAACCGGCTTCCGCTTCAACGATGCCGTCCTGCGCCACCTGACCGTGCAGAAGAGCAAGGCCGAAACCTCTCCGTCCATCATGATGAAGGCCGTCGAGAAGGAAGAAGCCCGCAAGTCCCAGCAGGAAGTTTCGGCCTGAGTGCATCCGGCCCCGCTCGCCACTGAAGTCGCTCCATGAACCGCGTGGTTCTGAGTGTCAAGGTGCTCGAGATCAAGGCCTTGCGTTACACCCCCGGCGGTCTCCCGGCCATCGACCTGCTGCTGCAGCATGAGTCCACGGTCACCGAGGCCGGACACCCACGCCAGGTCCGCCTGGAACTCAAGGCGGTGGTCATCGGGAAGCTGGCTCATGAAGTCAAGTCGATCGAACTGGGCGCCGCCCGTGAGATCGCCGGCTTCCTGGCAGCGCAGCGCAATGGCCGTGGGGTGGTTCTGCACATCACCGAGCTTCACTAGTTCGTTTTGAATCGGATCGATAGAAAAGAGAGAGGTCATCATGCCCGCACCTCGTGGTAAGTTTTCCAAGGACCGTAAAGGCAAGCGCAACCAGCAATCGCTGCTGTTCAAGCGCAAGCGCTTCTGCCGCTTCACCGTCGCCGGCGTCGAAGAGATCGACTACAAGGACGTCGACACCCTGCGCGACTTCATCGGCGAAAACGGCAAGATCACGCCGGCTCGTCTGACCGGCACGCGCGCCATCTATCAGCGTCAGCTGTCGACGGCCATCAAGCGCGCTCGCTTCCTGGCCCTGGTGCCGTACAGCGACCAGCACAAGGTCTAAGGAGTCCCGAACATGCAAGTGATCCTGCTTGAAAAAGTGGCCAACCTCGGCAACCTGGGCGACATCGTCAAGGTCAAGGACGGCTATGCCCGCAACTTCCTGATCCCGACCCGCGCTGCACGCCGTGCGACCGAGTCCGCCATCAAGGAATTCGAAGCCAAGCGCGCCGAGCTCGAGAAGGTCGCCGCCGACAAGCTGTCCGCAGCCCAGGCCACCGGCGAAAAGCTGAGCGGCAAGGCCGTGACGCTGTCCCAGAAGGCTGGCGTTGATGGCCGTCTGTTCGGTTCGGTCACCAACTTCGACATCGCCGCCGGTCTGGTCAAGATGGGCTTTGAAGTCCACAAGTCCCAGGTCCGCCTGCCCAATGGTCCGCTGAAGACCGTGGGCGAACACCCCGTCACCGTGGCGCTGCACACGGACGTGGTGGTCGATGTCAACGTGGTGGTGGTCGGCGAAACCGACTGATCAGCGCCTCAGCGCACACCACAAGGGCCGGTCTGACCGGCCCTTTTCTTTTGCCTTGCAGGTTGTCCCCTGCTGTCCCCATGCAAATCACGGCTTATCCACAGGCTTGTCCCCTTGCCCGTGGCCGGGCCCGGCCGTATTGTTGAAGGCTATGTCTGCCATCCTCTTTGAGTCTGAATTCGGCGATGCGCCACGTCGTGGCGGTGACGAGGAAGTGGCCCGGTTGCGGATTCCTCCGCATTCGATCGAAGCCGAGCAGAGCGTGCTCGGCGGCCTGCTGATCGACAACGGGGCCTGGGACCGCGCAGGCGACCTGCTGACCGACAGCGACTTCTATCGTTTCGAGCACAAGCTGATCTATGCCGCCATCGGCGGCCTGATCAACGCGGGCAAGCCTGCCGACGTCATCACCGTGTTCGAGCAGTTGCAGAGCCTGGGCAAGGCCGAGGAATGCGGCGGGCTCGCCTACCTGAACGCACTGGCCCAGGGTGTGCCGAGTGCGGCCAACCTGCGCCGCTACGCCGAGATCGTCCGCGAGCGGGCCGTGTTGCGCAAGCTGGTCGCCGCCAGCGACGAGATCGCCACCAATGCGTTCAACCCGCAGGGTCGCCCGGTGGCACAGATCCTCGATGAGGCTGAAGGCAAGATCTTCAAGATCGGTGAAGAAGGGTCTCGTGGCAAGCAGGGCTTCCATTCGATGGATGCACTGGTCGTGGACCTGCTCGACCGTGTGCAGGAGCTGGCCGAGAACGGCGCCGAGGACGTCACCGGCGTGCGCACCGGCTTTTTCGACATGGACCGCATGACCTCGGGCCTGCAGCCTGGTGACCTGATCGTGCTGGCTGCCCGCCCGTCGATGGGCAAGACCGCGTTTGCGCTCAACATCGGCGAGCACGTGGCCGTGAACGAAGGCCTGCCGGTGGTGGTGTTTTCGATGGAAATGGGCGCAGCGCAACTGGCCTTGCGGGTGGTCGGATCGCTGGGTCGCATCGATCAGCAGCACCTGCGCACCGGCGCGCTGCGCGATGACGAATGGTCGCGTCTGTCCGAAGCCGTTGAAAAGCTGCGCAATGCCAGCATCTTCATCGATGAAACGCCGGGCCTGAGTCCGAGCGAATTGCGGGCGAGGGCACGGCGTCAGGCCCGCCAGTGCGGGCAGCTGGGCCTGATCATCGTCGACTACCTGCAACTGATGAGCGGCAGCGGTGGTGCCAGCGAAGAAAACCGCGCCACGGTGATCGGCGAAATCTCTCGCGGCCTCAAGGCCCTGGCCAAGGAGCTGCGCTGCCCGGTGATTGCGCTGTCTCAGCTCAATCGCAGCGTTGAAAGCCGAACCGACAAGCGTCCGATGATGAGCGACCTGCGCGAGTCCGGCGCCATCGAGCAGGATGCCGACGTCATCATGTTCATCTACCGCGACGAGTACTACACCAAGGAAGCCTGCAAGGAGCCTGGTGTGGCCGAGATCATCATCGGCAAGCAGCGTAACGGGCCCGTGGGGACGGTGAAGCTGACCTTCCTCAAGCCGCTCACCAAGTTCGAGAACCTGGCGCCGGGCAGCATCGGCGCCGACTACTGACACACGCAGCCGGGCTGCAGCCCGGGGCGCCGTCACTGAGGTGAATCACACACGACAAGGGGCCCTGCGGGGCCCCTTGTTGTTGATGCCTGCGCATCTTGCCTCGCTCGCAGCCCTCAGAGCACCTCGCTGGCGAAATCCGCCAGGCGTGAGCGTTCGCCGCGAGCCAGCGTGACATGTCCGCTGTGCGGCCAGCCCTTGAAGCGGTCGACCGCGTAGGTCAGGCCTGAGCTGCCCTCGGTCAGGTAGGGCGTGTCGATCTGGGCCAGGTTGCCCAGACAGATGATCTTGGTGCCCGGGCCGGCCCGGGTGATCAAGGTCTTCATCTGCTTGGGCGTGAGGTTCTGCGCCTCGTCGATGATCACGAACTTGTTCAGGAAGGTGCGCCCGCGCATGAAGTTCAGGCTCTTGATCTTGATCTTCGAGCGCACCAGTTCGTTGGTGGCGGCGCGGCCCCATTCGCCTGCGGCACCGTCCGACTTTGCGAGCACCTCCAGGTTGTCGTCGAGCGCCCCCATCCAGGGCGACATCTTTTCCTCTTCGGTGCCGGGCAGGTAGCCGATGTCCTCACCGACCGGCACGGTCACGCGTGTGACGATGATCTCGGTGTAGCGCCGCTCGTCCAGCACCTGGCTCAGGCCGGCGGCCAGGGTCATCAGCGTCTTGCCGGTGCCGGCCGTGCCGGTCAGGGTGACGAAGTCGCAGTCCGGGTCCATCAGCAGGTTCAGCGCAAAGTTCTGTTCGCGATTGCGCGCCGTGACACCCCAGACGGCATTCTTCTGATGGGTGTATTCCTTCAGCGTGCGAAGCACCGCCGTCTTGCCGGTGATCTCGGTGACCTTGGCATGCAGCGGGGCGGCACCCGGTGCCTCCAGGTAGACGAACTGATTCACCATCAGCGCGGGCACCATCGGGCCGCTGATGCGGTAGTAGGTCGAGCCGCCTTGTTGCCAGCTCTCCATCGTCTTGCCGTGCCGCTCCCAGAAATCGGCCGGCAGCGGCAGCACACCGGTGTAGAGCAGGTCGCCGTCTTCCAGCGTCTTGTCGTTGTAGTAGTCCTCGGCAGGCAGGCCCAGTGCGCGGGCCTTGATGCGCATGTTGATGTCCTTGGACACCAGCACCACGTCGCGCTGCGTGTGCTGTCGCCGAAGGGCCTGCACCACACCGAGGATCTGGTTGTCGGCCTTGCCTTGCGGCAGGCCTTCGGGCAGCTTCACGTCGACCAGCTGCGTCTGGAAGAAAAGCTTGCCGCCCGCCTCGCGGTGGCCCGTGCGTGACAGCGCAATGCCCTCGGGCATGCCCGTGGCGTCATTGCCGGCCGCCAGCCCGTCGAGCTCGCGGCTGACCTGGCGTGCATTGCGGGCGACCTCGGACATGCCACGCTTGTGGCTGTCGAGCTCCTCCAGCGTGATCATCGGCAGATAGATGTCATGTTCCTCGAAGCGGAACAGTGACATCGGGTCATGCATCAGCACATTCGTGTCGAGCACGAACAGCTTGGGCGGGCCTTCGCTGCGCACGCGCTTGGGCCGGGGTGCCGGGGCGGGTGCCTTGCTGACCGCCTTGGTCGGTGCCTCGCTGGTCGTGCGCGCGGCAACCGGGCTCTGCACATGAGGTGTGGGTTTGCTGCGTGTGTCGAGCAGATCCAGCACGGCGGGGGAGGTGGGCTCCGTCTTGCCGGAACGTTTGGCAGTGCGCGGGGCAGCCTGGGCGTCGATGTCGGCGGGGGAAAGCAGGGTGGCTTTTTTGGTCGGAGGCTTGGGCAGTGGCATCGTGAGGGCGGTTGCTTCAGGCTTTGAAAACAAAAAAGCCGCACAGCAAGCTGTACGGCTTTGCGTTCATGCAGGAGGAGCGACTCAACGGCATGAACCCATTATGCACAAGTCGACCCGACGAACAATGACAGCCCGCCGATGCCGTGAAACAGTCCGCAGACACGGACGATTCGAATCCGGAGCCGGGCCCGCGCAGGACGGGCCCTGGGGATCAGGCGGTCTTCTTCAGGGCCTTGACGGCCTTGAGCACGTCATCAACGTGGCCGGCCACCTTGATGCCGCGCCATTCGTGCACCAGCACGCCCTGGGCGTCGATGACGAAGGTGCTGCGCTCGATGCCCTTGACCTTCTTGCCGTACATGATCTTGTTCTTGACCACGCCGAACATGTGGCACATCTTCTCTTCGGTGTCGGCGATCAGTTCGAAGGGCAGTTCAAGGCTCTCCTTGAACTTGTCATGCGAGGCCATGTTGTCGCGCGACACGCCGAACACGACGGCACCGGCCTTCAGGAAGTCCTTGTGCTTGTCACGGAACTGCATGGCCTCCGTGGTGCACCCTGGGGTATTGTCCTTGGGGTAGAAATACAGGACGACGATTTGCCCGGCAAATGCCTGTGGCGTGAACTTCACGCCACCGGTCGCGAGCGCTTCAAAATCCGGCAGGGGTTTATTGAGGGCTGGCGTCATGTAGATATTTGAAAGTATCCGCCCGGTCAGGCGTAGCCGCTCATTATAGCGGGTCTCCCCCTCGCCCCGCCCCGCGCGGGGCTGTTTGGATGGGGGCGGCGTGTCCCCCGAAAGGGGGGGCTCAGGCCGCACGACGCAGCGCAGTCGGTCGCGTGCGTGGGCGCGTGGGTGGGTGCCATGCGGCCGCTCAGCCCGCGTCGGGCGGGGCAAGCAGCAGTGCGGCGACCACGCTGCGACCCTCGGACACCAGGATGTTGTAGGTTCGGCAGGCCGCGGCGGTGTCCATGGTCTCGTGGCCGATGCGGCGTTCGATCAGCGGGCGCAGCACGTCCGGCCGCGCAAATCGCAGCCGGGTGCCGGTACCGATCAGCACGACCTCGGGGCGGTGGGCGGCGATCATCTCGAAGTGCTCGGCCGTGAACTGCTCGACGCTGTCGCATGCCCAGGGCACCAGCGCACCGGTCCAGGGGATGACCACGCTGGACTGCATGATCTGCCCGTTGACGTTCAGGCCGCGGGGGCCGAAGGCGGCGATCATGTTGAGCGAGGCGTCGGGGCGGTCAGGCTGGAGTTTCAAGCGGAATTCCTCAGGGCCGACGAGGCAGGGTTGGAGCGGGGCGCTGTGGTTAAATTATAGGTTTTGCACCGCAACATTCCGGGCCAACACCCGCAGGAGCAGCACGTGAAACCCGTCTCCAAGTCCGCCAAGCTGGCCAATGTCTGCTATGACATTCGCGGGCCCGTGCTCGAGAAGGCCCGGCAGATGGAAGAAGAGGGCCACAAGATCATCAAGCTGAACATCGGCAACCTCGCGGTGTTCGGGCTGGAGCCGCCCGACGAGATCGTGCAGGACATGATCCGCAACATGCCCCACACGGCCGGCTACACCGACTCCAAGGGCCTGTTCGCGCCGCGCAAGGCCGTTGTCCACTACACGCAGGAGAAGAACATCCGGGGCGTGACGGTCGACGACGTGTATCTGGGCAATGGCGCGTCCGAGCTGATCGTGATGAGCATGAACGCGCTGCTCAACGATGGCGACGAAGTGCTGATTCCTGCACCTGACTACCCGCTCTACACCGCAGCGGTGTCGCTGTCCGGGGGCAACCCGGTGCACTACATCTGCGACGAACAGTCGGACTGGCTGCCTGACATCGCCGACATCAAGGCAAAGATCACGCCCAACACCAAGGCGATCGTGGTCATCAACCCGAACAATCCCACTGGCGCGCTCTACCCCGAGGCCGTGCTGCAGGGGATCATCGAGGTTGCACGCCAGCACCAGCTGATCATCTTCGCCGACGAGATCTACGACAAGACGCTGTACGACGGCAACACCCACACCAGCATTGCCTCGCTGGCCGATGACGTGCTGTGCGTGACCTTCAACGGCCTGTCCAAGAACTATCGCAGCTGCGGCTACCGTGCCGGCTGGATGGTGGTGTCGGGCGAGAAGCGCCATGCGCGCGACTACATCGAGGGCCTGAACATGCTGGCCTCGATGCGCCTGTGCTCGAACACGCCCGGGCAGCTCGCGATCCAGACCGCACTGGGTGGCTACCAGAGCATCAAGGACCTGGTCGCGCCCGGCGGTCGGCTGTGCCGCCAGCGGGACCTGGCCCACAAGCTGCTGTCCGACATCCCGGGCGTCACCTGCGTCAAGCCCAAGGCGGCGCTCTACATGTTCCCGCGGCTCGACCCCAAGGTGTACCCGATCGCCGACGACCAGCAGTTCGCCTACGAGCTGCTGGCCGAAGAGAAAGTGCTGATCGTGCAGGGCACCGGCTTCAACTGGCCGCAGCCTGATCACTTCCGCCTGGTGTTCCTGCCCAACTCGGACGATCTGACCGACGCCATCGGCCGCATCGCGCGCTTCCTCGAGCACTATCGCAAACGTCATTCCCACTGAGTCCCCATCCCTATGAACTCCACACAGAACCCGATGCGTCTGGGCCTGCTGGGCGCCGGTGTTGTTGCCAGCGGCGTCGTCAAGGTGCTCCAGCGCAACCAGGCCGAGATCCTGCGCCGTGCCGGCCGCGGCATCGAGGTGACGCGGGTTGCGGCTCGCAATCCGGCCAAGGCGCGTGCAGCGCTGGGCGACAGCCTGCCCATCACCGAGGATTTCAACGCCGTCGTGACCGATCCGAAGATCGACATCGTGGTCGAGCTGATCGGTGGCACGACGGTGGCCAAGGACCTGATCCTGCGCGCCATCGCGGCGGGCAAGCATGTGGTCACGGCCAACAAGGCGCTGCTGGCGGTGCATGGCACCGAGATCTTCGCTGCGGCCAGCGCGCGCGGCGTGATGGTCGCGTTCGAGGCGGCGGTGGCCGGGGGCATTCCCATCATCAAGGCGCTGCGTGAAGGGCTGACGGCCAACCGCATCCAGTGGATCGCCGGCATCATCAACGGCACCACCAATTTCATCCTGAGCGAGATGCGCTCCAAGGGCCTGGACTTCGGCGAGGTACTGAAGGAAGCCCAGCGTCTGGGGTATGCCGAGGCCGACCCGACCTTCGACATCGAAGGGGTCGATGCGGCCCACAAGGCCACCATCATGAGCGCCATTGCCTTCGGCACGCCGGTGCAGTTCGAGCGGGCTCACATCGAAGGCATCACCCAGCTGCAGGCGACCGACATCGCCTACGCGGAGCAGCTCGGCTACCGCATCAAGCTGCTGGGCGTGACGCGCCGCCGTGACGAAGGCATCGAGCTGCGGGTGCACCCCACGCTGGTGCCTGCCAAGCGCCTGATCGCCAACGTCGAAGGCGCCATGAACGCGGTGGTCGTGCACGGTGACGCCGTCGGCTCGACGCTGTACTACGGCAAGGGCGCTGGCTCCGAACCCACGGCGTCGGCCGTCGTGGCCGACCTGGTGGACGTGACGCGCCTGCATACGGCCGATCCCGACCATCGCGTGCCCCACCTGGCCTTCCAGCCCGGTGCGCTCGACCCCACGCCGATCCTGCCGATCGACGAGGTGGTGACGGCGTTCTACCTGCGCCTGCGCGTGGCCGACCAGACCGGTGTGCTCGCGCGCATCACCGGCATCCTGGCCGAGCATGACATCTCCATCGATGCCGTGCTGCAACGCGAGGCCGGTGACGACGAGAACCAGACCGACCTCATCATCCTCACGCACGACACCGTCGAGGGCCGCATGAACCTCGCACTGGCCAAGATGCAGGCGCTGCCCACCGTGCTGCAGCCCATCGTGCGCATCCGCAAGGAAGAGCTCAATTGAAGTACATCAGCACCCGCGGCGACCAGACCGAACGCGGCTTCTCCGAGATCCTGCTCGAGGGGCTGGCGCCCGATGGCGGCCTGTACCTGCCGAAGCACTACCCGAAGGTCGACGCGGCCACGCTGGCGCGCTGGCGCACGCTGAGCTACGCCGATCTTGCCTTCGAGGTGCTGTCGCTGTTCATCGACGACATTCCGGCCGACGATCTGCGTGCCATCGTGCAGCGCACCTACACGCCGGCGATCTTCGGCACACCGCAGATCACGCCGCTGAAGGCCCTGGAGCCCGGTGTGTACCTGCAGGCTCTGTCCAACGGCCCGACCCTGGCCTTCAAGGACATGGCGATGCAGTTGCTGGGCAACCTGTTCGAGTACGAAC
>CAMLSD010000132.1 GCA_946482595.1 uncultured Comamonadaceae bacterium
CTTTCCTGCAACGCGCTGCAATCAGCGAAGACCGCGACTATAGCACCAAAGTTTTCGAGCGTGCAAGTGCTTTTCGTCGCCTGAGCCGATTGAGTACTCTGTGCACCATGAACTCACTGTCGATCACCTGGCTGGACGAGGGCAAGCTGGACTTTCCGTCGCTGCAGACGGCGCTGGGCGCCGACTCTCCAGCCCCAGGTCTGCTGGCGGCTGGCGGCGATCTGCGCGTAGCGAGGCTGCAGATGGCCTACGCACAGGGGGTCTTTCCCTGGTTCAGCCGGGGCCAGCCCATCCTTTGGTGGAGCCCGGACCCACGCATGGTGCTCCACACCGCCGAGTTCCGCCTGCACCGATCCCTTCGAAAGACCTTGCAGCGCTTCATCGAGACACCTGGCTGTGCGCTGCGCATTGACGCCGCCTTCGACCGGGTCATCGCGCATTGCGCCGGCGTGGATCGCCCAGGTCAGGACGGGACCTGGATCGTGCCCGAGATGGTCCAGGCCTACCGTCGCTGGCACGCCCTTGGCGGCGTGCACTCGTTCGAGACCTGGGTGGACGGTGAGCTGGTGGGGGGACTCTATGGTGTGGCACTCGGCCGGATGTTCTTTGGTGAGTCGATGTTCAGCTTGCGCACCGATGGATCCAAGACCGCCCTGGCCGGCCTGGTGGCGTTCTGTCGCCACCACCACATCGCCTTGATCGATTGCCAGCAGCGCACGGGGCATCTCGCCTCGCTGGGTGGGCGCGAGATCCCTCGAGCGGAGTTTCTCACCCATGTGCAGGATGCCGTGGGCCGGCCGTCAGTGGACGATTGGGTCTATCATGATTCCATGTGGGCAGAACTGGGGTTGCGTCCCCGATCTGTCGAGACCCCGGCCTGACATCCCGAAGTGGCATGACGCATCCGAAGGAACTCCCACTTGCGTCGCTGCAGTTCTATGCGACCGCCCCCTACCCGTGCAGCTACCTGCCAGGCCGGCAGGCACGCTCTCAGGTGGCCACACCCAGCCACCTGATCCACGCTGAAACCTACTCGGGCCTGGTGGCCCGCGGCTTCCGGCGCAGCGGCATGTTCACCTACCGGCCCTACTGTGACGGGTGTCGTGCCTGCATCCCGCTGCGCATCCCGGTCGAGCAGTTCAAGCCCAACCGCAGCCAGCGTCGGGCGGTCAAGGCGCATGGTCATCTCCACGCCCGTGTGCTGCGCATGTGTTTCGTGCCTGAACACTATCAGCTGTACCTGCGCTACCAGTCGGGCCGGCATGCAGGCGGCGGGATGGACCAGGACAGCATCGACCAGTACACCCAGTTCCTGCTGCAAAGCCGGGTTAACTCCCGCTTGGTGGAATTTCGCGAGCCCACGCCGGACGGCAGTACCGGTGCGTTGCGGATGGTGTCGATTCTCGATGTGCTGAACGACGGCCTGTCGGCGGTCTATACCTTCTACGACCCCGACCCCGACGCGAGTTACGGCACCTACAACGTGATGTGGCAGATCGACCAGACGCGCCAGCTCAATCTGCCCCACGTCTACCTGGGCTACTGGATCGCCGACAGCCGCAAGATGGCCTACAAGGCGCAGTTCGAGCCCCACGAACTGCTGATCGACGGCCGCTGGCAGCGCGGCCCGGGGCATCCGGGCGTGCCGGAATGAACAACGGCCCGCTGGCGGGCGTGCCGGCGGGCCGTATCGCAGCGGGTCGACCCTTTGCGGGTCGACGCGATGCAGCGTGAAGCTCAGACCTGTGCGTCAGACCAGCGCGACGCCGGTCTTCTGCTGAATCTCCTCGTGCGTCACGCCCGGAGCCAGTTCCACCAGCTTCAGACCGGCGGGCGTGACGTCCAGCACGCCCAGGTCGGTGATGATGCGGTTCACCACCCCCACCCCGGTGAGGGGCAGCGTGCACTTCGGCAGGATCTTCTGGTCGGTCGAGCCGTCCTTCTTGGTGGCCACGTGTTCCATCAGGACCACCACACGCCCCACACCAGCCACCAGGTCCATCGCCCCGCCCATGCCCTTGACCATCTTGCCAGGGATCATCCAGTTCGCCAGGTCGCCGCGCTCGCTGACCTGCATCGCGCCCAGGATCGCCAGGTTGATCTTGCCGCCGCGGATCATCGCGAACGAGTCGGCCGACGAGAAGATCGACGAGCCCGGCAGGGTCGTCACGGTCTGCTTGCCGGCATTGATCAGGTCGGCGTCGACCTGGTCCTCGGTCGGGAAGGGGCCGATGCCAAGCAGACCGTTTTCGCTCTGCAGCCAGACCTCCATGCCTGCCGGCACGTGGTTGGCCACCAGCGTGGGCAGGCCGATGCCCAGGTTCACGTAGAAGCCGTCCTGCAGTTCCTTGGCCGCGCGGGCCGCCATTTCGTCACGGGTCCATGCCATGATGAGTCTCCTTGTGGCTTCTGGGTTCAGGTGGTGCTGCGCACGGTACGCTGCTCGATGCGCTTTTCCGGCGTGGCATTGACCACGATGCGGTGCACGAAGATGCCGGGCAGGTGAACCTGATCCGGATCGAGGTCGCCGGTCTCGACGATCTTCTCGACTTCCACCACCGTGACACGGCCCGCCATGGCCACGTTCGGGTTGAAATTGCGCGCGGTCTTGCGGAACACCAGGTTGCCGGACTTGTCGGCAATGTAGGCCTTGACCAGCGACACCTCCGGGACGAGCGAACGCTCCATCACGTAGGGCACACCGTCGAATTCACGCACTTCCTTGCCTTCGGCGACGACGGTGCCCACGCCGGTGCGCGTGAAGAACGCCGGGATGCCGGCGCCGCCGGCGCGCAGCTTCTCGGCCAGCGTGCCCTGGGGCGTGAACTCGAGCTCCAGTTCACCGGACAGGTACTGGCGCTCGAACTCCTTGTTCTCGCCCACGTAGCTCGAGATCATCTTGCGGATCTGCCGCGTGGCCAGCAGCTTGCCCAGGCCGAAGCCATCGACGCCGGCGTTGTTCGAGATCACCGTGAGGTCCTTGACGCCCGAGGCCTGCAGTGCGTCGATCAGCGCTTCGGGGATGCCGCACAGGCCAAAACCGCCCACTGCCATCAACTGGCCGTCCTTGACGATGCCCGCGAGCGCCTCGGCGGCGCTGGGATACACCTTGTTCATTGCGAGTCTCCTTCGCGTTGGAGTGTTGGGGAACGCCGGCTAGCGTACTACGTATTGGCATACGTAGAATCGCCTAAGGTGCGACCTCGGGTGGCCGCCATCACGCGCCCTGCCCCGCCATGACGACCGACATCGACTACCGCATTGCCTTCGAGATGGCCGCCGTCGGCCTGGTGCTGTCGCGCCATCGTGTGATGGTCGACTGCAATCACGCCGTGGCCGAGATGTTCGGCACTTCGCGCGAGCTGCTGATTGGCCAGTCTTTCCAGGTGCTCTACCCCACGCCCGACGAGTTCGAGCGGATCGGCGCGCGGATTGCGCCGATCATCAACGCCAGCGGACGGTATGCCGACGACCGTATCATGAAGCGTGCCAATGGCGAGTTGTTCTGGTGCCACGTGACGGGTCGCTCGCTGGACCGCAGCACGCCCCACGCCGCCGGGATCTGGTCGTTCGAGGACCTGTCGTCGCGGCGGCCGGTCAAGACCGACCTGACCGGCCGGGAGCGCGAGGTGGCAGCCCAGTTGCTGGAAGGCCGCACCAGCAAGGAAATCGGCCGCGCACTGGGCATCAGCCACCGCACCGTCGACATCTATCGTGCGCGCCTGATGCGCAAGTTCAAGGCCTCCAGCACGCCCGACCTGGTTCAGCGGCTGCTCGCCCTTTGAGGCCGACCACGCCGAGGCCCGTCACTCGATGATGGCCCGCAACCACGGCGGCAGCGGCACCGCCTTCTGCTGCGGAAAGTTCACCCACACCGTCGTGGCCCCTCCGGCTGCGTAGATCACACCGGGCTCGTCCTGCCGCTCGAGCGTGATGAAGGTGTCGAAGCTGGTGCGGCCCGGCTGCGCCACGTAGTGCTTCGCAAGCACGGTCCCGGGGTACTCGAGCTGGCGATAGAAATTGCAGAACGCATTGGCGATCACCGGCCCCTCGCCCTGCGGGTCGGGCGCGCCGCCCAGGGAGTTCAGCCACTCGACACGGATGATCTCCAGGTAGCGGAAATACAGCGTGTTGTTGACATGACCCATCGCGTCCATGTCACCCCAGCGGATGGGGATGAGCATTTCATAGGTCAGCTTCTTCTGCTCGGGGATCTCCAGCTTCATGGGGGTCCTTGGCTCAATCGCTCTTGCGGCTCACGCCCAGCTCGCTGTAGAGATGCTCGACCATGGCACGCAGTTCGGCCACTTCGGCGCGCAGCGCCTGAAGCTCGGCAGCCGGTGCCGACGCCGCCGTGCGTGGCACCGGGCTGTCGTCGGTCGCTGCGGAGGCGAGCATGGCCGGATCGACGGGGCCGGCCAGAAGGTGCGTCCAGCGGTTTTCGCGGGTGCCAGGCGCACGCGCGAGCTTGACCACCAGGGGCGGGTCGCGCTCGCTCAGCTCGTCGAGAAAAGCCTCGACCGACGACACATCGGCAAAACGGTGCATGCGCTCGCTGTGGATGCGCAGTTCGGCCGCCGTCTGCGGGCCGCGCAGCATCAGCAGCGTCAGCAGCACCACGCTCTGGCTGGGCACACCCAGCACACGCTGCACGTTGTGCTCATAGCGACTGACACGGCTGCCGCTGCCCTGGTTCACCAGGTGCACGAACTTCAGGTCGTCCACCGCCTGCTGCACCTGGGCTTCGGTGAGCTCCATCACCGGCTGGCGCGCGGTCTTCTGGTTGCATCCGGCCGTGAGCGCGTTCAGTGACAGCGGATAGGTGTCGGGCACGGTCAACTGCTTTTCGACCAGCACGCCCAGCACACGGCACTCGACCGCGCTCAGTTGTCGCAATGCCGCGGCCGCCATCAGATGCCGAACCCGTCGTCGGCGGCCACGACCGCACCGTTGATGAAGTGGCTCTCGTTGGAGCACAGCATCACGAGCAGGGCATCGAGGTCCTGGGGCTTGCCGATGCGCTTGCGCGGCAGCATCGAGATCAGTTTCTGCCCGCCTTCGGTTTCCCAGTGGTGGTGATTGATTTCGGTGTCGATGTAGCCCGGGCAGATCGCATTCACGTTGATGCCGAACTTGCCCCATTCGAGCGCCATCGCGCGTGTCATGTGGATCACGGCGGCCTTGCTCATGCAGTAGACGCCGATCTGGCTGAGCACCCGCAGGCCGGCCATCGAGGCCACGTTGACGATGCGCCCGCCCGTGTACGTGCCGGGCGCCGCACCGCGCGCGCGCGCCAGCATGCGCTTGCCGACCTCCTGGGCCACGAAAAACGCACCGCGCGTGTTGGTGTCGAAGATGAAGTCGTAGTCGTCGGGCGTGACCTCGGTGAGCTTCTGCGTGGTGCTCACGCCCGAGTTGTTCACCAGGATGTCGATCGGGCCGACTTCGGTCTCGGCGTGCGCGACCGCCGACTTGATGCTGTCGGGGTCGGTCACGTCCAGGCTCACGACGTGCGCATCACCACCGGCGGCTTCGATCTCGGCACGCAGCGTCTTCAGGCGCTCGACACGGCGGCTCGCCAGCACGACGGCCGCGCCGGCCTGAGCCAGCGTCTTGGCGAACTGGGTACCCAGCCCGCTCGAGGCGCCGGTGACGAGGGCCACGCGGCCGGAGAGGTCGAGGGAGTAGCTCATTTCAGCCTCTGGTTCTGGAAGATGGATTCACGGTGGCCCAAGGATAACGGGTGCTGCCCTCGACATGGCACGGATGTCGCATGCGGGACGTCGATCCTTGCACTTGGGTCATAAGCATGGAAACACAAAATAGAACGATCGTTCTTTTTTTGTCAGCAACCCGATAGAATCGCGCCCAACCACGAGATCCAAGCCTCCCCGAATCAACCTTACAAGGAACACCGATGACCTCTCAAGAGATCCTGGAGCAGTACGGCCCGCGCGAGTCCATGGAGTATGACGTCGTGGTGGTCGGCGCCGGCCCCGGCGGGCTGGCCACAGCGATCCGCATCAAGCAGCTCGCGGCAGAAAAGGGTCAGGACGTCTCGGTTGTCGTGCTCGAGAAGGGGTCGGAGCCCGGGGCGCACATCCTCTCGGGCGCGGTGATGGACCCGCGGGCCATCAATGAGCTGCTGCCCAACTGGAAGGAACTCGGCGCACCGCTGAACCAGCCGGTGACCGGCGACGACCTGCTCGTGCTGAGCGAAACCGGCTCCACGCGCACGCCCGACTGGCTGGTGCCCCGCAACTTCCACAACCATGGCAACTACGTGATCTCGCTGGGTGCGGTCACCAAGTGGCTGGCCGGCCACGCCGAGAGCCTGGGCGTGGAGATCTTCCCGGGTTTTGCAGCCGCCGAGGTGCTGTATGACGAGCGCGGCGCGGTGCGTGGTGTCGCCACGGGCAACATGGGCATCGGCAAGGACGGCCAGCCCACCGAGGCCTTCCAGCTGGGCATGGAACTGTGCGGCAAGTACACCGTGTTTGCCGAGGGCGCCCGCGGCCATCTGGGCAAGCAGCTGCTCGAGCGCTTCCGGCTCACCGAGGGCAAGGACCCGCAGAGCTTTGCCATCGGCATCAAGGAGCTGTGGGAGATCGACCCCGCGAAGGCCAAGCCGGGACTGGTCGTGCACACCGCCGGCTGGCCGATGCAGGACGACACCTTCGGCGGTGGCTTCCTGTATCACCTCGAAGGCAACAAGGTCACGCTGGGCTTCGTGATCGGGCTGGACTACAAGAACCCGTGGATGAGCCCGTTCGAGGAGATGCAGCGCTGGAAGACCCACCCGGCCATCCGTGCCCATATCGAGGGCGGCAAGCGACTGAGCTACGGCGCACGGGCCATCAACAACGGCACCCCGCAGGCCCTGCCCAAGACGGTGTTCCCGGGCGGTGCGCTGATCGGCTGCGACGCGGGCTACCTGAACGCCGCACGCATCAAGGGCAGCCATGCCGCGATCAAGTCCGGCATGCTGTGCGCTGACGCCATCTACGACGCCGTCACCTCGGGCCGCTCGGGCGATGAGCTCAGCGCCTACCCGCAGGCCTTCGAGCGCAGCTGGCTGAACGAGGAGCTGCAGCAGACGCGCAACTTCAAGCTGTGGTTCAAGAAGGGCCCGATGATCGGCCAGGTGATGACCGGCATCGAGCAGTGGTTCCTGCCGAAGATCGGCATCAGCAGCCCGCCGTGGACCCTGCATGCAACTCGTGCCGACCACACCTATCTGATGCCTGCCGACCAGGCGCGCCGCATCGAGTACCCCAAGCCGGATGGCAAGCTGAGCTTCGACCGCCTCAGCTCGGTGTTCGTCAGCAACACCAACCACGAAGAAAACCAGCCGGCGCACCTGACGCTGCGCAACGACGCGGTGCCGGTGCAGACCAACCTGGCCCGCTTTGCCGGCCCGGAAAGCCGCTATTGCCCGGCCGGCGTCTATGAGTTCGTGAAGAACGAGGACGGCACCGACCGGCTGCAGATCAACGCGCAGAACTGCGTGCACTGCAAGACCTGCGACATCAAGGATCCGACCCAGAACATCGTGTGGGTCACACCCGAAGGTGGCGGCGGGCCGAACTATTCGGGCATGTGAGCCCTGCCAGCAAGCCGCGCAGGCCACACACGATCAGGGCAGCTTCGGCTGCCCTTTTTTGCGGGCCTGCATTACACTGGCGGCCTGCCAGGAGAGAGCCGCTGACCGAGCACGGTGCACGGCCGCCGAAGGCGCAGAGGCACCCCCTCGAACGCTCAGGCAAAAGGACTGGCAGACGCTTCGTGAACGAAGCGATCCTCACTGGAGAGAGGTGCCGGCAGGGCTCAACCCCCGCCACGGCATCCACCGAAGGGGCAAGTCGGGCGCACTGAAGCGGTGTGCCGGGCCAATCTCTCAGGTAAAGCGGACAGCGAGGGCAGACCCACCCGAACCCGGTTGCCGGGCAGGTGGTTGGACAACATGCCCTCGGAAGACCACACCATGTCCGCCAACGAACAGCCCCAGAACCTGCTGCGCACGCCGCTGTACGCCCTGCACCTTGAAGCCGGTGCCCGCATGGTGCCTTTTGCCGGCTATGAAATGCCGGTGCAGTACGAGGGCATCATCGCCGAACACCGGCACTGCCGCACCGAAGCCGCCCTGTTCGACGTCTCCCACATGGGGCAGGTGCGCGTGACCGGCGATGACGCCGCCCGCGCCCTGGAGTCGCTGATCCCGGTCGACATCGTCGGCCTGGGTGTGGGCAAGCAACGCTACGGCTTTTTCACCAACAGCAACGGCGGCCTGCTCGACGACCTGATGATCACGCGCCGCGAAGGCGACTTCCTGCTGATCGTCAATGCCGCCTGCAAGACGGCCGACATCGCCCACCTGCAGACCCACATCGGCCATCGCTGCTCGATCCAGCCCCAGCCCGACCAGGCGCTGCTGGCGCTGCAGGGTCCACAGGCCGTGCAGGCGCTGTCCCGCGTGAATGCGGACGTGGCACGCCTGACCTTCATGACCGGTGCCGCCTTCACGCTGGCCGGCACCTCGTGTTTTGTCACCCGCTCCGGTTACACCGGCGAAGACGGTTTCGAGATCTCGGTGCCGGCCGAGCAGGCCGAGGCGCTGGCGCGTGTGCTGCTGAACCAGCCCGAAGTCAGATGGGCTGGCCTTGGGGCACGCGACACGCTGCGCCTCGAAGCCGGACTGTGTCTTTACGGGCACGACATCGGCGAGCAGACCACGCCGGTCGAGGCCGGTCTCACCTGGGCCATCCAGAAGGTGCGGCGTGCCGGCGGCGAGCGTGCCGGCGGTTACCCTGGTGCATCGGTGATCGACAGCCAGATCGCCTCCGGCGCCATGAACAAACGCGTGGGCCTGGTCAGCATGGAGCGTGTGCCGGTGCGCGAGGGCGCGCGCATCGTCGACGGCCATGGCCATGCGCTGGGCCGGGTCACCAGCGGCACGCTCGGGCCGACCGTCAACCAGCCGGTGGCCATGGCCTACCTCCCGGTCAACCATGCCGCACCGGGGGCCGTCGTCTACGCCGAGGTGCGCGAGAAGCGTCTGCCCATGCGCGTCACCCCCATGCCCTTTGCCCCTCATCGCTACGTGCGCGGCTGACGCGCCCGCCTGCCACTGCATTCCAACACCCCGATCAAGGAGTCCGCAATGACCGTGAAGTACACCCCCGACCATGAGTGGGTCCAGCTCGATGGCGACGAAGGCATCGCCACCGTCGGCATCACCCTGCATGCGCAGGATGCGCTCGGTGACGTCGTGTTTGTCGACCTGCCGGCCGTGGGCACCACGCTGGACAAGCAGGCGGTGGCCGGAGTGGTCGAGTCCGTCAAGGCCGCCGCCGACGTCTACGCGCCGGTCTCCGGCGAGGTGATCGAGGTCAACGAAGACTTGCGCAACGACCCGTCACTGGCCAACACCGACCCGCTCGGCAAGGGCTGGTTCTTCCGCATGCGCATGAGCAACCTCGGCGAGTTCGACGTCCTGATGGATGCCCCCGCCTACGACGCGCTCGTCAAGAACAGCTGATCCCCACACGGCACGGGCAACTGGCCCGTGCCACCTGCCCTGCCCCGTCCTGCCTTGCCAGGCAAACCACCTGCCTGCCCTCGGAACACACCATGCTGATGCCCGCCCACACGCCGCTGCGCGACCTCGAGTCGCATGATGAATTCATTGCCCGACACATCGGCATCGATGCCGCCGACGAGCAGCACATGCTGGGTGTGATCGGTGCGGCGTCGCGCCGCGCGCTGATCGAGACCATCGTGCCGTCGGCCATTCGCCGGCCCGAAGCGATGCACCTGCCGGCGCCGGCCTCGGAGGCCGAGGCGCTGCGCGAGCTCAAGTCGATCGCGGGGCGCAACCGCCTGCTCAAGAGCTTCATCGGCCAGGGGTATCACGGCACGCACACGCCTGGCGTCATCCTGCGCAATATCCTCGAGAACCCGGCGTGGTACACCGCCTACACGCCCTACCAGGCCGAGATTTCGCAGGGTCGCATGGAAGCGCTGGTGAACTTCCAGACCATGGTCTGCGACCTGACCGGCATGGCGATTGCCAATGCATCGATGCTCGACGAGGCCACCTCGGCTGCCGAGGCGATGACACTGGCCGCGCGCGCCGGCAAGTCGAAGTCGAATGTGTTCTACGTCGCAGACGACGTGCTGCCCCAGACGCTCGAAGTCATCCGCACACGGGCACGTCCACTGGGCATCGAAGTGCGCATCTGCTCGGGCGACGAAGCCCTGAATGAGGACAGCTTTGCCGTGCTGCTGCAGTATCCCGGCGTGGACGGTGTCGTGCGCGACTACCGCGACTGGATCGGCCGCTACCGCGCCCGCGGTGGCCTGGTCATCATGGCGGCTGACCTGCTGGCTCTCACCCTGATCACGCCGCCGGGCGAACTGGGTGCCGACATCGCGGTGGGCACCACCCAGCGCTTCGGCATGCCCATGGGCAACGGCGGCCCGCATGCCGCCTAC
>CAMLSD010000133.1 GCA_946482595.1 uncultured Comamonadaceae bacterium
ACTTCCTTGACCATCTGGGCGCCCATGTTCTGGAGCTTGTCCTTCAGCTCGATTTCCTTGGCCACGGACACACCGTCCTTGGTCACGGTGGGGGCGCCGAAAGAGCGCTCGAGCACCACGTTGCGGCCCTTCGGGCCCAGGGTCACCTTGACGGCATTGGCCAGGATGTTCACACCCTCGACCATGCGGGCACGTGCTTCGCCGCCGAACACGACGTCTTTTGCTGCCATGTGTAAATCTCCGAAATTTGTTGGTCACTCCCGCGAAGGCGGGAATCCGTGAAACATGCAGGGCCCTTGGCGGACCCCCGGCTGCGCGGGGCCAACCCCGCGCGCGGCATCACTTCTCGACGACTGCGAAGAGGTCTTCCTCGCGCATCACCAGCAGTTCGTCGCCGTCGACCTTGACGGTCTGGCCGCTGTACTTGCCGAACAGGACGCGGTCGCCGACCTTGATGTTCAGGGCCACGAAATCGCCCTTGTCATTGCGCTTGCCAGGACCCACGGCCAGCACTTCGCCCTGGTCGGGCTTCTCGGCGGCGTTGTCGGGGATCACGATGCCCGAGGCGGTCTTGGTTTCATTTTCCAGGCGCTTGACGATCACGCGATCGTGCAAAGGACGCAGTTTCATGACATCTCCTTTGAGTCAAAGAACTAACTTCGGGATGGTGATGAGCGCATGTGAGCGCTCATTGACATTCTGGGTCTCGACCTCGTCGGCGGCTTGTGCTGCCTGACGGATCAAGCTTTCAATCATTAGCACTCACCGTCGTTGAGTGCTAACAGCGCTGAATTATAGGGTCGGCGAGTGACAGTTCAAGAGGGCGCGACGCACCCGACACGAAATCGGCGCCACCCGGCAGCACACGCTTGCGGCATTCCTGCACTGTCTGGGGTGTTTCATGTGGGTTTTTTCGGACGCACGCGGCGGCACAATCATGAGAGTCTTCCGGGGCGCCTGCTCCGTGCTGCCGCAGCGTGCCGGACCGGCCCGCCGCCGCCCGTGCGGTGTTCAGGCGCCTGAATCACGAGGATCCGATTGGCCGACATTCCCCATGCCCCCGTCTGGATGCAGGCACCGCTGCCGGCGGTGTTCATCTGGCGCGAGGGCCGCTCCACCCGCTGGCAGCTCAATGAAGCCGCATCATGCTGGCGTGAGACGGCCGGTCTGAGCGTCCCCGCCTGGCGTGAGCTGGCCGAACAGGCGCTGGCCTTGCCCGGCACCCACACGGAGCTTGGATCTCACGGGCTTGCCTGGCGGCGGGTCCAGGCCGCGCCCGGCTGGGTCCTGTGGCTCGACCCATGCAAGCCCGGGGCATCGCACCCGGAAGGTGACGGCGGCACCGGCACCGCGGTGATGGCCTCGGCCGACGTCGCGCGGCTGTCCATGGCGCGCGAGTTCGGACGCATCGGCTTCTGGGAGCGCGACCTGCGCAGCGGCCAGGCCCGCTGGGACGCCCACATCTTCGACATGTTCGGCCTGGATCCGGCGGCCGGTGCACCGGCGTTCGAGCACAGCACCGCCTTGATCCATCCGGACGACAGCGAGGCCAGCCGCTACGCGCAGGCTTCTTTCCGCCACCCCGGCCGGTACCAGACCCACTTCCGGGTGCTGCGCCCTGACGGCACGCAGCGCAGCATCCACTCGATGTGGGAGGTTCAGCCGGGTACCGACGGCCTGCCGCTGCGCGCCGTGGGCATCATGCTGGACGATACCGACAGCCTGACGCTCACGCGCCAGATGGAAGCGGCCCGCACCCAGTTCAGGATGGCCGCGGCGATGGCCGGCCTGTCGATGTGGCGGCATGACCTGGTCACCGACCGCTTCCACGTCAACCCGGACAGCGCACGGATGACGGTGCTGTGGCCGGACGAGCAGGGCATGCCGATCGAGGAGGCGCGCGCCTCGGTGCACCCCGATGACCTGGAGGCCGTGCTCGAAGCGTCGCGCCGGGCCAAGGAGCAGAACACCCCCATCGACGTCGAGGCGCGCTACCTGGCCCCCGGCGGCGGTTACCGCACGCTGCTCACGCGGCGTGTGGCCGAGCGCGATGCCCAGGGGCGGGTGGTGGCGCTGCTGGGCGTCTCGCTCGACATCAGCGACCAGATCGCCGAGTTCGAGCGGCTGCAGACGATCGCGGCCAGCATGGAGTTGATCGCCGATGCCACCGGCGTGGGTGTGTGGAGCCTGGACATCGAGACCGGCGAGGCCACCTGGAGCAAGCAGATGCTGCGCATCTTCGGCCTGCCCGAGGGTACCCCGGCACCGAACGTCGATCAGGTGATGGCGCAGTACACCCATGCCGACGACCTGCCCCGCCTGAAGGCCGAGCACCAACGCCTGGTGCAAGGCGACACCCCCACCGAAGAGCTCGAGTACCGCATCCGCACGGCCCAGGGCGAGGTGCGCTGGGTCGTCGGCCGGGCCCGCCGCGGCATGCGGGGCAACCGGCCGGTGGCCTTCGGCATGGTGATCGACGTCACCGAGCGTCGGCGCGAACAGGAGGCGCTGCACCTGGTCGAACAACGTGCGGTGCTGGCCGCCCAGGCTGCAGGCATCGGCACCTGGGAGATGCGCCTGCCCTCGCAGGAAACGATCTGGGATGCGCAGATGTACCTGTTGCGCGGCCTGTCGCCCGACGATCCGCGCGCGCCCGAGCAGATCATCCGCGAGTCGGCCGACGCCGAGACCCGCGCGCGCATGGCGCAGCTGATCGGCCACGCCGTGACCTCACCGGACGGCATCTACCGCAACGAATTCGTCATCCACCTGCCGGACGGCACCGAACGCTGGCTGGCCTCCCGCGGCATGCTGCTGCGCGACGACCAGGGCCAGCCCGAGCGCTTCCTCGGCGTGAACTGGGACATCACCGACCTGCACCGCAGCCAGGAAGCCCTGCAGGCGAAGGTTGCAGCGGAAGAGGCCAACCGCGCCAAGAGCGAATTCCTGGCCCGCATGAGCCACGAACTGCGCACGCCGCTGAATGCGGTGATCGGCTTTGCCGACCTGATGCTGCATGACGGCCTGGGCGAACCCCAGCGCGTGCGGGCCGAGCGCATTCGTGCGGCCGGCCAGCATCTGCTGGCACTGATCGACGACGTGCTCGACCTCACCAGCATCGACGCCGGCAAGCTCAGGCTCAAGGACGAGTCCGTGTCGCTCAGCCATGTGGTGGCCGATGCACTGGAATGGGTCGAACCCCATGCCCGCCGCGCCGACGTGCGCATGGTCGCCGGCGCGATGGACGGTTTCGTCCATGCCGATGCCCGCCGGCTGCGCCAGGTGATGACCAACCTGCTGTCGAACGCGGTCAAGTACAACCGGCCGCAGGGTCGGGTGGACATTGCGATCCTGCACGGGCCTGATCCATCGTGGCTCGGGTTTTCGGTGCGCGACACCGGACGGGGCCTGTCGCGCGCCCAGCTGGCCAACCTGTTCGAACCGTTCAACCGGCTCGGTGCAGAACATGAAGGCATCGAGGGCACCGGCATCGGACTGGCCATCGTGCACCACCTGGTCGAAGCCATGGGCGGCGCCATCGAGGTGCGCAGCGAGCCGGGCGAAGGCACCGAGTTCCGCGTGTGGTTGCGCGCCGCCGAACCCGAGCCTCTTCTGGAAGAAGCCGCCAGCACGGCCGGAGTGGCCACGCCCTGCCCACGTGGCGCGCACCACGGCGCCACGGCAGTGTCCTCACAGCGTGCACGCGTCGACGTGCTGTACGTCGAGGACAACCCGGTCAACCTGCTGCTGGTGCAGGAACTGCTGGCACTGCGCCCGGCCATCCGGCTGCACACCGCGCCCGACGGCATCAGCGGTGTGCGTGCGGCAGCCGAGATCCACCCGCGGCTGATCCTGCTCGACCTGCAGTTGCCCGACATCCACGGCATGGAGGTGATGCGCCGCATCCACGCCCTGCCGGGCATGGCCGACACCACCTGCGTGGCACTGTCGGCCAATGCCATCCCCGAGGACGTGGCTCAGGCCCGGGCTGCCGGCTTTGCCGACTACTGGACCAAACCGATCGACTTCGCGATGTTCCTTGCCGGTATCGACCGCTTCCTGGCTCAGTTGCAGGGGGATGACGTGCTGACCCAGCCGGCCTCGCTCACCGAGGGGTGAGGCGCCAGGGGAGCGCGCCGCGGGATGCAGGCCCCATGAAGTTCGGCCTGCGCCGGCCGCCGTGAAGGCGGGGGTCGCAGGCCGAAGGAATTGGCGAGCAAGACCAAGCGGGTCGCCTTGCGCGATCCGATCGGATAGCGGGTGGTGGTGGCCACCGGCTTTTCACTCACTGGTGAACTTGCTCAACTCCAGTATCGGCCTTGCAGCGTCAGGTAGAAGCCCCGAAATGAGGGGGGAGGAGGCAGGAATTCACGCCAACCGCCCCCGCGTTCAGGGGGAACCCCCGCCCGGACGCGCTCGACAACATGCTCAACCCAGCTTCAGCAGGCGCATCGCATTGCTCTTGAGGATCAGCGGCTTCACCTCGTCACGGAAGCCGGCCTCGTCGAAGTCCTTCATCCAGCGGTCCGGCGTGATCAGCGGATAGTCCGAGCCGAACAGCACGCGGTCCTTCAGCAAGGTGTTGGCGTACTGCACGAGCTGAGGCGGGAAGTACTTCGGGCTCCAGCCTGACAGGTCGATCCACACATTGGGCTTGTGCATGGCCACGCTGAGCGCCTCGTCCTGCCAGGGCCACGACGGGTGGGCGATCACGATCTGCATGTCCGGGAAGGCGATGGCCACGTCGTCCAGGTGCATCGGGTTGGAATACTCCAGCCGCAGCCCGCCGCCGCAGCGCATGCCCGAGCCGATGCCCGAATGCCCGCTGTGGAAGATCGCCGGCATGTTGTACTCGGCAATCACCTCGTACAGCGGCCAGGCCATCTTGTCGTACGGGTAGAAGCCCTGCACCGTGGGGTGGAACTTGAACCCCTTGACGCCATGCTCCTCGATCAGCCGGCGTGCCTCGCGTGCGCCCATCTTGCCCTTGTGCGGGTCGATGCTGGCGAAGGCGATCATCAGGTCGCTGTTCTTCTGTGCAGCTTCGGCGATCTCCTCGTTCGGGATGCGCCGGCGGCCGAGCTGGGCCTCGGCGTCGACCATGAACATCACCAGCCCGATGCGCCGCTCGCGGTAGTAGGCCACGCTCTCCTCGATGGTCGGGCGCCGGCTCGAGCGGAAGTACTTGTCGGCCGCGCGGTCGTACTCCTCGCCGTAGCTGTCGAAAGGGTTCCAGCACGAGATCTCCGCGTGCGTGTGGATGTCGATGGCGATCAGGTCCTGGGTGTTCATCACTGCTCCGCAAGGCCAGCAAGCTGGCGTCGTGTCATGGGCTCAACGCGATTTTAGTTACTTTCATGAAGTAATTGCCAGCCTTCTACACACTCCGCTCTCAGGGTTTTCGAGCCCCCTGTCGACAAGATCATGACACCGCACCGCTCTATGAAACCCTGTGGAGACCCACGACATTGCGGGTTTACCCCAGGTGCGATACCCCACCAATTGCTTAATATCCATAACCATTATGGTCTGAAACGACCTCCACCCAGCTCTCTTCACACCCATGACAGCCACTCCTGACGACGCCAACGGCCTGCTGGCCCGACTGGACCTGCTCCAGATCAGCTTCGACGGCCCGATCGCCCATGTGCGACTGAACCGTCCGGCCAAGCGCAATGCCATCAACGACACGCTGATCGCCCAGCTTCACACCTGCTTCATCAACCTGCCCGACACGGTGCGTGTGGCCGTGCTCAGCGGCGAAGGGGACCATTTCTGCGCCGGCCTGGATCTGTCCGAGCTGTCCGAGCGCAGCGTGGCCGAGGGCATTGCCCATTCGCGTTCGTGGCATGCCGCGTTCGAGCAGATCCAGTTCGGCCGCATCCCGGTGGTGGCGGTGCTGCACGGTGCGGTGGTGGGCGGCGGCCTGGAACTGGCCAGCGCGGTGCACATCCGGGTGGCCGAGGACAGCACGTTCTACGGTCTGCCCGAAGGGCAGCGTGGCCTGTTCGTCGGCGGGGGCGGCTCGGCGCGGGTGCCCCGGCTGATCGGTTTTGCCCGCATGACCGACATGATGCTCACCGGCCGTGTGCTCGATGCCGACGAGGGCCAGCAGGTCGGGCTGTCGCATTACCGCGTGGCTGACGGTGCCGGTCTGGACCGCGCGATGGAGCTGGCCCGGCGCATCGCCAGCAACGCGCCGCTGTCGAACTTTGCCGTGATGCAGGCCCTGCCGCGCATTGCCGATCTGCCCCAGGCCGACGGCCTGTTCGTCGAGTCGCTGATGGCCGCCATCGCCCAGGGCGACCACGCTGCCAAGGACCGCATGCGCGCCTTCCTCGAAGGCAAGGCCGGCAAGGTCGGGAAGGCATCATGAGCGCGCGCTTTCGCCCCACCCGCATCGGCGCCTGCCTGAGCGTCGACGTCGAGCAGCGCGCCGACGGCACGCAGGTCCTGCGCTCGCCGGTGGCACTTGAACCCTTCGCGCAACGCCTGACCGACCGGCTTGAACACTGGGCCCGCGAAACCCCGGACCGCTGCTTCGTCGCCAAGCGCCACCAGGGCGGCGACTGGGTCCGCATCACCTATGCCGAGATGCTGGCGCGCGCCCGTGCCGTCGGGCAGGCGCTGGTGCAGCGCGGCCTGTCGGTCGAGCGGCCGATCGCCATCCTGTCGGACAACGATCTCGAACACCTCACGCTGGCCCTGGGGGCCATGTGGGTGGGGGTGCCCTACACCCCGGTGTCGCCGGCCTATTCGCTGGTCTCGCAGGATTACGGCAAGCTGCGCCACATTCTCGGCACGGTCACGCCAGGCTTGGTGTTCGCCAGCAGCCCGGCCTATGCCCGGGCCATCACGGCGGTGGTCGCGCCCGACGTCGAGGTGGTGCTGACCGAAGGCGAGATCGAAGGCCGCACCGTCACGCCGTTCGCGCAGCTGCTGGCCACCGAGCCGGGCGCGCAGGCCGAAGCGGCCCATGCCGGCGTCGGCCCGGACACCATCGTGAAATTCCTGTTCACCTCGGGATCGACCAAGGCGCCCAAGGGGGTGGTGAACACCCACCGCATGATGTGCGCCAACCTGCAGATGAAGCGCCAGGCCATGGCCTTCCTGGCCGACGAGCCGCCGGTGCTGGTGGACTGGCTGCCGTGGAACCACACCTTCGGCGGCAACCACAACGTGGGCATCACGCTGTACAACGGCGGCACGCTCTACATCGACGAAGGCAAGCCCACGCCCTCGGGCATTGCCGAGACGCTGCGCAACCTGCGCGAGATCTCGCCGACGGTGTACTTCAACGTGCCCAAGGGCTTCGAGGAAATCGCCTCGGCGATGGAAACCGACGACACGCTGCGCGCGTCGCTGTTCCGCCGCGTCAAGGCCTTCATGTTTGCCGGTGCCGGCCTGTCGCAGGCGGTGTGGGACCAGCTCGACCGTCTTGCCGAGCGCACCGTGGGTGAACGCATCCCGATGTTCACCGGACTGGGCATGACCGAAACCGCCCCCTCGTGCACCTTCGCGCTCGACGCGGCCTCGGTGCGCTCGGGGCACATCGGCCTGCCTTGCCCCGGCGTCGAGGTCAAGCTCGTGCCGGTGGACGGCAAGGTGGAGATCCGCTTCCGCGGCCCCAACGTGATGCCCGGCTACTGGCGTCAGCCCGAACTGTCGGCCGACAGCTTCGACGAGGAAGGCTACTACCGCACCGGCGACGCCGTGAAGTGGGTCGACCCGGCCCAGCCGGCCAAGGGCCTGATGTTCGACGGGCGCATTGCCGAGGACTTCAAGCTGTCGACCGGCACCTTCGTCAGTGTCGGTCCGCTGCGCGCACGCATCATCGCCGCGGGCGCACCGTGCGTGCAGGACGCGGTCATCACCGGGCTGAACCGCGACGAGGTCGGCATGCTGGTCTTCCCGCGTGTGGACGAGTGCCGCAAGCTCGCCGGCCTGGCTGCCCACACCCCGGCGCCCGAGGTGCTGCATCACCCGGTGGTGCGCGAGTTCTTCCAGACCCTGGTCGACCGGCTCTGGCGCGAAGGTACCGGCAGCGCCAACCGCGTGGCCCGGGCCCATGTGCTCGCCGAGCCGCCATCGATCGACAAGGGCGAAGTCACCGACAAGGGCTCGATCAACCAGCGCGCCGTGCTGACGCACCGCGAGGCCCTGGTCGAGGCGCTGTATGGCGGCGCCGACAGCGACCCCTATGTCTACCTGCCCCGCAAGGGCTGAGCCCCCTCCATCAGGAACCCGAGGACACGACGATGAAGATTCAAGGACAGGCCGCGCTGGTGACCGGTGGAGGCTCCGGACTGGGTGCTGAAACCGCCCGCGAGCTGGCTCGGCAGGGCGCCCGCGTGGCCGTGCTCGACGTCAATGCCGAGGCGGCGCAGGCAGTCGCGCGCGAGATCGACGGCCTGGCCCTGGTGTGCGACATCACCAGCACCGACAGCGTGCAGCAGGCGCTTGCCACCGCGGCCGAGGCCCATGGCGGTGCGCGCATCCTGATGAATGTGGCCGGCATCGGCGGCGCACGACGCCTGGTGGGCAAGGACGGCTCGCCAATGCCACTGGAAGACTTCAAGCGCGTGATCGACGTGAACCTGGTCGGCACCTTCAACGTGATCCGCCTGGTGGCCGCCGAGATGCTACGCCAGGAGGCGCTCGACGACGGCGAACGCGGAGTCATCGTCAACACCGCCTCGGTGGCGGCCTACGACGGCCAGGTGGGCCAGGAGGCCTATGCAGCGTCCAAGGGCGGCATCGTCTCGCTCACGCTGCCGCTGGCGCGCGACCTGGCCCAGTTCGGTGTGCGGGTGTGCACCATCGCCCCTGGCCTGTTTCTCACGCCGCTGCTCTACAAGCTGCCCGAAGAGGTACAGCAGTCGCTGGCCGCGTCGATCCCCTTCCCCAAGCGCCTGGGCAAGCCGGAAGAGTTTGCGCAACTGGCTGCCCACATCGTCACCAATGCCTCGCTCAACGGCGAGGTGATCCGGCTGGACGGCGCATTGCGCCTGCCGCCGCGCTGAGTCCATGTGTTCCATCAACCACACGGGGCGAAAGACCCCACAACCCTGGAGTAGACAAGGCATGAAGACCACTCTCAAGACCCTTGCGGCTGCCGTGCTCGTCACCGTGTCGATCGGCGCACAGGCCGACATCACCATCGGTGTGAGCCTGCCGCTCACCGGCCCGGCCTCCGGCCTGGGCATTCCCGTCAACAACGGCTTCAAGCTGTGGCCCGAGTCCATCGGCGGCGAGAAGGTCAAGCTGGTCGTGCTCGACGATGCGACCGACCCGACCAACGGCGTCAAGAACGCCCGCCGGTTCGTCACCGACGACAAGGTCGACCTGATCATCGGTTCGGCCGCCACCCCGGTGGCCGTGGCCATGGCCGACGTGGCCGCCGAGTCGGGCACGGTGCAACTGGCGATGTCGCCGATTCCGCTGCCCCCCGGCAAGGACACCTGGTCCTTCCGCATGGCGCACTCGTCGGCCGTGATGGCGCACGCCATGGTCGAGCACATGAAAAAGCAGGGCGTCAAGAGCGTCGGCTTCCTCGGCTATGTGGACGCCTACGGCGAGACCTGGCTGAAGGACTTCACCGCCAAGGCCGAGCCGGCGGGCATCAAGGTGGTGGCCACCGAGCGCTTCCAGCGCACCGACACCAGCGTCACCGGCCAGGCCCTGAAGATCGTGGCGGCCAACCCCGATGCCGTGCTGGTCGTGGCGTCCGGCTCGGGTGCCGCGATGCCGCACCGTGCCATCGTCGAGCGTGGCTTCAAGGGCAAGATCTACCAGACCCATGCTGCCGCGTCGCGCGACCTGATGCGTGTGGGTGGCAAGGACGTCGAAGGTGCGTTTGTCGTGTCGGGCCCCGCCACGGTGGCCGAACAGCTGCCCGACAACCATCCGTCCAAGAAGGAAGCGCTGAAGTACGTGCAGGGCTACGAGAAGCTGTATGGCGCCGGCATGCGCAACCAGTTCGCCGCCCACACGTATGACGCGCTGCTGCTGCTCGAAAAGGCCGTGCCCGAGGCGCTGAAGAAGGCCAAGCCCGGCACCAAGGAGTTCCGTGCCGCACTGCGTGATGCGCTCGAGTCCGGCCAGCCGGTGGCCGCCTCCCAGGGTGT
Source organism: uncultured Comamonadaceae bacterium (assembly GCA_946482595.1). Next base: position 10,128 of record CAMLSD010000133.1, read on the forward strand.
GATCGACTACACGCCGAAGGACCACTGGGGCTTCACCAACGACAGCGCCGTGGTGATGAAGGTCGTCAACGGCGACTGGAAGGTCGAGAACTGAGACCCCGCAAGGGGCATCACCGGGGGTCGGCCGTGCCGGAACCCGGTGGCCGCCGCAACCCAGGCGCTGCGGCGGCGACTGATCCTTGAGTCGTCCCCGCGAAAGCGGGGATCCACGGCGGCTGCCAACGCAACGCCACCCTGCCTGACTGCCCTGACACTCCTACTGCACTCGCCATGGACTTCTCGATCGCCAGCATCCTGCTGCTCGACGGCGTGACCAACGGAG
>CAMLSD010000134.1 GCA_946482595.1 uncultured Comamonadaceae bacterium
CATCGACGTGATCGTGCCGGCCATCGAGAACCTGTTCAACGCCAGCTTCCTGCCCAGCAGCATCTACCTCATCAGCCGCATGCCCAGCGATCCCCAGTCGTCCGACATCGTCCCGATCGCGGTGATCTCCCTCGTGCTGGCCTTCCTCGCCACGCTCTACCCGAGCTGGCGCGCCAGCCGCGTGCAACCGGCGGAGGCGCTGCGTTATGAGTGATCCGGCAAGCACCGTGGTGCTGCAGGCCCAGGGCCTGCACAAGCGCTATCACGAAGGGCCGCTGGACGTGCATGTGTTGCGTGGGGTGAGCCTGGCCGTGCACGCTGGCGAGACGCTCGCGGTGGTGGGTGCATCGGGTTCCGGCAAGAGCACCTTGCTGCATCTGCTCGGCGGCCTGGATGCGCCCACGCAGGGCAAGGTGCACCTCAAGGGGCGCGACTTCTCGGCGATGAGTGCGGGCGAGCAGGGGCGCTGGCGCAATGCCCACCTGGGTTTCGTCTACCAGTTCCACCACCTGCTGCCCGAGTTCAGTGCGCTGGACAACGTGGCCATGCCCTTGCGCATCCGCCGCATGCCTGAAGCCCAGGCGCGCGACCAGGCGCAGCAGATGCTCGCCCGTGTGGGTCTGGCGCAGCGGGCCTTGCATCGCCCCGCCGAGCTGTCCGGCGGCGAACGCCAGCGCGTGGCGATCGCCCGGGCCCTCGTGGCGCGACCGGCCTGCGTGCTGGCCGACGAACCCACCGGCAACCTCGACCGCGAGACGGCCGACGCGGTGTTCGAGCTGATGGTCGGCCTGGCCCGCGAGCAGGGAACGGCCTTCGTGATGGTCACGCACGACGAGGGCCTGGCGCGCCGCTGCGACCGCATCGTGCGCCTGGGAGTCGGGGTGCTCGTGTAGCGGTGCGCGCGCGACAATGCCGTGCATGTGGATCGACACCCATTGCCACCTGGATGCCCCCGAGTTCGACGCCGACCGTCAGGCCGTCGTCGAGCGGGCGTGTGCGGCCGGCGTGAACATGCTGGTGTTGCCCGCGGTGCACACGGCCGACCTGGACACCGTGCGCGAACTGGCCCACCGGCATGCGCTGGCGTATGCCCTGGGACTGCATCCGCTGTATGTGGGCCAGGAGCCCGCCGACGCACTGGCGCGTCTGCGCAGCCAACTGCAGGCGCATCGCGATGACCCCCGCCTGGTGGCGGTGGGCGAGATCGGCCTCGATCACTTCGTGCCTGGCCTGGACCGGCAGGTCCAGGAGCGCTACTACATTGCCCAGCTCGAGCTGGCGCGCGAGTTCGACCTGCCGGTGATCCTGCACGTGCGCCGGTCAGCCGATGCGCTGCTCAAGCACCTGCGCCGCATCCGGGTGCCGGGCGGCATTGCGCATGCGTTCAACGGCAGCCTGCAGCAGGCCGGGCAGTTCATCGACCTGGGCTTCCGGCTGGGCTTTGGCGGGGCGATGACCTTCGAGCGTGCGCTGCAGATCCGCGAGCTGGCCACACGGCTGCCGGCGCAGTGCCTGGTGCTCGAAACCGACGCACCGGACATTCCGCCGCACTGGCTGTACCGCACGGCCGCGCAGCGGGCAGCCGGCGACAGCAGCCGCAACGAACCGTCCGAACTGCCGCGCATTGCACAGACGCTTGCCGCGCTGCGAGGGATCGGCCTCGACGAGGTGGCGCAGCTCACGTCGGCCAACGCGTTTGACGCCCTGCCGCGGCTGCGAGCCTGCCGATGACCATGACCGACCTCGCCATGGACCCCCTGCTGCAGGGCCTGCCGCCGGTGTGGTCGCCGCACACGCGCCTGATCGTGCTGGGCAGCTTCCCCGGCGTGGCATCGCTCGAGCAGCAGCAGTATTACGCGCATCCGCGCAATCACTTCTGGCCCATTCTGTCGGCGCTGTGGGGTGTCGACCTGCGTGCCATGTCGTACGAGCAGCGCATCGAGGTGGTGCTGGCACGCGGCCTGGGCATCTGGGATGTCTACGCCCGTTGCCGCCGGGCGGGCAGCCTGGACAGTGCCATCCGGGACGCTGAGGTCAACGACCTCGCCGGGCTGCGTTTGCGTGCCCCGGCGCTGTCGGCGCTGGCGCACAACGGGGGCGAGTCGGCGCGGGCGATGCGCATCACCCGCACGCTGGGCCTGCCGGTGCATCGCCTGCCCTCCACCAGTCCGGCCAATGCGAGCTGGAGCTTCGAGCGCAAGCTCGCGGCCTGGCGTGTCGTGTTTGAAGAACAAGGAGTGCTGTGAGCACCAGACGCACGAAACCGGCCCTGGCGCCGGTCACGGTATCCGAAGGCGACGGCGTGCGCTATCTGCATCTGGGAACCCCCTGGGTGCAAGGCGCGATGCGCATCAAGCGGCCGAACGATATCGAGCTCGAATACGTGCAGCGCATGATGGCCTGGATGCTGCTGCGCGAGCCCGAGTTGCTGACGCGCGGCCATGCGGTGCAGCTGGGCCTGGGCGCGGCGGCGATCACGAAGTTCTGCCATCGCCGCATGCGCATGCACACCACGGCCGTCGAGCTCAATCCGGAGGTGATCTCGGTGTGCCGGGCCTGGTTCCGGCTCGGGCAGGACGACGATCGCCTCAACGTGATCCAGGCCGATGCCCGCGACTTTGCGGCCGACCCCCGGCATGCCGGCACGGTGGACGTGCTCTGCGTGGACCTGTACGACCACGAAGCGGCCAGCCCCGTGCTCGATGACGTCGAGTTCTATCGCAGCTGTCATGCGCTGCTTGCGCCGCAGGGCGTGATGAGCGTGAACCTGTTCGGCCGCGACGTGAGCTTCGAGCGCAGTGTGCAACGCATTGCAACCGCCTTCGAGGGCGAGGCCCTGTGGCAACTGCGCCCCACCCGCGAGGGAAACACCGTGATCCTGGGCTCGCGCTCGCTGCCCGCGCTGCCGCGCGGGGCGCTTGCTGAGCGTGCCGAAAACATCGAAACTCGATTCGGTCTGCCGGCCCGCAAGTGGTTGCGCATGATCAAACGCATCACGCCATGAGCCTGTCGCCTGCATTCCTTGTCCTTGCCCCCGATCCCCGGCTCGCATGCCCCTCGTCAGGAGGCCGGCCATGAGCTCGGGCAGCACCCGCGCACCGGGCCGCAGTGCCAGCGGCTCGGCCGCCCCCCCCGCCCCCGCACCCTCGACGGCCGCTGCCGCGGCATCGGGCGGGGGCCAGCGGGCCGGCGGCAAGGGCGGATTCAAGGGCCGCCTGGACTGGCGGGTGCTGCTCGACTGGATGCGCGAGGACGGCATCATCACGCCGGCCGATGCCCAGCGCACCGCGCAGCGGCTGGCCGCCGGCGACAGCGTCCAGCATCCGCTGGTGCGCCTGGCTCACCTGAACATCGCCCATGCCACCACCGGCAAGGTGCTCGAGTCCGAGGTGCTCGCGCAGTGGCTGGCCCAGCGCGCCGGTGTGGGCTACCTGCGCATCGACCCGCTCAAGGTGGACGTCGGCCGTGTGGCCGACGTGATGTCGATCAACTACGCGGAGCGGCGCAAGGCCCTGCCGGTGCAGGTCGGCCCGCATGAGGTCGTGATTGCCACCTGCGAGCCATTCGACACCGAATGGCTGGCCGAGATCGAGGCCCACACCCGCAAGAAGATCCGCCTGGTGGTGGCCAGCCCGACCGAGGTGCAGCGCTACACGACCGAGTTCTACACGCTGGCCAAGTCGGTGCGGGCCGCACAACGCTCGGGCGAGGCCAGCGCGCCGGCCAACTTCGAGCAGCTCGTCGAGCTGGGCAAGGCCAAGCAGCTCGACGCCAACGACCAGGGTGTGGTGCAGGTCGTCGACTGGCTCTGGCAGTACGCCTTCGACCAGCGCGCCTCCGATATCCACCTCGAACCCCGGCGCGAGCTGGGCGCGATCCGCTTTCGCATCGACGGCGTGATGCACACCGTCTACCAGCTGCCGCTGACGGTGATGGGCGCGATGACCAGCCGCATCAAGCTGCTCGGCCGCATGGACGTGGTCGAGAAACGCCGCCCGCTGGACGGGCGCATCAAGACCCGCAACCCGCAGGGCGACGAGATCGAGATGCGCCTGTCGACCCTGCCCACGGCCTTCGGCGAAAAGCTGGTGATGCGGATCTTCGACCCCGACAACACGGTCAAGAGCCTCGATGCGCTCGGGTTCGCGCCGCATGACGCGCAGCGCTGGGAGACGCTCGTCACCCGCCCGCACGGCGTGATCCTGGTCACCGGGCCCACCGGGTCGGGCAAGACGACCACGCTGTACGCCACGCTCAAGCGGCTGGCCACCGAAGAGGTCAATGTGTGCACGGTCGAGGACCCGATCGAAATGATCGAGCCGGCCTTCAACCAGACCCAGGTGCAGGCCCAGCTCGACCTCAACTTTGCCAACGGGCTGCGGGCCCTGATGCGGCAGGATCCGGACATCATCATGGTCGGTGAGGTGCGCGATCTGGAGACCGCCGAGATGGCGATCCAGGCGGCACTGACCGGCCACCTGGTGTTCACGACGCTGCACACCAACGATGCGGCCTCGGCCATCACGCGGCTGCTCGACCTGGGCGTGCCGTCCTACCTCATCAGCGCCACGGTGCTGGGCGTGCTGGCGCAGCGCCTCGTGCGCACGCTGTGCCCGCACTGCAAGCAGCCTGACGACACGCTCACGCGTGAGCGTGTGGCCGAAGTGATCCACCCCTGGCGCATGAGCGGCGGGTTTCGCCCGTACCGACCGGTGGGCTGCATCGAATGCCGCATGACCGGCTTTCTCGGTCGCGCCGGTCTGTACGAGCTGCTCACCGTCACCGAGGCCCTCAAGCCTTTGATCAGCGACACGCCCGAACTGGCCCGCCTGCGCCAGATCGGCATGCAGGAGGGCATGCGCCCGCTGCGGCTGGCCGGCGCCATGAAGGTGGCCGAAGGCCTCACCACGCTCGACGAGGTGCTGCGCGCCACGCCCACCTGGGACACCGGGCCTCTGGCGCCTCTCGCACCTGCGTGACACCGCTACGTGTAATCCACAGGACGTTCCAATCAGGGTAGTCCCTAGAATCGCCCCAGATTCAAGAACCGTCTGAGGAGAACAACATGAAGATCAAAAGCCAGCGAGACTTTGTCTCAGGCTTGATGTTTGTCATCGTCGGCATCGCCTTCGCCTGGGGCTCCACCGCCTACAACTTCGGCGACTCGGCCCGCCCCGGCCCCGCCTACTTCCCCTTCGGCCTCGGCGTGCTGCTGGCGTTTCTCGGCGCCATCGTGACGTTCAAGGCCCTCACGATCGAAAGTCACAACGGCGATCCGATCGGTGCGATTGCCTGGAAGCCGCTGATCATCATCCTCGGTGCGGTGGCCGTGTTCGGTTTTGCCTTGCCGCGCCTGGGGCTCATCACCACGATTCCGCTGCTGATTGCGATCTCCAGCCTGGCCGGAGACACCTTCAACTGGATCGAGGTGGTCATCCTGAGTGTCGTGCTCACGGTGATGTCCTACCTGGTGTTCGTGGCGGGTCTCAGCCTTGTGCTGCCGCTGTGGCCGTCCTTCCTCGGCTGATGCCGTCCGCCCACCTTACCAGCGCCCATCAGCGAGACATCCATGGATCTGATCAACAACCTTGCGCTCGGGTTTGAAACCACACTCACCCTGAGCAACCTCATGTATGCGTTCTTCGGCTGCGTGCTGGGAACGCTGATCGGTGTGCTGCCCGGCCTCGGGCCGGTCGCCACGATCGCGATGCTGCTGCCGTCGATCTACTCGCTCGACGCGACGCCGGCACTCATCATGCTGGCCGGCATCTACTACGGCTCGCAGTACGGTGGCTCCACCACTGCGATCCTGATCAACGTGCCGGGCGAGTCGGCCTCGGTCGTGACGGCGATCGATGGTTACCAGATGGCCCGTCAGGGGCGGGCCGGCGCAGCGCTGGCCGTGGCGGGCCTCGGATCGTTCTTTGCGGGGTCGGTGGCCACGCTGGTGCTGGCCGCCTTTGCGCCGCCGCTGACCGAAATGGCCTTCAAGTTCGGTCCGGCCGAGTATTTCTCGCTGATGGTGCTGGGTCTGATCGGTGCAGTGGTGCTGGCCTCGGGTTCGCTGATCAAGGCGATCTCGATGATCATCCTGGGCCTGCTGATCGGCCAGATCAACACCGACGTGATCTCCGGTGTGCCGCGCTTCTCGTTCGACATCCCGGAACTGTCCGACGGCATCAACTTCGTCGTGATCGCGATGGGCGTGTTCGGCTTCGGTGAAATCATCGCCAACCTGGGCCAGCCGGCCGAGAACCGCGAGGTCTTCACCAAGGACGTCAAGGGCCTGTGGCCCACCAAGCAGGACTTCAAGGAAGCGGCCCCCGCGGTGCTGCGCGGCACGGCGCTTGGTTCGATGCTGGGCGTGCTGCCCGGTGGCGGTGCCCTGCTGTCGTCGTTTGCGGCCTACACGCTCGAGAAGAAGCTGTCCAAGACGCCCGAGAAGTTCGGCAAGGGCGCGATCCAGGGCGTGGCCGGTCCGGAGTCGGCCAACAATGCCGGTGCGCAGACCTCGTTCATCCCGATGCTCACGCTGGGCATTCCGCCCAACGCCGTGATGGCGCTGATGGTCGGCGCGATGACCATCAAGGGCATCCAGCCCGGCCCGCAGGTGATGAGCAGCAACCCCGAGTTGTTCTGGGGCCTGATCGCCTCGATGTGGATCGGCAACCTGATGCTGGTGATCCTGAACCTGCCGCTGATCGGCATCTGGATCAAGCTGCTGACCGTGCCTTACCGCTTCCTGTTCCCGGCCATCCTGCTGTTCTGCTGCATCGGCCTGTACACGCTGAACAACAACAACTTCGATGTCTACATGTCGGTGCTGTTCGGGGTGATCGGCTATGCGTTCTACAAGCTGGGTTGTGAGCCTGCGCCGCTGCTGCTGGGCTTCATTCTCGGCCCGATGATGGAAGAGAACCTGCGGCGCGCCCTGTTGCTGTCGCGCGGCGACTGGTCAGCCTTCATCACCCGTCCGTTGTCGGCCGGCCTGCTGCTGGCGGCCCTGGCGATGATCGTGGTGGTGCTGCTGCCCAACATCCGCCGCAAGCGCGAAGAGGCCTTCCAGGAAGGCGATTGACGCCCGCTCGACACCTTTGCCCCCAAAGCCGCTCATCGAGCGGCTTTTTTCTTGTGCGGTTCTTTTTGTGTGCCGTATCGACCGCGCTGGCCGGCGCGTGCGGGCATCGCACTCATAATGCGCCTCCGGAGGAACCGAAACGATGCTCACGCCGCATCCCCTGCGCGAGTCGCTGCACAACGAGGTGCACGCCCGCCCGTATGAACGCCTGACAGCACCGCTGTCGCTGTCGCACCTGGCCTTGCTGACCGCGCCGGGGGACCGGTCCAGCCGCGAACACCTGCATGCACTGTTGCGCGCGCGCCATCTGCCACTGCCCAGCGAGGAGGCCAGCCACCTGAGCATCGACCTGGGCGGGCTGCATCTGCGGTGGGAACAGCACACCGAATTCCAGACCTACACCTTCTGGAAGGCGCTGCATGAACAGCCGGTGTCCTTCGACGATGCGGCCGTGCAGGCTGTACCGCAGGAGTGGCTGCGCCATGTGCCCGGCGAGTGGCTGGTGGGCATGCACGTGATGGTCACACGCTCGCGCGATGACGGTGGCGACCCGCTGGTGCGCTCCGGTCTGGACGAGGACAGCCTGGTGGGCTCGACCGTGATGGACGGCCAGGCCGAGGTCTACACCGACTTCCGGCTGCACGCCGACGGTTTCGCTCGGGTGGTGATGATCTCCGCCAGCATGCACCCGCGCCGGCTGGGCCGCGCAATGCAGCGCCTGCTGGAGGTCGAGACCTACCGCATGATGGCCTTGCTGGGCCTGCCGGCGGCGCGCCAGGTGGGCGCCACTCTGTCGGATGCCGAGCGTGACCTAGCCCAGATTGCCGGGGAGATCCGCAGTGCCGAACGACACCTCGAGCCCGAACTGCTGCGCCAGCTCACGCAGCTGGCCGGCCGGGTCGAAAGCCTCTACGCCAGCACGCATGCCCGCTTTTCGGCCAGTGCAGCCTACTTCGAGCTGGTGCAACGACGCATCGACGAACTGCACGAGCACCGCCTGATGGGCCTGCAGACGATCGGCGAGTTCATGGATCGTCGGCTCGCGCCGGCCATGCAGACCTGCACCTGGGCGGCGCGTCGGCAGCAGCAGCTGTCCGAACGCATCTCGCGCACCAGCAACCTGCTGCGCACGCGCGTCGAGATCGAACAGCAGCAAAGCAGCCAGGACCTGCTGGACGCGATGAACCGGCGCCAGAAGGTGCAACTGATGCTGCAGACGGCCGTCGAGGGCCTGTCGATCGCGGCGATCACCTACTACGGCGCGGGGCTGGTTGGCTACGTCGCCAAGGGCGCCAAGGACGCCGGCCTGCCGATCAGCCCGGATGTGGTCATTGCCGCGGCCATTCCGCTGATCGCCACCGCGATGTGGGTGGCGCTGCGGCGCCTGCACAAGGCAGCCGTCAAGGCCGCCGAGTAGCCGCTGCCCCGCCAGCGGCAAAAGCGCTGGTGGGACAGCCCATGACGTGGCTGGCGGGTCGGCCTTTTGGCGTGACGTGGGCGTGGAGGCGCAAGCCTTTGCATAATCATCGGACGTTTACAGGAGCGCCTTGCGGCGACACACGCATGAAGCCCTTCCTCTACGACCACCCGTACCGCACCCCCCGCCTGCCGCTGTTTGCGCGCAATGTGGTGGCCACCTCCCACCCGGCGGCAGCCAGCGCCGGCCTGCGCATGTTGTGGAAGGGTGGCAACGCCGTCGACGCCGCCATCGCCAGCGCCGCGGCCATGACCATCCTCGAGCCGGTCAGCAACGGCCTGGGCAGCGACGCCTTCGGCATCGTCTGGGACGGGCACAGGCTGCACGGCCTGAATGCCAGCGGCCGTGCGCCCGCGGCCTGGACACGCGACTACTTCCTGGCGAAATACGGTGCCGACGCCCGCACGCCTCCGAAGCGCGGCTGGGATGCCGTCACCGTGCCGGGCATGGTGGCCGGATGGGTGGCGATGAGCGAGCGTTTCGGCAAGCTGCCCTTTGCCGACCTGATGGAGCCGGCCATCGACTACGCCGAGCGCGGCTATGCCGTGCCGACCGTCGTGGGCGCCAAGTGGGCGGCGCCGGTGGCCGAGCTTGCCGGGCTGCCGGGGTTCGCGCAGGCCTTCCTGCCGCATGGGCGGGCGCCCGAAGTGGGCGAGACCTTCCGTTTCAAGGACGCGGCGCGGTCGCTGCGGCTGATCGCCCAGACGCGCGGTGAAGCCTACTACCGCGGCGAGATCGCCGAAGCCATCGCCGCCTTTGCGCAACAGCATGGCGGGGCCATGACCCTCGATGATCTGGCGGCCTGTGAACCCGAATGGGTCACACCGATCTCGCAGGACTACCGCGGCTACACGCTGCATGAAATTCCGCCCAGCGGGCAGGGCATCGCGGCGCTGATCGCGCTGGGCATCCTGTCTCACTTCGACGTGGCCGCGCTCGCCCGCGACGGTGTCGATTCGCAGCACCTGCAGATCGAGGCGATGAAGCTTGCGTTTGCCGACACCTACCGCTACGTGGCCGAACCGGCGCACATGCCGGTGACGGCCGCGCAGATGCTCGATCCGGCGTATCTTGCCGACCGGGCCCGGCTGATCGACATGCACAAGGCCCAGGATTTCGGTGCCGGCAACCCGGCACGCGGCGGCACGATCTACCTTACCGCCGCCGACGAGAGCGGCATGATGGTGAGCTGGATCCAGAGCAACTACATGGGCTTCGGCTCGGGCGTGGTGGTGCCCGGCTATGGCATCTCGCTGCAGAACCGCGGGCACGGCTTTTCGCTGCTGGCCGACAGCCCCAACTGCGTGGCACCGGGCAAGCGACCCTTCCACACGATCATCCCCGCCTTCCTGACCAAGGACGGCGAGCCGGTCATGAGCTTCGGTGTCATGGGGGCCAACATGCAGCCGCAGGGCCATGTCCAGACGCTGGTGCGCATGCTCGACTACGGCCAGGACCCGCAGGCCGCCTGCGACGCCCCCCGCTGGCGCTTCAATGCCGGCCTCACGCTCAATGCCGAGGCCAGCATGGACCCCGAAGTCGTGGCCGCGCTGCAGGGCAAGGGCCACCGCCTGGAGGTGATCCAGGACTCCTACCAGGACTTCGGCGCCGGTCAGTTCATCTGGCGGCTGGGTGACCCGGCCGCTGAAGGCTACGTGGCCGCCAGTGACCCGCGCCGCGACGGCCAGGCGGTGGGATTTTGAGCGCCCCGATCGCGGCGGCTCCCGCACCTGCCCCCGCACTGGCCGGCGGGCTGGCGCTGGCCATGTTGGGTTCGATCGCCTTTTCGGGCAAGGCCATCATCGTGAAACTGGCCTATCGCTACGGTGTCGATGCGGTCACGC
>CAMLSD010000135.1 GCA_946482595.1 uncultured Comamonadaceae bacterium
TGGCGCTGGGCGCCTTCGTGGCCGGCATGCTGATCGCCGAGACCGAATACAAGCATCAGGTCGAAGCCGACATCCGGCCGTTCCATGACGTGCTGCTGGGGCTGTTTTTCATCACCATCGGCATGCTGCTGGACTGGCGCATCGTGCTGTCGCAGTGGCCGCTGATGCTGATGCTGCTGATCGGTCCGGTGCTGTTCAAGTTCGCGATGATCGCCGCGCTGGCCAAGGCCTTCGGGTCCCCCACCGGGGTGGCCCTGCGTACCGGGCTGTACCTGGCGCAGGCCGGCGAGTTCGGCCTGGTGCTGCTGAACCTGGCCGCCGACCGCAGCCTCGTGCCCCCCGAGCTTCGCAGCCCGGTGCTGGCCGCCATGGTGCTGTCGATGCTGGCCACCCCCTTCATCGTGCAGTACAGCAACCGCATCGTGATGCGCCTGTCGGCCAGCGACTGGCTGATGCAGTCGGTCGCGCTGACCAGCATCGCGCGCAAGTCCATCCGCACCGAAGCCCACATCATCATCTGCGGCTATGGGCGCAGTGGCCAGAACCTGGCGCGCATGCTGGAGGCCGAGGCCATTCCCTACATGGCGCTCGATCTTGATCCCGACCGCGTGCGCCAGGCGGCCGCGGCCGGCCAGAGCGTGGTCTTCGGCGACGCCGCCCGGCTGCAAAGCCTGATGGCCGCGGGCCTGGCACGCGCCAGCGCGGTGGTGGTCAGCTACCACGACACACCGTCGGCGATGAAGATCCTGCAACTGGTGCACGAGCATGCCCCCCGCGTGCCGGTGGTGGTGCGCACCATCGACGATGCCGACCTCGAACGCCTGCGCGCCGCCGGTGCCGCCGAGGTGGTGCCCGAGGCGATCGAAGGCTCGCTGATGCTGGCTTCACACGCCCTGGCGCTGGTGGGCGTGCCGATGCGCCGCGTGCTGCGGCTCGTCCAGCATCAGCGCGAAGCGCGCTATGGTCTGCTGCGCGGCTACTTCCACGGCGCCGACGACGACAGCGCCGAAGACCAGCAGCAGGTGCGCCTGCAATCGGTCACGCTGCCCCCCGGGGCCGCGCTGTGCGGCCAGCCGCTGCTGCATGCCGCCCTGCACGCCGTGGGTGTCACGGTGGTGTCGATCCGCCGTGCCCAGGGCGCGGTGGTCCCGCCCGACGACGCCCTGGTGCTGGTGGCCGGTGACACGCTGGTGCTGTCCGGCCTGCCCGAACCGCTGGCCCTGGCCGAAAGCAAGCTGCTGGGCTGACCCAGGCAGCCCGGCCCACACGCGCCTTCCTGTTCGCCTGGCCGCGCCGCGGCCCTGCCGCTGATCGCACAAAGACGGGGACGCCCACATGGCCTTGTGCCGATGGACTCGACGTTTGCTGAAAGTTTGAGCAATATCAAACCAGTCGGTAACTTATTGAACAGGAGCGTTTCATGATTGGACGTCGGAGTTTTCTGATTGCGGGTGCCACCTCGGCGGCCACCCTGGCGGGCGGTGCCGCGTGGTTCAGCACCGCCTGGGCCCAGAACGCACCCCAGCTCGGCACCCCCACCCTGCCCGAACCGGGTTTCCGTCGCCTGCGCATGGGCGATGTCGAGATCATCGCCCTCAACGACGGTGTGGCCCGCCGGCCGCTGGGCGAGGAGTTCGTCAAGAACGCCCCGCTGGCCGAGGTGCGCGCCACGCTGGCCGCCCAGGGTCTGCCGACCGACTACATCGACATCCCGTTCAACCCCTTCGTGGTCGTGGCCGGCAACCGCCGCATCCTGATGGACACCGGTTTTGCCGACAACGGCGGCGCCACCACCGGCAGGCTGCAGGCCAGCATGCAGGCCGCCGGGCTCAAGCCTGAAGACATCGACACCGTGCTGATCACCCACTTCCACGGCGATCACATCAACGGCCTGCGCAACAAGGCCGGCGCGCTGGTCTACCCCAAGGCCAAGGTGATGGTGCCGGCGCCCGAGTACGCCTTCTGGATGGACGACGCCCGCATGAATGCGGCACCCGAGGCGATGCGCGGTGCGTTTGGCGCGGTGCGCCGCGTGTTCGGCGGCATGAGTGCCGACCAGCTGGTGCGCTTTGAACCCGGCAGCGACGTGGTGCCCGGTCTGGTGGGGTCGGTGGCGGCCTTCGGCCACACGCCGGGCCACACCCTGTTCAAGGTGAACGGCGGCAGCCGCAGCTTTGTCTACGTGGCCGACATCACCAACGTGCCCAGCCTGTTCGCCCGCAACCCCGACTGGGCGGTGGCCTTCGACATGGACGCCGAAGCCGCACGGCTGTCGCGCCGCAAGGTGTTCGACATGGTGGTGGCCGACAAGGCGATGGTCGGCGGTTACCACTTCCCCTTCCCGGCCATGGGCGAGATGCAGGCCATGGGCAAGGGCTACGACTTCAAGCCGCTGCAGGCCTGACCATGACGCTGCGTCGCCGGCACTGGCTGCTGGGCGGGACCACCCTGCTCGGCGGGCTGCTGGCCGGCCGCTCGCAGGCTCAGCCAGGCGCATCGGCCTCCGCCGATGCCGCCGGCGCCTTGCTGCGCCAGGGCGGGTGTGTGCTGCTGCTGCGCCACGCGCAGACCGAGCCCGGTGTGGGCGATCCGCCCGGCTTCAGCCTGTCGCAGTGCAGCACCCAGCGCAACCTCAGCGCCGAGGGCCGCGCACAGGCGCAGCGGCTGGGGACCTGGATGCGGTCGCAGGGGCTGACCCCGCAGGCGGTACGCACAAGTGCGTGGTGCCGCTGCCGGGACACCGCCACACTGGCGTTCGGCAATGCCACCGACTGGCGCGCCCTCAATTCCTTTTTCGGGTCGCGCAGCAATGAACCCGCCCAGACCCGCGAACTGCGCCAGACCTTGCAGGCCGTACGGCCCGGCACCTGGGAGGCCTGGGTCACCCACCAGGTCAACATCAGCGCGCTGACCGGGGAATTCACCTCGATGGGCGAGGCGCTGATCGTCAGCGCCGGCGCCGAAGGCGTCACAATCCGGGGTCGTTTTTCGATCCCGGGTTGACGCGCCATGGACGCCACCGACTACATCAAGAGCCACATCCGCACCGTTCCCGACTGGCCCGAGCCCGGGGTGCAGTTCCGCGACATCACGCCCCTGCTGCAGAACCCCAAGGTGTTCCGAGTCCTGATCGACCAGTTCGTGCACCGCTACTTCGACCGCACCCCCGACGTCATCGCCGGCCTCGATGCACGCGGCTTCATCATCGGCTCGGTGCTGGCCTATGAACTCAACATCGGCTTCGTGCCCATCCGCAAGAAGGGCAAGCTGCCCTTCACCACGGTGGAAGAAACCTACGAGCTCGAATACGGCTCGGCCACCGTCGAGCTGCACACCGATGCAGTGAAGGCAGGCGACCGGGTGGTCCTGATCGACGACCTGATCGCCACCGGCGGCACGATGATGGCCGGCAAGCGCCTGCTCGAACGGCTGGGTGCCCAGGTGCTCGAGGGTGCAGCGATCGTCGACCTGCCTGAACTGAAGGGTTCGCAGCGCCTGCGCGAAGCCGGGCTGCCGCTGTTCACGCTGGTGTCGTTCGACGGCCACTGAGGTGCCGCCGGGCTGCAACAGCAGCCCATGCCCCGGCCATCAGCGGGCAGATCAGCTGACGGCCGTCTGGCGCATCAGGTTGGCACGCATGCGCACGGCCATCACGGCCCCGGCCGCACGCATGATCTCCAGCGCGATCTGCGGCTGGCGATTGGCCATTTCCTCGAAGCGCGGCAGGCGCATCGCGTAGATCACGCACGTTGTCATGGCCTCGACGTTGGCCGTGCGCGGCCCGTCGGCAAACAGGCCCGGCTCGCCCATCAGCGCACCCGGGCGCAGCAGCGCCATCTTGCTCGCGCCCGGCGCAGCCCCGGACACATAGACCTGCATCGTGCCCTGGGCGAGGATGTAGATCGTACGGTCGTGGTCACCTTGCTTGATGACCACGTCACCCATGCGCACCTCGTGCCGGGTCAGGTATTGCGTGAACGTGCGCCACTGCTGGGCATCCAGCCGCGGGCGGAAGGCGTCTTCCGTGTTGAGCGACTGGATGGCCTGGATCAGATCGTTGAAGTCCATGTCGGCCTCGATGCTCCCCGCCCGGCGCCTTGCGGCCCCTGGCATCACAGGCCAGGCCGGCGGGAGGCTCATTATGGTTGCGCACGAGCAAACATCACAAACCCACCCCCGATTCGCGGGGACCGTTCACCGGCTTGCACGCACCGCTGATCGGCTGAAGCGGCCTGTCGTCACTTCCCGATACAAAACTTGCTGAAGATCTCACCCAGCAGATCGTCTGCGGTGAATGCGCCGGTGATCTCCCCCAGCGCGTTGTGGGCCAGGCGCAGCTCTTCGGCCAGCAGGTCCAGTGCACCGTCGGCCGCCCGCGCATGCGCCTGGGCCGCATCGAGGTGAGCGCGGGTGCGGCGCAGGGCCTGCACATGGCGCTCGCGGGCGATGAACACGCCCTCGGGCTGGGCATGCCAGCCGGCCAGGCCCAGCAGCAGTTGCCTCAGCTCGGCCAGGCCTTCCCCGGTGCGGGCCGACAGCATGAGCTGGGGTTCGGGCCAGGGCAGGCGGGCCTTGTCGCCTGCCGTGTGCACCTGGGCATCACACTTGTTGCCCACGTGCACCACCTGCACACCGGCAGGCAGCCGGGCCGCGATGGCCTGGTCGCCCGCGTCATAGGCCGGCTCGCCGAGGCGGGTCAGGTCATGCAGGAAGAGCACCGCGTCCGACCCTTCGATCTCGGTCCAGGTGCGGGCCATGCCGATGCGCTCGACCTCGTCGGCCGCTTCGTGGTCCGCCCGCAGCCCGGCGGTGTCGGTCACATGCACCGGCACACCTTCGATCTGGATGGTCTCGCGCACCTTGTCGCGTGTCGTACCCGGAATGGGCGTCACGATGGCCAGCTCGGCACCTGCCAGCGCGTTGAGCAGCGAACTCTTGCCCACGTTGGGTTGGCCGGCCAGCACAAGTTTGATGCCCTCGCGCAGCAACGCGCCCTGGCGGGCCCCGTCCAGCACCTCGTCGACCGCGGCACAGATGGTGTCGAGCTGACCCCGGGCATCGGCCTTCTCGAGGAAGTCGATCTCTTCTTCCGGAAAGTCCAGCGTGGCCTCGACCAGCATGCGCAGCCGCACGATCCGCTCGCGCAGCCCCTCCACCCGCTGCGAGAACACCCCCGACAGCGACCGGCTCGCCGAGCGTGCAGCCGCTTCGGTGCTGGCCTCGATCAGGTCGCTCACGGCCTCGGCCTGGGCCAGGTCGAGCTTGTCGTTCAGGAAGGCCCGTTCGGTGAACTCGCCCGGCTCGGCCAGCCTCAGCGCGGGCAGGTGGCCACCCGTATGGCCAACCTCCAGGCAGCGCGCCAGCAGCAGTTGCAGCACCACCGGGCCGCCATGGGCCTGCAGCTCCAGCACGTCTTCGCCGGTATACGACTGCGGCGCCGGGAAGTGGATGGCCAGCCCGTGGTCGATCGCCTGGCCGGCCGCGTCACGAAACGGCAGGTAGTGAGCATGCCGGGGTTTCAGCGCCTGGCCCAGCAGGGCCTGCACGAAGGCATCGAGCCCGCGGCCCGAAACACGCACGATGCCCACCGCCCCCCGTCCGGGAGCGGTGGCAACGGCAACGATGGGGTCCTGGTGGCGCGGCAGCATGGCGGCATTGTCGAGGATCGGCCAGTGAAAACGCCCCGGGGCACGGGGCCGCGGGGCGTTCGATGCTTGTTGCGTGCGCGCTTCAGCAGCGCGCCGGCATCACTTCAGCACACCCAGGCGCTTGTTGATGAACCACTGCTGGGCGATCGACAGGATGTTGTTCGTCAGCCAGTACAGCACCAGGCCGGCCGGGAAGAAGAAGAACATCACCGAAAACACCAGCGGCATGATCCACATCATCTTGGCCTGGATCGGGTCCGGCGGCGTGGGGTTCAGCCAGGTCTGCAGCATGGTCGACGCGGTCATCAGCAGCGGCAGGATGAAATACGGGTCCTTGACCGACAGGTCGGTGATCCAGCCGATCCAGGGCGCGTTGCGCATCTCCACCGACGACAGCAGCACCCAGTACAGCGCGATGAACACCGGGATCTGGATCATGATGGGGAAACAGCCGCCCATCGGGTTGACCTTCTCCTCGCGGTAGATGCGCATCATCTCCTGCTGCATCTGCTGGGGCTTGTCCTTGTAGCGCTCGCGCAGTTCGGTCACGCGCGGCGCAATCGCCTTCATCTTGGCCATCGAGGCATAGGCCTTGGCATTGAGCCAGTAGAAGGCGATCTTCAGCAGCACCACCAGCGCCACGATCGCCCAGCCCCAGTTGCCCAGCATCGAATAGAGCTTGTCGAGCAGCCAGAACAGCGGCTTGGACAGCATCGTGAACCAGCCGTAGTCCTTCACCAGTTCCAGCCCCGGTGCCAGCGCTTCGAGCTTCTTTTCTTCCTGCGGGCCGGCAAACAGCACCGTGTCGACCGAACGCGAGGCACCGGCCGCCAGCTCACCCAGCGGCAGGATCATGCCGACCGAGTACAGGTTGGTGTCGACCTTGCGGGCGAAGAAGTCGCGCTGCAGCGGCTCCTTGGGCACCCAGGCCGACGCGAAGTAGTGCTGCACCATCGCCACCCAGCCGTCGGCCGCGGCGGGCGCGGTCTCGGCCTTGCCCTTTTCGATGTCCTTGAAGTCGATCTTGTGGAACTTCTTCTGGTCGGTGTAGACCGCCGGACCGGTGAAGGTGTAGTAGAAGCTCGATTCCCCGGGCGGCGGATTGCCGTCACGCACGAGCTGCAGGTAGAGCTGCGGCTGCTGGGCCTCGCCCGAGGCGTTGATCACCTCGTGCTTCACACCGACCTGGTAGCTGCCGCGCTCGAAGGTGAAGGTCTTCACATACTGCACGCCACCGGCCGCGGGCGACTCGAAGCTCACGCTCAGCGATGGTGCACCGTCGGCCAGGGTCCGCTCGCCCGGACGCACGGCCATCGTGGTCTTGTGCGTGGGGTAGTCGGGCTTGCCGATCAGGCCGGTCTGCGCCAGGTACAGGCGTTCGGACGACTGGTCGAACACCACCACATTGCGGGTGGGATCGTTCTGGTCGCGGTAGTTCAGCAGCTCAAGGCGGATCAGGTCACCGCCCTGGGTGTCGAAGGTCGCCTTGACGACGTCGGTCGTGATCTCGACCTTCTCGCGGGCCACCGGGGCGGCGGCTGCGGTGGTCGGCACACTGCTTGTGCCGGCCGTGGGCGCGGCCACCGGCGCCGGCACCGAGGAGGCACCGCCGGCCACCGCGCCGGGTGCAGCCGCACTGGCCGCAGGAGGCGGCGGCGAGAACATCGACGGCCGGCCGCTGTGCTTGTTCCAGGCGTCCCACAACAGGACGAGGGACATCGTGAACACCACCCACAGGATGGTGCGGCGTATATCGGTCATGGGGACGACTCGTTGGTGGAAGAGGAGGACGCAGCCGCTGCCGGCTGCGGGGACAACAGGCGCGAGAACAGCCGCGGTGGCTGCTCAGGCACGGCATCGATCCCGCCGTCGCACCAGGGGTGGCAGCGGGCAATGCGTGTCACGGTGAGATAGCTGCCTGCCAGTGCACCATGGCGATCGAGCGCTTCGATCGAATAGGCCGAGCAGGTGGGATGGAAGCGGCACCCGTTGCCCAGCCAGGGGCTGAGCATCAGGCGATAAGCCTTGACCAGGGCGATGAGGAAGCGCTTCATGTCAGGGCCTGAGAGTCTGGAGCCAGAGAGTCGGTTCGCTGCAAGCGCGCGACGCGTTGCGCGTCAGCCACGCGCTGACCCACCCGCTTTGCGCAGACGGTTCAGCGCCTGCGTGAACAGGGCATCGAGCTCGGCCCGGGCCGCCAGACGCAGTGCGTCCGAGGCCGCACTGGGAAACTGCTTGCGGTCGAACGTCGCGCGCAGGCGAACCACCCACACCCCGGACGGCAGGTCAGGAAGCCGGCGCTCGGCAGCCGCAAACACCTGCCGCTTGAGCAGGGTGCGTGTCACCGAACGACGCGCCCAGCGCTTGGGCAGCACCACCCCCACGTGAAGCGGGTTGCGCTGCCCTGCGCGGTCGGAAGATGCCGGCCCGAAGGCCAGTGCCTCGCAGACATCCACAGCGTTTGACGGGCCTGGGGTCGTGCCTGTTGACAACTTGCCTGGCAGGGTGCTGGACAAGGCGCTCGACGAGGCGTCTGCGGTGGGTTGTGCGGGTGCCGGCGGTGTCGGTCTGGACACCCCGGCCACATGGTGAAGGACAAAATGCACGCCCTTGGCCACCACCCCCGATGCACCGGCCTGCAAGGCCCGCTCGAACTCCGAGCGCTGCTTGAGTCGTTGCACCCCTCCCATCGCACGCCCCGGCTCGTCTGCCGGCCAGCCAGCCCCGGTACGAACCCCGCTGGCCGACGTCAGGTGCGACGTCAGACGGCCAGACGCTTGCGGCCCTTGGCGCGACGGGCGTTGATGACCTTGCGGCCACCGCGCGTCTTCATGCGCACCAGGAAGCCGTGCGTGCGAGCGCGGCGGACCTTCGAAGGTTGATAGGAGCGTTTCATGGTATGTCCTCGTCCGTTCGTGGACCCACCGCTCCGAGGCGCAGGCGACTGCCTGTGCTGTGTCGAATCAGGGGGTCAAACCAAAGCCCGCATTGTGCGGTTGCCGCCCAGACCGACCGCCACAAAGGCGCCACAACCCAGGCCAGCAACCCCCTGCGGGCTTGCATGCATTCCGCGCCATCCTCAGCCGTGGACTGCAGCGCCACAGCGCTGCAAGCATTTCGAGGATCCGGGAAACCCTCTATTACACCAAAAACACCCTTACAGGTCAACGACTTACACGGCAAACTGCGGCCTGGCCAGGGGTCATCGAGCTGGTAGAAAACTGTGGATAACTATGTCTGGCGGCCACTTTGGCGGCTAGAATCTGCCCGCTCCAGAAAAAGTTTTCCACAAATACATGAGCCCCGACCTCTGGCAACGCTGCTGCGACCGTCTGGCAGCCGAGTTGCCCGAACAACAGTTCAACACCTGGATCCGTCCGCTGCCGGCCGGCACGGTCTCGCAAGGCGAGTCCGGCCCGGTGATGGCCGTGCGCGTGCCCAACCGCTTCAAGCTCGACTGGATCCGCAACCAGTACGCCGCCCGCATCGAAACCCTGCTGGCCGAACTGGCGGGCCAGCCGGTGCGGCTGGAGCTGTCGCTCGCCCCGCGTGACGCGCCGCTGCTGGTGCGCCCCACCGCCGCAGCCACCCAGGCCGCACCGAGCCTGGCCACGGCCGGCGCGTCGGGCGGGTATGCCCCGAACGGCTACAACGGCCACGGTAGCGACACGCCCGCCGCCCCCGGTCCGGCCGCCGCGCCCCATCAGCCCTCGCGCAGCAAGCTCAACCACAGCCTGACCTTCGACACCCTGGTGCCGGGCCGCGCCAACCAGATGGCCCGCACCGCCGCGCTGCATGTGGCCGGTGCCCCCGGCCAGATGTACAACCCGCTGTTCATCTATGGTGGCGTGGGCCTGGGCAAGACCCACCTGATCCACGCCGTGGGCAATGCGCTGCTGGCCGACCGGCCTGATGCACGCATCCTCTACCTGCACGCCGAGCAGTTCATCTCCGACGTCGTCAAGAACTACCAGCGCAAGACCTTCGACGAGCTCAAGGCCAAGTACCACTCGCTCGACCTGCTGCTGATCGACGACGTCCAGTTCTTTGCCGGCAAGGACCGCACCCAGGAAGAGTTCTTCAACGCCTTCGAGGCGCTGCTGGCCAAGCGGGCCCACATCATCATGACCAGCGACACCTACCCCAAGGGGTTGGTGGACATCGACGAACGCCTGACCTCACGCTTCGACGCCGGCCTGACCGTGGCGATCGAACCCCCCGAGCTTGAAATGCGGGTGGCCATCCTGATCCGCAAGGCCGAGGCCGAAGGCACGCCCATGCCCGAGGACGTCGCGTTTTTCGTGGCCAAGAACGTGCGCGCCAACGTGCGTGAACTCGAAGGCGCGCTGCGCAAGATCCTGGCTTATTCACGGTTTTCCCACAAGGAAATCAACATCCAGCTGGCCCGTGAAGCTCTGAAGGACCTGCTGTCGATCCAGAACCGCCAGATTTCTGTGGAAAACATCCAGAAGACCGTGGCCGACTTCTACAAGATCAAGGTCGCCGACATGTATTCCAAGAAGCGGCCCGCCTCGATCG
>CAMLSD010000136.1 GCA_946482595.1 uncultured Comamonadaceae bacterium
GGGCCCGAGGGCGTGGTGAGCGTGTCGATCGGGGTGAGCGCGCTCGAGGCGCCCGGCGTGGCCACACCGCGCGATCTGGTCGCGGCTGCCGACCGCGCGTTGTACGCCGCCAAGGCCGCCGGCCGGGCGCAGTGGCAGACGGTGGCACTGTCGCAGGCCACTGCCGGCTGATCCACGGCCCGGCATCCCTTGCCGCTCAGGCGGCGGCCGAGGCCGGTTTGTGTTGGGGTGCCCCCCCGGGTGCCGGCCAGCACCATGGCCAGCACCACACAGCCCAGCCCGACCCACTGCCAGGGCCGGATCGTCTCGCCCAGCACCAGCGCCGACAGCAGCAGTGCCGACACCGGCAGCCACACGGTGGCCAGCGAGGCCCGGGTGCCGCTGGTGCGGGCGCTGCCGGCATACCAGAGCACAAAACCGATCACGGTCGGCCCCCAGGCGTAGTACACGATGCCGCCGAGCGCCGGCCCGGACAGGGTCGACGGCCGGGCCGCGTACAGCGCCGCCGCCGGCACGGCCGACATCAGCAGGCCGCCGGCGCACATCAGCGTGGACAGCGGCAAGGCCGCGATCGGTTGCACCAGCCGCTTGTTGGCCAGGATGAACACCGCCTCGCAGGCCACCGCCGCCAGCACCAGCACGATGCCCAGCAGCCGGTGGGGCGAGGCCGTGGTGTCGCCGGGCGAGGCCGTGACCACCATGACGCCCGCACTGGCCAGCACGATGGACAGGACCATGCGCGTGCCCGGTCGTTCACCCAGCAGCAGGGCCGACAGCAAGGCCGACATGGCGGGCAGCGTGCCGGCCACGATGCCGGCGTCGGCCGCGCTGGACAGGCTCACGCCCTGGATCAGCAGCACGGTGTAGCCCACGCTGCCGGCCGCTGCCTGCACCAGCAGCAGCACCGTGTCGTGTCGGTTCGGTCGCGCCGCTCCCCAGCCAGGCAGCCTCTCCCCGCGCCACCACAGCAGCAGCAGGAACACCGGCAGCGCCGCGCCGTGGCGCAATGCCGTGGCCAGGAAGGGCTCCACCTCCTGGCCGATCAGCTTGCTGGCGACCACCGTGCTGCCCACCAGCACCATCGCCAGGGTGCACCACCACTGGCCCTTCATCGATTCCGACATGCGCACTCCCGTGAATGAACGAGTGCGCAGTCTGGCCAGCCGGGACCGGCCGGTCTTGAACCAGGTTGCAGCTCAGCGCTCGCCGCTGCTGCCGCGTCCGGTGCCGTGCCCGACGCCGCACCCGACCCCGCGCTGCCAGGCCCCGGGTGTGTAACCCGCGTGCTGCACGAAAACCCGGGTCATATGGCTCTGGTCGGCAAACCCGGCGGCCGCGGCGGCGTCGGCCAGCGTGCTGCCCCGGCGAATCAGCTCCCGGGCGCGTTCGGTGCGCAGCTGCAGCAGCCATTCGTGCGGCGTGAGCCCGTAGCTGCGTGCAAACCGGCGCAGCACCTGGTACTTGCTCAGGCCGGCCAGCCGGGCCAGGTCGCTGAGGCTGGGGGCGGGTTGCAGCAGGGTGTCGGCCAGGCGTTCACGCACGCGCCGCATGTCGGCATCGACCGGCGCGGTGGGCAGGGCGGTGCTGTGCCCGCGCAGCAGCAGCGCGCAGGTGGCCACCAGGGCTTCCTCACAGGCCAGGGCCAGGTCTGGCGGCGGTGCGGCGGCCTGCTGTTGTTCCTGCCAGCCGTCCAGCCGGTCGAACAGGTGGCGCAGCGCGGCGGCCAGTGCGGCATCGCGGATCACCGGGTGGGTCACGCGTAGCGCGCCGGGGTCGCGCGCGAGCGGATCGTCCGGCATCGAGGCCATCGCCGCCGGGTCGAGGTAGATCATGCGCCAGCGACGGGCCGGTGCCCCCAGCGGGCGGCCGTCGTGCACCTCGCCAGGGTTGGAGGTGATCAGGTCGCCGGCGTAGGCATCGACCGGCCCGCGGTCGCTGGCCGAATGGTGGGCACCGTGTTCGATCAGACCCAGGCCGTAGCTGGCATGCCAGTGGCGGCCGAACTGCCGGCTGCTGTCGATCAGCGTGCCGTGCACACCCTCCCAGGGTGTGGCCAGCAGCCGGACCTGGTGTTCGGTGTTGTCGCGCATGGGCTCAACGGCCGCCCCACAGCCGGCGCAGGTTGCCCCAGGTGCGCCGGCGCGGCGCCGTGCCGGCCTCGGCGTTGTCGCCGGCATCGGCGGTGTTGCCTTCGCGCCGACGCAACGACTTGCCCAGGAACTCCTCCTCAACGTCGAGCGAGGAGCGCACGCCGATGTCCTGGCGGTGGGCGTCGAGCCAGCGCTCGCAGGCGGCACGGCCGAGGTCGTGCAGCTGTTCGAGGAAGGTCCAGTCGGTGTTGAACTTGCTCGAGGCATTGAACGGTGCCAGGCCGGCATCGTCAGCCACCATGTGCAGGCGCAGGTCCTTGTACTGGCGCGGGTCGAGCTTGTGCTCGCGCAGCAGCCGCGAGACGAAGGCGATCGCGCGCATCTCGCCGATCAGGCTGGTGTTGAAGGTGATCTCGCTGAGCCGGTCGACGATCTCCACGCTGCGCGTGGGCGTGCCCTCGCGCCGCAGCGGATTGATCTTCACCAGCAGGATGTCCAGCGATTCGCTGTGATAGATCAGCGGGTAGATCGCCGGGTTGCCGGTGTAGCCGCCGTCCCAGTAGGGTTCACCGTCGATCTCGACGGCCTGGAACATGAAGGGCAGGCAGGCCGAGGCCAGCAGCGCGTCGGTGCTGAGTTCGTCGCCGGTGAAGATGCGGGCCTGGCCGGTGTGCACCGAGGTGGCCGCGATGAACAGGTTCACCTTGTACGGCGGCTGGTGGCAGGCATGCAGTGCGTTTTCGTCGACGTGTCGGCGCACCACGTCGCGCAGCGGATTCAGGTTCAGCGGGTTGAACTCATAGGGGCTGAAGGTGCGCCAGAAGTTGGTCATCCACTGGTAGCTCGGCAGCTTGTCGAAGTTGAAGTTGCCGTTGCCGCCGCCGCCCTGGTTGAGCGAAAAGGGCGAAAAGATCTGGCCGCTCACGCTCACGTCGCGCCAGAAGTCGCGCAAGGCCTTGCGGGCCTGCTCGGGCCCGCCCTGGCTGAGCCCGGTCACCAGCACGGCGGCATTCAAGGCGCCGGCACTGGTGCCCGAGATGCCGCTGACCTGCAGGTCGGGTTCTTCAAGCAGCCGGTCGAGCACGCCCCAGGTGAAGGCACCGTGGGAACCGCCACCTTGCAGTGCCAGGTCGATCTTGCGCGGGGAGGGAGATTGGGCCATGCAGAGCGCTCCAGGGTTTTCCCGGAGTCTACTGACATGGCGTGACCTCGCGCCCTGCAGTGTCGACTCAAGGGGTGGCCAGCCGGAAGGCGCCGATGGTCTGCGCCAGCCGGTCGGCTTGTTCACGCAGCGAGGCGGCCGCCGCCGCCGACTGCTCGACCAGTGCCGCATTTTGCTGTGTCATGCGGTCGAGTTCACCGACGGCGGTGTTCACCTGGCCGATGCCGCTGCTCTGCTCGGTCGCGGCGGTGGTGATTCCGGCCACCCGGTCGGCCACCTGCTGCACCGCGGCCACGATCTCGCCCATGGTGCCGCCGGCCTGGCGCACCAGTGCGGCGCCCGAGTCCACCTTGGCCAGCGAGTCGCCGATCAACGCCTTGATCTCGCGGGCGGCCTCGGCGCTGCGCTGCGCCAGGCTGCGCACCTCGGCGGCCACCACGGCAAAGCCGCGACCCTGTTCACCGGCGCGCGCGGCTTCCACGGCCGCGTTGAGCGCCAGGATGTTGGTCTGGAAGGCAATGCCGTCGATGGTGCCGGTGATGTCGGCAATGCGGCGCGCGGCCGTGTCGATCTCGCCCATCGTGGCCACCACACGCGAGACCACCTCACCGCCCTGGGTGGCCACGCTGCAGGCGCCGGCGGCCAGGCGATTGGCCTGCGAGGCCGCGTCGGCGGACTGTCGCACCGTGCCGGTGAGCTGCTCCATCGACGACGCGGTCTGCTGCAGGCTGCTGGCGGCCTGTTCGGTGCGTTCGCTCAGATGCTGGTTGCCGGCGGCGATCTCGCTGCTGGCCAGCGTGATCGTGTCGCAACTGCTGCGGATCTGGCCGACGATGTGCTGCAAGGCGGCCTGCATGCGTGCCAGGGCCTGCTGCAGTTCACCGGCTTCACCACCGGCCGTCACGGCCACCGGCGAGGACAGGTCGCCCGAGGCGATGTCGCCCGCGCGCCGCACCACCGCATGGATCGGGCGCGAGATCGAGCGGGCCAGCCAGATCGACAGCCCCGCCACCGCCAGCATCCCGGCCAGCGCCGCGGCCAGGTTGATCGACTGCAGTTGCGCGGTCTCGCGCGAGGCCTTGGCATAGGCCTGCTCGGCGCCGGTGACTTGCGATTGCAGGAGCGCGCCCAGGGCCTGGCTGGCGCCGTCGAAGTGCGGTGCGAGGTTGGCGCGGAACTCCGACACCGCTTGGGCGCGGTCGCCTTCGTTGTAGAGGCGCACGATGTCCTCGCGCACCTTCTGATAGCTCGCCCAGTGCTGGCGGAACTCGCCGATCAGCCGGGTTTCGTCGGCTGAGGTGGCATGGGTCAACGCGTCCTCCAGCCCGGCCATCATGGTCTGCTCGAGCTTGAGCACCGCCTCGAAATGCTCCTGGGCCTGCCGGGTGTACGAGGTTTCCATCGCCAGCACGATGCGCATGCGGCTGCGGTGCAGACGGTCCAGGGCGGTGCCGTACTGCCCCATCGGCACCGCATGGGTGCGGTACACGGTGGACAGCTCGCGCGTGGCCACCTCCACGCCGTGTCGGCTGCTCAGCAGCAGGAACAGCACCACGGCCACCATCAGGCCGGACAGCAGGGCCAGCCGGCTGCGGATGCG
Organism: uncultured Comamonadaceae bacterium; assembly: GCA_946482595.1. The sequence goes on from CAMLSD010000136.1 coordinate 4,853, forward strand.
CCAGCGTCCGGGGTGCAGGTGGGCTGGCCAGGCGGTGTGGAGACGGGTCAGAATGCTCAACATGGGGCCTCATGGGTAGTTTGACTACATTCTGATGCGTTTGCTTGTTACCAAACGCATCCTTCGCGCCGGATTTTCGGACGCCTGCGGCACCCATGTAGCCCCTGAAAGCCCTGGGCACCGCAAGATCCCTGGCGGTTCCGTGAAATCGGAGGGTGTTTGTATGTAGCTGTACTACATTTCTGCCGCCCGAGCTACAGCGCCACCATGCACCGGCACGGGGCGCCGTCACGCACGGTGGATCGGGGCAGCGGGCTGTGGCACCGCTTGCGTGCGTGATGCGCGCCGAGAGGCACGTCAACGGTGCATCGTGAGCGCCCCAAAACGGCACAGCTTTTGCTTGCGTCTGGTGCTTTCGCGCACCAAGGCTGCGTTGTTGCCCAACTCGGGTGCATGGCGGCTGCGCTTTGGCCCAGACATCCGTTTCGAGGAACCCCATGGAGCAACTCAAGCAGGGCAGTGATGCCCTCTTCATCCTGTTGGGCGCCATCATGGTGCTCGCCATGCACGCCGGCTTCGCCTTTCTGGAGCTGGGGACGGTGCGCAAGAAGAACCAGGTCAATGCGCTGGTGAAGATCCTGGTGGACTTCTCGGTGTCCACCATCGCGTACTTTTTTGTGGGCTACACGGTGGCCTACGGCGTGCAGTTCATGGCCGGCGCCGAGACCCTGGCGCAGAAAAACGGCTATGACCTGGTGAAGTTCTTCTTCCTGCTGACCTTTGCGGCGGCGATCCCGGCCATCATCTCGGGCGGCATCGCCGAGCGGGCGCGCTTCTACCCCCAGCTTGCGGCCACCGCGGTCATCGTGGGGCTGGTGTATCCGCTGTTCGAGGGGGTGGTCTGGAACGGCAACTTCGGCGTGCAGGCCTGGCTGGAGTCGGTGACCGGCTCGCCCTTCCATGACTTTGCCGGCTCGATCGTCGTGCATGCGGTGGGCGGGTGGATTGCGCTGCCGGCCGTGCTGCTGCTGGGCGCGCGCAGCAATCGCTACCGCAAGGACGGCGCCATCAGCGCGCATCCGCCCTCCAGCATTCCCTTCCTGGCGCTGGGCGCCTGGGTGCTGACGGTGGGCTGGTTCGGCTTCAACGTGATGAGCGCGCAGACCATCGACAAGATCTCGGGCCTGGTGGCCGTGAACTCGCTGATGGCGATGGTGGGTGGCACGCTGGCGGCGCTGGTGGCCGGGCGCAATGACCCGGGCTTCGTGCACAACGGGCCGCTGGCCGGCCTGGTGGCCGTGTGTGCCGGCTCCGACCTGATGCACCCGGCCGGTGCCCTGGTGACCGGCGCGGTGGCCGGCGCGATCTTCGTGCTGATGTTCACGCTGACCCAGAACCGCTGGAAGATCGACGACGTGCTCGGCGTGTGGCCGCTGCACGGCCTGTGTGGCGCCTGGGGCGGGCTGGCCGCCGGCATCTTCGGCAGCCAGGCGCTGGGTGGGCTGGGCGGGGTCAGCCTGCTGGCCCAGGTGCTGGGCACGCTGGCCGGCGTGGCCTGGGCGCTGCTGGGCGGGCTGGTGGTCTATGGGGTGCTGCGTGCCGTGGTGGGGCTGCGCCTGAGCACCGAGGAGGAGTTCGACGGGGCCGACCTGAGCATCCACCGCATCAGCGCCACGCCGGAGCGTGAAGCCAACTGGTGAGCCGGTTCTCGTGTCGTGAGTGGGAGGTTCGTTGATGAATCCAGACGAGCAACAGCCGCTGCCGTCGTTGCGGTGCTCGCGAGGTATCCCGCCCCGCTGTGCGCCGCGCCTGGGCATCGGCCGTTTTCATCAGGATTCGCAAGCGGTGGATCCCTCGCGACACGGGTTCAACGAACTTCCCACGCACAAGGAAACGTCGGGCCGCCCCAAGTTTCCTTGACCCCCGCGGGGGGCGGGCTGGGCGCAGCCCGGCCCTGGGGGCGCTCACAACACTAGTGCAGCGCGCCGCCGGGCAGCCGGTGGTCTTCAGTCTCGCGCAGCGTGATGCGCGCGGCCACCCGCACGGCGGCCAGCATCGTGTCCAGCGCCATGCTGGGGGTGGGCTGCGGCTGGCGGGCGGCCTGGCGCGGCAGCCAGGGCAGGTGCATGAAGCCGGCTTTCATCCCCGGGTGATGGCGCTCGGCGTGATGCATCAGGCCATAGAAGACATGGTTGCACACGAAGGTCCCGGCGGTCTGTGACACGGCTGCCGGCACCCCGGCCGCGCGCAGCGAGGCAACGATGGCCTTGAGCGGCAGGGTCGTGAAGTAGGCGGCCGGGCCGTCGGGCGCGATCGGCTGGTCGATCGGCTGCGCACCGGCGTTGTCGGGGATGCGGGCGTCGTCGATGTTGATCGCCACGCGTTCGACGCTCACCTCGCTGCGCCCGCCGGCCAGGCCCAGGGCCAGCACAGCGGCGGGCCGCAGTTCGTCCACGGTGGCCAGCAGCAGCTCCAGCGAACGGCCGAACACGCAGGGCAGCTCAAGGGCCTGCAGCCGCAGGCTGTCGTCCACCACACTGCCATCGAGCTGGCGCACCACCTCGAGCGTGGGGTTCTGGGCATCCCGGTCAACCGGTTCGACGCCGGTGATCTGGCCATGGGGCTGGCTCATGGGGGGGGTCCGGGGGGGGTGGACGGCGGGGCAGTCGGGCCGTGTGTGGCCCACCCCGAGTTGAGGGGGGTCCCCCCCAAACGGGGAGAGAACCAATGCAGGCTGAAGTGTACAAATTGCAGTCAGGGTGCGGCACGGTGCTGTCGGGCCCGGCCAGTCAAGGAGGCTGCATGGAACTTCAACCCCTGCTCAAGCTCGTGGCCGCGAAGGGCGGCTCCGACCTCTTCCTGTCGGTCGGTGCGCCGCCGCACATCAAGGTCGAAGGCCAGACCTATCCGGTCGACGTGCCGCCGCTGGCACCGGGCGAGGGCCGCCGGCTGGCCTACAGCATCATGTCCGAGCGACAGATCGCCGAGTTCGAGTCGAAGCTGGAGTTCAACATGAGCTACCAGGCCGAAGGCATCGGGCAGTTCCGCGTCAACGTGTTCAATCAGCGTGGCGAGACCTCGCTGGTGGCGCGGCTGGTGCGCCAGTCCATCCCGAGTTTCGGCGAGCTGCGCCTGCCGCCGGTGCTGCGTGATCTGGTGATGCTCAAGCGCGGCCTCGTGCTGATCGTCGGCGGGTCGGGCACCGGCAAGAGCACCACGCTGGCGGCGATGATCGATTACCGGGCCTCGCAGATCAGCGGGCACATCCTGACCATCGAGGACCCGATCGAGTTCTCGTTCAAGCACCAGCGCTCGCTGGTCGACCAGCGAGAAGTCGGCATCGACACCCTGAGTTTCGAGGATGCGCTGCGCAATGCGATGCGCGAGGCACCCGACCTCATCATGATCGGCGAGATCCGCAGCCGCGAGACCATGCACCAGGCGCTGACCTATGCCCAGTCGGGCCACCTGTGCCTGAGCACCCTGCATGCGAGCAGTGCCAACCAGGCAATCGAACGCATCATGTCGTTCTACCCCGAGGAGGCGATCCGCCAGCTGTCGATGGACCTCGCGCTGAACCTGCGCGGCGTGGTGAGCCAGCGGCTCATTCCCGGCCGCCACGGCAAGCGTGTGCTGGCCAGCGAGGTGCTGCTGAGTTCGCCGCTGGTGGCCGACTACATCCTCAAGGGCCGCATCGACGAGATCAAGACGGTGATGGCCCGCGGCGGCGAGGCCGGCATGGTCACCTTCGACCAGTCGCTGTTCCAGCTCTACAGCGACGGCCTCATCACGCTGGACGAGGCCATGGCCCATGCCGACTCGCGCACCGACCTGTCGCTGCGCATCCGGCTGCTGCAGCAGGGGGCGGACATCCCCGACAGCGGTTTCCAGCTGTCGAGGGTGTGACCCACCGCCCGCGGCAACGGGCCGGCGCCGGCCACGTCGCTCAGGCGATGCCGTAGCCCCCGCCGCCGGGGGTCTCGATCACGAAGCAGTCGCCCACGCCCATCTCGACCGAGCCGATGTGGGTGAGCCGCTCCACGCTGCCGTCCGAGCGCAGCACATGGTTGCGCCCGGGTTCGCCATCCGCGCCACCGGCCAGTCCGAAGGCACTGGTGGTGCGCCCGTTGGACAGGATCGAGGCGGTCATCGGCTCGAGGAAGCGCACGACCCGCGTGCCGCCGTCGCCACCGGCAAACTGGCCGCCACCGCCCGAGCCGGCACGGATCGCAAAGCGTTCCAGCCGCACCGGGTAGCGGAACTCCAGCACCTCCGGATCGGTGAGCCGCGAGTTGGTCATGTGCGTCTGCACCACACTCGTGCCGGCAAATCCGCGTGAGGGTCTGCCGTCATCCCCGAACTCGATGCCCGCGCCCGAGCCACCGGCGATGGTTTCGTAGTACTGGTAGCGCTCGTTGCCGAAGGTGAAGTTGTTCATCGTCGGCTGGCTGCCGGCCAGCACGCCCAGGGCGCCGTACAGCGCATTGGTCACGCAGGTCGACACCTCGACGTTGCCGGCCACCACGGCTGCGGGCGGGCGCGGGTTGAGCATCGACCCTTCGGGCACGATCACCTCGATGGGCTTGAGGCAGCCCGCATTGAGCGGGATGTCATCGTCCACCAGCGTGCGGAACACATACAGCACGGCCGCCATCGTCACCGCCCGCGGGGCGTTGAAGTTGTTGGGCATCTGGGCGCTGGTGCCGGTGAAGTCGACCACCGCCGAGCGGCGTTCGCGGTCGATGCGCACGGCCACCTCGATGCGCGAGCCGTTGTCCAGCGGCAGCGTGAAGCGGCCGTCACGCGTGAGCGCCGGATCGAGCCGGGCAATCGCCATGCGCACGCTTTCCTCGGCGTTGTCCTGCACGTGGCGCATGTAAGCCTGCACGGTGTCCAGCCCGAACTGCGAGACCATCGCATGCAGCTCCTGCACGCCCTTTTCGTTGGCGGCGATCTGCGCGCGCAGGTCGGCCAGGTTCTGTGCCGGGTTGCGTGAGGGGTGCGGGCCGCTGGCCAGCAGGGCCAGCATCTCGGCCTCGCGCAGCACGCCGCCCTCGACCAGCTTGACGTTGTCGATCAGCACCCCTTCTTCATCGATGGTGCGCGAGAACGGCGGCATCGAGCCCGGGGTGATCCCGCCGATGTCGGCGTGGTGGCCGCGCGAGGCCACGTAGAACAGCGGCCGCCCGGTGGCCGTGCCCGGCAGGAACACCGGCGTCACCACGGTCACGTCGGGCAGGTGGGTGCCGCCGTGGTAGGGGTCGTTGAGCACATAGACATCGCCCTGGCGCATGTCGGGGTTGCGGTCGATCACGGTCTTGATCGA